>NZ_DATKFR010000175.1:0-7010 GCF_035511255.1 Parvibaculum sp.
GGGGTTGCTACGCCGACGCCGCTCCGCAGCCTGTCTTGGTCAAAATTGGCCATATCTCTGCACCCTCCTGATAGTGCGGTTTTAATATTGGCTCTCAATCCGGCAATTTCAAGGAAAATGGACCGCGCCGGGCCTTTGACAGGCCGAAAGATCGTATAAAGAAAATGTAACGATTATGCGGAGTTAAGCCGGATCGACTCAATCCGACCGCAGCATGGAAGCCGCCGGCACCGACAGAACCCGCCAGGTGCCGAGAAGACCGAGACCGATTGTCGCGGCGGTGGCCCCCAGAACCGTAAGCGCGAGCGTCCCGGGCAGCACATGCCAGGGGAGTTCCATCACGATCGCGACGACGGCCCAGGCGGCAATGCTGCCGGCCAGCGCCGCGACCAGCGCCGTCGAGAGCCCGAGCGCCGCATATTCCCGCACATAGATGCCGAGCACACGCGCCCGCGTTGCGCCGAGCACCTTGAGGATGACCGCGTCACGCGCCCGGGCACGGAACCCCGCCGCCATCGCACCGGCGAGAACGAGGATACCGGCCGCGAGCGTCACCATGCCGGTGACGCGGACGGCGAGCGAGAATTGCCCGAGCAGTGCGTTGACCGCGTCGAGCGCCTCCTTGACGCGCACCGATGTGACGTTCGGAAACCGCGTCGCGACCGCCCGTTCGAGCGCCGCCTCGCCCGCTTCGTCCATCGTCACCGTCGCGAGTTCCGTATGCGGCGCCGCTTCGAGCGCCCCCGGCGAAAAGACCATGACGAAATTGATGCCGAGCGATTGCCAGTCCACCTCGCGCGTATTGGCGAGCGTCGCCTCGAGTTCGCGGCCGAGAATATTGACGGTGATCCGGTCGCCGACCTTGAGCCCGAGCCCCGTCGCCAGTTCGTCGGCAAAGGAGACGAGCAGCGGCCCCTTGTAGTCCTTCGGCCACCAGCTTCCGCTCAGGAGCTTCGAGTTTTCCGGCGGCGCGGCGGCGTATGTAATGCCGCGATCGCCCTTGAGCGCCCATTCGGCGCCCGAGGCCGGTTTCACCTGATCGGCGGGCACGCCCTTCAGCGCAACGAGCCGTCCGCGCAGCATCGGCACGCGCTCGAACTTCGTCACGCCCGGCGTCGCGCGGATGAATTGCTCGAAAGCGTCCGACTGATCGGGCTGAATGTCGACGAAGAAGAAGGATGGCGCGCGGCCCGGCAGCTCCTTCATGATCTCGCCCGAAAGATTGCCGTTGATGAGCGACACGGTGACGAGAAGCGTGAGCCCGAGGCCGAGCGACAGCATGACGGCGGCGGTCGACGCGCCGGGCCGGTAGAGATTGGCGAGTGCGAGCCGCATCTCCGGCGAGCGCCCCCGGCCTCCCGTCCCGTGCAGCCGCGCCGCCAGCGCCCCGACGCCGAGTGCCGCGAGCCGCAGCAGCGCGAAGACGCCGGCGGCGCCCATGATGAACCACAAGGCGAAAAGCGGCTGCTCGGCCGTGACCACCGCCAGCGCCGCGAGCGTGAGAAGCGTCGCCGCCGTGGCGGCGATATAGATCGGGCGCGGCCATTGCCGCTCCGGCGCGACCAGCGCGCGGAAAAGGCTCGCCGCCGGAACTTCCCGCGCCCGCGCGAGCGGCCAGATCGCGAAAGCGAGCGCGGTGAGGAAACCATAGGCGGCCGCGAGCAGTAGCGGACCCGGATAGAGTGCCAGCACCGCCGGCACCGGGATGAGATCGCCCGCAAGCCGGTCCGTGACGAAGGGCACCGCCGCGCCGAGCGCGAGTCCGGCCGCGATCCCCGCAACGGCAAGCGCCATCACCTGCGTCAGATAGATCGCGAAGATGAGCGAGCCTGGCGCGCCGAGGCACTTGAAGGTGGCGATCACCTCGCGCTTGCCGTCGAGATAGGATTTGACCGCATTGGCGATGCCGACGCCGCCGACCGTGAGCGCAGTCAATCCGACAAAGGTGAGAAAGAGCGCGACCCGTTCGACGAAACGCCGCATCGAGGGCGCGCTGTCTGTGCGGTCCTGAACGCGCCATCCGGCATCGGGGAAAGCGGTGTGAAGCGCCTCGACCCAGGCTTTGATCGCCGGCACGTCGCGCGCACTTTCGGGGAAGCGCAGACGATAGTGATAATTGACGAGGCTTCCCGGTTGCACCAATTCGGTCGCGGGCAAGGCCGCTTCGGCGATCATCACGCGGGGCCCGAGCGCGAAACCGTCGCCGACGCGGTCGGGCTCGTGGCGGATTTCAGCGCGGAGTTCGAATGTGCTTTCGCCGATGCGCACCTCGTCGCCCGGCTTCAATCCGAGCCGCGAGACGAGATTGGGTTCGGCGATAAGCCCGTAATGGCCGTCGCGCATCGCCAGCGCGTCGGCAAGCGGCATCTCCGGCGACAACGCCATCGCGCCGTAGAGCGGATAGCGTCCGTCGACGGCCTTCAATTCGACGAGGCTTTGTTTGTCGTTCGCCGCGGTGCGCGCCATGGCGCGAAGTTCCGCCGAGCGCGACACCGTGTTGCCCTTCGAGAGGAAGGCGAGTTCGGCGGCGTCCGCCTCGCGATGAATGAGCCGCACATCGACGTCGCCGCCGAGAATCTCCTGGCCACGTTCGGCGAGCCCGCGCGTCAGCGCCGTCGAAACCGAACCGACGCCCGCGATCGCCGCGACGCCCAGCGCGAGGCAGGCGAGAAAGATGCGAAAGCCCGCGAAGCCTTGCGCGAAATTGGCGCGCAGCTCGCGGGCGCCCAGCCGAAGAGCGAGAGGAAGGGAACTCACGCGGCGCCCGCCTCCGCCTGTTCGACGAGCCCGTCGCGAAGCCGGATCACCTGCCCGCACCGCGCGGCCAGTTTTTCGTCATGCGTGATGAGGACGAGCGTCGTCCCCTTGCGTTCATGCAGTGCGAACATCAGCTCAATGATGCCCTCGCCCGTCGTCTGGTCGAGATTGCCCGTCGGCTCGTCGGCGAGCAGGATTTCAGGATCGCCGATGACGGCGCGAGCCAGCGCGACGCGTTGCTGCTCGCCGCCCGACAATTGCCCTGGATAATGAGAAAGCCTGTGGCCGAGGCCGACGGCGCGAAGCTCCGTCTCCGCCCGCGCGAAGGCGTCCGGCCTGCCCGCGAATTCAAGCGGCACGGCGACGTTTTCGAGCGCCGTCATGGTCGGCACGAGGTGGAAGGATTGGAAGACGATACCTATATGATCGCGACGGAAGCGCGCGAGCCCGTCCTCGCCGAGCCGTGTCAGATCCTCGCCCGCGACCTTCACCCGGCCTTCGCTCGGCCGCTCAAGCCCCGCCAGCACCATCAGGAGCGTCGACTTGCCAGACCCCGAAGGACCGACGAGCCCCGCCGTGCCGCCGCGCGCGACCTTGAGATCGATGCCGCGCAAGATGTTGACCAGCCCGGCCGCACTGGGCAGGCTCAGCTTCAGACCTTCAAGCTCGATAATGGTGTCGCTCAATTGACCGCCCGCATTTTCCTGCCTGCCCTTTGGAGAGCCCTCGGCCGATATGGCATGTTTGCAGGGATTTACAAGCGAGCGCCAGCGGCGCGGGCGATAACGGCGGATGATGATCGCCTACCTTCTACCTCCCCCCTCGAGGGGGAGGTCGGAACGCGCAGCGTTCCGGGCGGGGGGCCTTCTTCGCAAGACTCGTTCCTGAGCTTACCCCCCTCCCAACCCTCGCCCTCCCGCTTTGGCGGCTTGTCTGCCAAAGGCGAACAAGCGGTGGGGGAGGGCTTCAGCCGCTCAAATCGCTTCGTTGTTTTTGCCGTGCTTCTTCTTTCCGCCCTCACGGCACCTGCCTTCGCCGCCGAAAAGCCCGTCACCATCGTCGCGCTCGGCGACAGCCTGACCGCCGGCTATCTGCTCGGGCCCGACGAGGGCTTCGTGCCGCAGCTCCAGAAACGCCTGAGGGCGAAGGGCCATGACGTCGTCGTGATCGATGGCGGCGTCTCCGGCGACACGACGTCGGGTGGGCTTTCGCGCCTCGACTGGACCGTCGGTCCCGATGCCGACGCGGTGATCCTCGAACTCGGCGCGAACGACGCGCTGCGCGGCATCGACCCAAAGCTGACCCGCGCCAATCTCGAAGCCATCGTCACGCAGCTTCGCAAGCGCGGCCTTCCGATCCTGCTCGCCGGCATGATCGCGCCGCCCAATATGGGCGCCGACTACGCCAGAAACTTCAACGCGATCTTTCCCGAGCTCGCGGCGGAGCATAAGCTCCTCTTCTATCCTTTCTTCCTCGACGGGGTCGCCGGCGAATTGAACGGCAAGCCGGTCGCGCCCGGCCTCACCCTCGCCGACGGAATGCATCCGAACGCCAAGGGCGTCTCGATCATCGCCGCCCGCATCGCGCCGAAGGTCGAGGCGCTGATCGGCGAACTCGGGGCGAGGCCGGCGGCAAAATAATTCGCGGGGCGTCCGTCCCGCGCATCCAGCATCAGCAACGATCCCGCGAAGGGACATGCCACAGGGGCACTCAATGAAACCCGGCGAAATGGAATATCGCGAACTCGGCCGCACGGGCCTCAAGGTCAGCTCGATCTGTCTCGGCACCATGACCTGGGGCGAGCAGAACACCGAGGCCGAAGGCCACGCGCAGATGGATTACGCGCTCGACCAGGGCATCAATTTCTTCGACACCTCGGAAATGTATCCGGTGCCGCCCAAGGCCGAAACGCAGGGGCGCACCGAAACCATCATCGGCACCTGGTTCAAGGCGCGCAAGAACCGCGACAAGGTGATCCTGGCCTCGAAAGTCGCCGGCCGCTCGCCGATGGATTGGCTGCGCGACGACAAATCGCCGACAGAGCACAGTCGCAAGCAGATCCTCGAAGCCGTGGACAAGAGCCTGAAACGTCTGCAGACGGATTATATAGATCTCTATCAGCTCCACTGGCCGGATCGTCCGGTCAGCCTTTTCGGCGCTGGCGGGCTCACCTATACCCATGTCGACTTCGACAGCCATCCGATCGACGAAATCCTCGAAACGCTAGGCGAGGTCGTCAAGGCCGGCAAGGTGCGCCATATCGGCCTTTCGAACGAGACGCCCTGGGGCACGATGAAGTTTCTGCATTACGCAGAGACCAAAGGCCTGCCTCGCGTCCAGTCGATCCAGAACGCCTACAACCTCACCAACCGCATCTTCGAACTCGGCGGCGCCGAAATCGCGCATCAGGAAGGCGTGGGCCTCCTTGCCTATTCGCCACTGGCGCAGGGCTATCTCAGCGGCAAGTATCGCAACGGCGCCCTGCCGCAAGGCTCGCGCAAGCAGCTCTTCAACCGCCTGCAACGCTACGAGACGCCCAAGGCCGCCCATGCCTTCGAGAATTATTTCGCCATCGCCGAAAAGCACGGGCTCGACGCCTCGCAACTCGCCAATCAGTTCGTGACGACGCGACCCTTCGTGACCTCGAACATCATCGGCGCGACGACGATGGAGCAGTTGAAACTCGCCGTGACCTCGCGCGAGATCGCCTGGACGAAGGAACTCGAAACCGACATCGCCGCCGCCCATCTCGACCAGCCGAACCCCTGTCCGTAATCAGCCGCAGGAAGATATCGACACCTCCCCCCTTGAGGGGGAGGTCGATCGGCGAAGCCGATCGGGTGGGGGGACTTCTTCGCGAGACTCTTTCCTGCAGCCTACCCCCCTCCCAACCCTCCCCCTCAAGGGGGGAGGGCTATAGAGTGAAGGTCATCGACACCGGCCGAACGAACCCCATGATCCGCCTCTTCACCGCGCTGGAAATTCCCGACGAGATCGCCGAGCGGCTGATGCGGCTCCAGCGCGGGCTCGAGGGTGCACGCTGGATCGAGCGCGCGGACTTCCACATCACGCTGCGCTTCATCGGCGACATTCCGGAGGATGTCGCCGACGACGTCGATGCGGCGCTCGCCGAAATTCCCTTCGTGCCTTTCGAGCTCGAACTCGAAGGCGTCGGTGCTTTCGGCGGCGCGAGGCCTCACGCGGTATGGGCGGGCGTCAAAATGACGGAGCCGCTGCGCCTTCTTCAGCAACGTCATGAAAACGCGATCCGCCGCGTCGGGCTTCCGCCCGAAACGCGCAACTACACGCCGCATGTGACGCTCGCCCGTCTGCGTGGCCGCGAGGCGGACGAGGCCTACCGTTTCGTCGAGGCGAATAATCTTTTCGCGAGTCCGCGTTTCGAAGTGACGCGCAGCGTTCTCTTCTCATCCCGCACCAGCACCGGCGGCGGGCCTTATGTGATCGAACGCCTCTATCCGGATTTCGAGCCTCACGACGAGTGATCGGCGGCGTCCTCGATTGCATGCATGGCCGCGTCCGAGAGGCCGAAATGATGGCCGATTTCGTGGATCAGCACATGGGCGATGATGTGGCCCAGCGTCTCGTCGTAATCGGCCCAGTAGTCGAGCATCGGCCGGCGGTAGAGAAAGACCATGTCCGGGAGCTTGGTCGTCCGGTTGCTGAGCTCGTAGGGCTCGCCGGTGCCGTGATAGAGCCCGAGGAGATCGAAGGGACTTTCGAGCTCCATCGCGTCGAGAACTTCATCGGTCGGAAAATCCTCGACCCGGATCACCAGCCCTTCGCAGCGCGACCGGAATTCCTCCGGAAGCCGTGCGAACGCCTCGCCGGCGATCCGCTCGAAATCTTCGAGGCTTGGCGCCTTGATTGTTTTCCAGTCCATCACATCCTCTCTTGCATGACGACTTTAGGCAGGCGAGGCTCTGCCCGCAACGTGAGGAGAAGATCATGGTCGAGAAACTGAGCGGCGCGGCGCGCGAAAAGGCTCTTTCGGAACTCAAGGGCTGGACCAAGGTGCGGGGACGCGACGCCATAGAAAAGACATTCCTCTTCAAGGATTTCAACGAGGCCTTCGGCTTCATGACTCGTGTCGCGCTCGCCGCCGACAAGGCCGACCATCATCCCGAATGGTTCAACGTCTACAACAGGGTCGAGGTGACCCTGACCACCCACGACGCGAAAGGCGTTTCCGAACGCGACGTGGCGATGGCGAAATTCATGGACAGGATCGCGGG
>NZ_DATKFR010000176.1:0-1877 GCF_035511255.1 Parvibaculum sp.
ACCTCGCCGCTCAGAACCCGGCGGACGGTTTCGAGGCTGGTCATGGCGGTCAGCGTATAGCCCTCGGGCGTGCGCAGCTTCGAGACGACGCGCTCGCCGGCCGCATTGACCGCTTCTCCGAGCAGCACCGCGAAGCCCTCGCGGCGCTCGGCATCGGTCGGACCTTCGGGCTGGTTGTCGATCGCGGCCTTCAGCCGCCGCTGCATGAAGCTGCGGCTGGCGATCCAGCGCGCGAAGCCGCCGAGATTCGCCATCTGCTCGAGCTGCGGACTCGCCTCGAAATAGACGGTGATGTTCGGAATACCGGTCGAATGAAAGGCCGTCGAAACGTCGCCCCAGCCGATCGCGATGGCGGGCTTCGTCCCCGCACCGAAATCGAAATCCCGGCGCGGCGTCTGCTTTGCCGTCACGATGTCGCCGTCGCGGCGGATGCGCGTTCCCTTGCCAACGCTTTCGACGCCCGTTTTCGCGGTGCCGCGCGACGTGTGGCCGAGGCCGGAAATCGCCAGCGTCAGTTCGACCGCGTCGGGCATCCGCGCCTTCATATGGGCGGCGAGACAATCGCTCGGCACGACGTCGAAACCGACGCCCGGCATGACCATGATGCCGGCCTCGCGCGCTTCGGCGTCGCGCGACGCGCAGGCTTCGAAGACGTCGATCTCGCCGGTGATGTCGAGGTAATGCGTTTTCGTCCTGATGCAGGCGTCGAGCATCGGCTTCGAGGTCTGCGAGAAGGGGCCGGCGATATGGAGCACAGCATCGACCTGGCTCAGCGCGGCGACAAGCGCCGGCGTGTCGTCGAGCGAGAAGGCCTGATATTCGAAGCCATGCTGTCCGGCGACGGATTTCAATCGCGCCTCGTTGCGCGCCGCCAGCAGCGGACGGAAGCCCAGCGCCTTGGCCGTGCGGGCGACGAGCTTGCCCGTATAGCCGGTCGCGCCATAGATCATGAACCTGTCCGTCATCGTTCCTCCTGCCCCCGGGCGTCCAATCGAATTCGTATCGACTATAGCGACTTCCTGTCGTCAGTCGACCAACCCACGGACTGCAAGATCGGCACGCAGAGCTTCGGCATGCTCGAAGCGATGCGTATGAAAGCCGAGCGACGCCGCCGCCTCGACGTTTCGTTGCGAGTCGTCGATGAAGAGCGCATGTTCCGGCACGAGCCCCGTGCGCTCGATCAGGATTTCGAAGATACGCGGATCTGGCTTCACCACGCCTTCGGCGCCGGAGACGATCGTCGTTCCGAAGCGCTTGAGTTCCGGATAGGCTTCGCGCAGATAGTCGAAGGTCACGGTCGGCATGTTGGTGAGCCCGTGAAGTTCGAGGCCCGCATCCGCCATCGCGTGCAGGAGATCGACCGTGCCCGGAATGCGGCCCGGGATCATCTCGATGTACCGCGTTCCCCACATGTCGATGAGGTCGGCGTGATCCGGATGGAGCGCCTTCAGCTTCGCGCCGTTCTCCTCGAAGGAGACGCCATAATCATGCGCGAGATGCCAATCGAGGGTGCAGACATTGGCGAGGAAGTGCTCGACCTCTTCCTCGCTCGCGAAGATCTTGCGATAGAGGTGCCGGGGATCCCAGCCGATCAGCACATTGCCGATGTCGAAAACCACCGTGTCGATCATCCCCATGACTCCCCCCGCAACGTGGCTTCAGAAACGAAAAGGCCGCGCCCTTGAGGCGCGGCCCTTGTTCGGCATCGGACGGCGGACCCCGGGGTCACGCGCCCGAACCCCGTTCAGCCCTGGCGGGCCTTGTAGCGGGGATTGGTCTTGTTGATGATGTAGATGCGGCCCTTGCGCCGGACCAGACGGTTGTCCCGGTGGCGATTGCGCAGCGATCTCAAGGAGTTACGGATCTTCATGATAAAC
>NZ_DATKFR010000177.1:0-6579 GCF_035511255.1 Parvibaculum sp.
CGCATAGAAACCGCCATGCGTCAGGCCGGCGGCCTTCATGACCTCCGCGACGGCAAGGCGGTCCGGCCCTTTTTCGCGCAGCGCGCGGGCGGCCAGTTTCAGCACCTTGCGATGAGTTTCTTCCTTATGTGAATCCGCGTAGCGCATCTTGCCGGTCCTCCTGACCACCATTATATGATGATCATCATATAATAAATCAAGGGGCCGCCATGAGCACCGCCGAAACCACGATGGAAGATGCGGCCGCTCCCCGGCTTACCCAGCTCACCGAAGGGCGCAAGCTCCTCATCTTCGGGATCATGGCCTTCGGCCAGTTCATGGCGCTGCTCGATACGCAGATCGTGGCGGCCTCTCTCAACTCCATTCAGGCGGGACTTTCGGCCGGGCCGGACGAGATCGCCTGGGTCCAGACGGCCTATCTGATGGCCGAGATCGTGATGATCCCGCTCGCCGCCTTTCTCTCCCAGGCCATCTCCACGCGCTGGCTCTTCACGGCGTCGGCCGTGCTCTTCACGATCTCGAGCCTCTTGTGCGGCTTTGCCTGGAACATCGAATCGATGACGATCTTCCGCGCCATTCAGGGCTTCGTCGGCGGAGCGATGGTGCCGACCGTCTTTGCCACCGGCTTCGCGCTCTTCACCGGCAAGAAGCGAGCGATGATCCCGGCCATCCTCGGCATGGTCTCGACGCTGGCGCCGACGCTCGGGCCGACGCTGGGCGGCTGGATCACGGAGGCGTCAAGCTGGCACTGGCTATTCTTCATCAACATCGTCCCCGGCGCCGCCATCGCGATCCTGCTGCCGATCCTCGGCAAGGTCGACAAAGCCAATCCCGACATGCTGAAACGCATCGACTGGCTGCATGTGCTGTCGCTGGCGGTCTTTCTCGGCGCGCTTCAATATGTGCTGGAGGAAGGCCCGCGCTATCAATGGTTCGAGGACGATACGATCAAGACGGTCACTTGGGTGTCCGTCGTCGGCGCCGTCGTCTTCTTCGAGCGCTCGTTTTTCTCGACCATGCCGGTCCTGAAGCTGACGCCCTTCCGCAAGCCAACTTTCGCGCTTGCCTGCCTGCTCAACCTCGTCATCGGCTTCGGCCTGTATTCCGCGACCTATCTCACGCCGATCTTTCTCGGCCGGGTGCGCGATTTTTCCAGCCTCGAAATCGGCACGACGGTCTTCGTCTCGGGCATCTTCATGATGTTCAGCGCACCGCTTGCCGCCAAGGCGACGACCGTCCTCGATCAACGCATCGTCATCAGCATCGGCTTCTCGCTCTTCGCGCTGTCGCTCTGGCTCTTTTCCGGCATCACGTCGGATTGGGGCTTCTGGCAGCTCTTCACACCGCAGGCCATTCGCGGCTTTGCGCTGCTGCTCTGCATCGTCCCTTCCGTCGGCATGGCCCTCAACGGACTCGGGCCAGACGAGCTGCGCTACGGCTCGGGCCTCTTCAACCTGATGCGCAATCTCGGCGGTGCCATCGGCATCGCGACGGTCACGACATGGCTTCAGGATTTCGGCCGCATCAACGCCGCGCGGCTCGGCGAAGACGTTTCCGCTCATGGCCTCAATGCACTCGGCGGCGCGGCGGCGCGGATATCCGCCTACACACCGGACCCCGCGCGCGCGCAATCGATCCTCGAAGGCAAGGTCGCGCAACTCGTCGGCCAGCAGGCGCTGACGCTCGCCTTTCAGGATGTCTTTTTCCTGATGTCGATCATGTTCGTCGCGGCGCTCGTCATCGTGCCCTTCTGCAAGACCGTCATCCTGTCGGACAAGGCCGAACCGGTGTCGGGGCATTGAAGTTCGCCCGCTCCTCCGGAATTCATGGTCGTCATCATCGTCCGCGTCATGCTGACGTGTTCCACCTGATCCAAAGCCGTCTCACCCGGCAGGCACGGTCCGGTCGGCAGAATTTGCCGAGCCCCTTTATGCAAACGCATGTTTCAAGTCGTTGATTTTATGCAGCCTTCCCGATGGCAAGGCGCTTGCAATTCAACCTTGGCCACACAGCTTTCGGGGCAAGGAGGTCTGGGCATGGGCATGAGACGCGCAAAAACCGCAAGAACGGCGCCGACGGATACGGTGCTGACGATGGAAGACAGCATGACCGCCCGTTTCAGGCGCGCGATCAGCGATCCCGTCATCAGCCGAAGCCCGGCTCATCTTCGCAATCAGGCTCTGAACTTTGCGGCAGAGACCGAGAGCCGCATTGTCGAACTCACTTCACGCATCGCGCATCTCGAAGCGCTGGCCGTCACCGACGATCTGACCGGTCTTCTCAACCGGCGCGGCTTCGAGAACGTGCTTCAGCGCAACCTGCTCAGTGCCGCGCGCTATGACGAAGCGGGCCTTCTCGCCTATCTCGATCTCGACGGATTCAAGTCGATCAACGACGAGCACGGCCACCTCGCTGGCGACGAGCTGCTACGCATTGTCGGCTACTTTCTCAAGCAGAATATCCGCGCGACCGACTACGCCGCGCGGGTCGGCGGCGATGAATTCGCGGTACTCTTCGTGCGTGCGCAGAATGCCCCGGCGCGTGAACGAGCCCGCAGCCTCGTACGCGGCATCGACAAACTGTCCTTTCGGCACAATGGCAAGACCGTCGTCGTGCGGGCGAGCCTCGGCCTCGCCTATTACGACGCGAATTCCGAACAGGCCGAACTGCTCGCCCGCGCCGACGCCGCCATGTATGCCGACAAGAAGAAGGGCAGCCGGGCCGCGCGCATGATCATCAACGGCTGATTACTTGGCCGCCGCGCCCTTAGGCTGCTGTTGCGTGATGCAGTGGATGACGCCGCCACCCGCCGCGATGTGCAGCGCGGGCACTTGCACCACTTCACGATCCGGAAAGGCTTCGGCGACGATGCGGGCCGCCACCTCGTCATGCGGATCGTCGAAACCCGGCATCACAATGCCGCCATTGGCGATATAGAAATTCACGTAGGACGTGGTGAGCCTGCGGCCGTCGCCACGCCGGAACTGGTTTTTGGGCTGCGGCACCTCGATCACCTCGAGCTTCTTGCCGCGCGCGTCGCGCGCCGCCTCGAGGCGCAGCCTGTTTTCCCGCATGTGCATGAAATTCGGATCGTTCCTGTCTTCCGGCATGTGCAGCAGCACGCGGCCCGAGCCGGCAAAGCAGGCGATCATGTCGACATGGCCGCCGGTCTCGTCGTCCTCGAGACCCTGGTCGAGCCAGACGATCCGACGAATGCCGAGATAGAGCGCGAGACGCTCCTCGATCTGCTGGCGCGTCAGCTCGGGATTGCGATTTTCGTTGAAGAGACATTCTTCCGTGGTCAGAAGCGTGCCGTACCCGTCGACGCAGATGGAGCCGCCTTCGAGGATCATCGGCCCGTCGTAACGGCGCATGCCCAAACGCTCCAGCACCGCGCCGCCGACGCGGGCATCGTTCTCGTAGTTCTGGAAGGCATTGCCCCAAGCGTTGAAGCGCCAATGCACGCCGGCCGCCGCGCCCTTTCCGTCAATGACGAAAACGGGGCCAGAGTCGCGCGCCCAGGAATCGTCGATCTCGATCGGCACCACCTCGATGCCGCGTCCGCAGGCGAGCTTCACCTCCGCCTCATCGCGCGGACGGCAGATCATCGACACAGGCTCGAAACGAGAAATCGTTCGCGCTATCTCCGCATATGCGAAACAGGATTGCGGCAACCGGTCTCCCCAGACGTCGCCGCGAGACGGCCATTGCATCCAGCAACGTTCATGGGGCTCCCATTCCGCCGGCATGAAGAATCCGTCGTCGGCGGGGGTCTTCTGGGTGGACTTCATTTTTCTTTCCCGATCGGCATCCAGAGATTAGGTATAACGCTCCCTTGAGACGAAGCAAACGGAGGCAGGACAATGGCAGGCAGGATCGAAGCGCGACTTTCGGAACTCGGGATCACACTGCCGAAAGCGGCCGCGCCCGTTGCCAACTATGTTCCGTTCGTCGTCGCCGGCAATCTCGTTTTCATTTCGGGCCAAGGCCCGATGGGTCCGAACGGCATTGAATACAAGGGCAAGCTAGGCCGCGATCTCGAACCTGGCGAAGGCATGAAAGCCGCGCGCCTTACCGCTCTCAACGTCGTCGCGCAGCTCAAGGAAGCCGTGGGCGGCGACCTCGATCGCGTGAAGCGCTGCGTGAAGCTCGTCGGCTTCGTCAACTCGACGCCGGACTTCGTGCAACAGCCCGCCGTCATCAACGGCGCATCGGACCTGATGGTCGAAATATTCGGCGATGCCGGCCGCCATGCCCGCTCCGCCGTCTCGGCGCCGAGCCTGCCCATCGACATCGCCGTCGAGATCGAGGCGATTTTCGAGATTGAGTGAAGCGAGGCTGACGCACTAGAGTCAGTCCATGGGTGACGCCGAACAAGCCATTATCAAGGTCGCGCAAGGTCTGGGCGCCGTCGATCCGGCGGCGTGGGACGCTTGCGCCAATCCCGATGGCGAGCCTTACAATCCCTTCGTCTCCCATGCATTTCTGAGTGCGCTGGAAGACAGCGGCTCGGCCACGCGGCGCACGGGATGGATGCCCTATCATCTGCTGCTCGAAGACGGATGCGGCGGGCTCGCGGGCGCGATGCCGATGTATCTGAAGGGGCATAGCCGCGGCGAATACGTCTTCGATCGCGGCTGGGCCGAGGCTTACGAGCGCGCGGGCGGCGACTATTACCCGAAGCTTCAGGTCTCCGTTCCCTTCACGCCCGCGACCGGTCCACGCCTGCTGACGCGGCCGGGGCCCGGACGCGAAGAGGCGGAGGATCGCCTGCTCGCCGGCGCCGTCGAGGTCGCGCGGCGCAGCGGCGTGTCGTCGATCCACTGGACGTTTCTGCCGGAACGGCAATGGACGCGGCTCGGCGCGCAAGGATGCCTGCAGCGCACCGACCAGCAGTTTCACTGGCACAATCGCGGCTATGGAAGCTTCGACGATTTCCTGGCCGATCTCTCCTCGCGCAAGCGCAAGATGATCCGCAAGGAGCGCGAACGCGCGCTCGAGAACGGCGTCGAAATCGAATGGGTGACGGGCGCCAGCCTCACCGAGGATCACTGGGATGCCTTCTTCGCCTTCTATATGGACACCGGCAGCCGCAAATGGGGCAGCCCTTACCTCACGCGCGAGTTCTTCAGCCTCATCAATGAGCGGTTGCCCGGCGACACGCTTCTCGTGATGGCAAAGCGTAACGGGCGCTATATCGGCGGAGCGCTCAACTTCATCGGCAGCGACGCGCTTTACGGCCGCAACTGGGGCGCCATCGAGCATCACCCCTTCCTGCATTTCGAATGCTGCTACTACCAGGCCATCGACTTTGCGATCAGCCGCGGACTTGCCCGCGTCGAGGCCGGCGCGCAGGGCGAGCACAAGCTGGCGCGCGGCTATCTGCCCTCCAAGACCTACAGCGCCCACTGGATCGCCAATGCTTCCTTCCGCGAAGCTGTCGCCGACTATCTGGAGCGCGAGCGGATTTATGTCGACCGCGAGGTCGAGGCGCTTGGCGAATACTCCCCCTTCAGGCACGATCTCGCCGCCGATCCAGCGGGCGACATGCAAGAGGACGATTTCTGAGAATGGCCTACGATCCGAACAATATCTTCGCGAAGATCCTTCGCGGCGAGGCGCCCTGCTTCAAGGTCTATGAAGACGAGATGACACTCTCCTTCATGGATGTGATGCCGCAGGCCGAAGGACACACGCTGGTCATTCCGAAATTTCCGGCCGAAAATCTTTTCGATCTGGACCCGGACTTCGTCGCCGCGCAAGCGAAGACGACGAAGATCGTCGCCGCAGCCGTGAAGCGCGCCTTCGACGCGCCCGGCATCATGATCGCGCAGCTGAACGGTCCGGCCGCCGGGCAGACTGTCTTCCACTTCCACACGCATATCATTCCGCGCTCGGCCGGCATCGACCTCGCGCTGCACGCACGCAAACTGGCGGATTTTGATCTGCTAAAGAAACACGCGGAACGGATCAAGGCGGAACTTGCTGATTAATGCAGTCGACGCCTGCATCCCCATCACGTCATGGCCGGGCTTGACCCGGCCATCCACGTCTTCACTTTCTGTATAGAAGAAGAAAGATGTGGATACGCGGCCTCTTTTAATTGAAGGAGGGCCCGCGCATGACCTGTGAAGTTGGGAACGGTTCGGCCCTTACCCCATATGGAAGGCGACGAGCTTGTTGCCGTCGAGATCGCGGAAATAGCCGGCGTAGAAATTGCCGCCGCGCAGTCCGACCGCACCCTCGTCCGTACCGCCAAGCTCCAGCGCCTTGGCGTGGATCTTGTCGACGTTCTCGCGCGAGCCGACGGCGAGCGCCACCATGTTGCCGTTGCCGACGGTTGCCGGCTCGCCGTTATAAGGCTTGATGACGCCGAGCATCGGGCCCTTGCCGTTCGCCCAGAGAATAAGGCGGTCGCCATCTTCCATGGCGCGCTTGGCGCCGAGGATGCCGAGCAGTTCGTCGTAAAAAGCGCCCGATTTCTGGCGGTCGTTGCTGCCGAGTGTCGCATAGCCGATCATGATATTTCCTCGTCCCTGTTTTTCTTTTACTCAATCGTCACGGCGCGAAGCTTGATCG
>NZ_DATKFR010000178.1:0-2778 GCF_035511255.1 Parvibaculum sp.
CCGGAGAGCTTATCGAAAGCTTAAGAAAAGACCTTCGTGGTTAACCATTGGTTTAAGATTCGGGCCCTAGTCTCGGTTCCGTTAGCGGCGATTCCCGCCGCCCGATGGAGTGAGAGCCGTGGCAACGTCCCTCATCGCCGATCAGTCCGCGCCGGTCCGCAAGGCCGCGCAGTTTCTCCTTGAAAGCCTTGGCTTCGAGGTCGCGGGCGCGCGCGATGCCGGGGAGGCGCTGGCGACGGTCCGGGGGCTTTCGCCCGATCTCGTCATTGTCGATGCCCGTATTGGCGGTGCCGAGACGCTTTCTCTGATCGAGAAAATCCGTGCGCTTCCCGAGGGGGCGGAGACGTGCATCCTCTTTGTCGCCGATGGCGGTCCCGCGAGTGTCCGCGCCGCGATGGACGCCGGCGCAGACGACTACCTGATCAAACCTTTCGACCGCGAGCTTCTCTCCTTCAAGCTCGACCAGGCCCGCGCGCGCGGCCGGCTCAGAACGCGCGACACGCCGATGAAGCTCGTTCAGGACAATTCGCACTCCTGGCGCTTCCGCGTCTTCGGCAAAGCCGTCTGAGATTCCGCTTCAGCGAATCGGTATAACCACCGCCGATATCGGTATCCGGTTCGGCAGCGACTCAGCTCAACATCTTTTTCTACAAACGATTTTCATGCTGATGGCTCCACCGCTCCAGATAGTCGAGGCTTCTGAGATAGGGCCTGAGGGCGAGGAAACCGATGCATGTTCCGATGAGCAGAATGACGGGCGAGACGTAGGCCAGCGAATAGCGCAGCATCTGCTCGTCCTTGAAAATGAAATCCGTCACCAGCGCGATCGAGGTCGGCCCGAGGCCGAGGCCGATGAAATTGACGATCAATCCCGATAGCGCCGAGGCAAAGCCGCGCATTTGGTTCGGCATCATTTCCTGAAGCGCGGAAGGGCCGACGCCCGTCGTGAAGGTGGCGAAGAAGCTTGCCGGCGCGAGCAGGGCGAGCGCCAGATTGGCGTCGTCGACCAGCGGGAAGGCAATGGCGAAGGGAAGCGTCGCGAGGCCCGTGCAGGCCATGACGATGATGCGTCCGTTGCGATAGCCCCAGGAGCGGACGAGATCGCCTATGGCGCCTCCCGCCACGACGCCCCCCGTGCCGAAGATGACGATGACCCAGCCGTACCAGCGGCCGGCCTCGACGATGCTCCAGCCATGGGTGCGGACGAAAAAGGTCGGAATCCAGGCGGCGGTGCCATAGGCCATCATCGCGAGAAAGGCGAAGCAGAAATTCATGGTGAGAAAGGCGGCGGCATTCGCCTTGAGATAGGCGAGCACCTCGCCGAAAGGCACTTCCGCGTCCCGTTCCTCGCCGTCCGGACCGATCTCTCGGCGCATGTGACCGCGGCGTTCCGGCTCGCGGATCGTGCGGACCCAGAACGCGACGAGAAGGCCGGGCAGACCGACGACGAAGAAGACGATCTGCCAGGTATAGACATGGCCGAGAAGCGGCAGGATCAGGTCGCCGCCTTTCGACACGAGACCGATGACTTCCGCGCCGATGACGAGCGCGAGGCCCGCGCCGATATAGACGCCCATGCCGTAGACGCCGATAGCGAGCCCGAGCCGCTTCGGCGGAAAATAATCGGAGATGATGGAATAGGCGGCGGGCGAAAGGGCGGCTTCGCCGACGCCGACACCGATCCGGTAGATGAAGAGTTGCCAGTAAACCTTTGCGGTGCCGCAAAGCGCCGTGGTCAGGCTCCAGACGAAGACACCGACCGAGATGATGCCAACGCGGTTGCGGCGATCGACGAGACGTCCGATCGGCAGGCCCATGATCGTATAGAAGGCTGCGAAGGCGAGGCCCTGCAGCAGGCTCATTTCCGTGTCGGTGATGACGAGGTCGCGCTTCATCGGGCCCACCAGCAGGGTGAGGATCTGGCGGTCGATGAAAGAGAAGGTATAGGCGAGGACGAAGACGCCGACCACGTACCAGGCGTAAATTGGATTTGGATAGGGGCGGGCGTCGGTCTCGTCCCGCTTATGGTGCAGAACGTCCTCGACCTCGGACGCAACGTCGATTTCGGACATGAGCCGCTCCCTCCCGATGGTGCTCTCATCTACCGGCTCTGGCGGCCGGCTTCCTTCCGACTTTACCCGCTGGCACGGAGCTTGCGACCCTGGTTTCGACCACCAGAGGTTTTCGACCCATGAGCCTAGTTCAAGCCGTATCGGCCCACCCCCAGATAACTGCCGCGCTGCAGAATGCGAGCGCGCAGACGGGCGCCGACTTCAGCTATCTTCTGAATACGGCCATGCGGGAGTCCAGCCTGAATTGTGACGCGAAATCAAATACTTCCAGTGCTTGTGGGCTTTTTCAGTTTACCCAGCAAACCTGGCTCGGAACGATGAAGAAGGATGGGGCAGATCTGGGACTCGGCCAGTATGCCGACGCCATTACGCAGGACTCGAACGGCAAGTATGTCGTGGCCGATCCTGCCGCCCGCAGGGAAATTCTTGCCCTCCGCAACGATCCTCAGGTCTCGGCCCTGATGGCCGGGGCTTATACGGCTGACAGCAAGGACCGGCTCGAATCGAGCCTCGGCCGCTCGGTCAGCTCGGGCGAACTCTATGTCGCGCATTTTCTCGGCGCGGGCGGCGCGACGAAACTGATCTCCGCCGCGGAAGATACGCCGAATGCGCGAGCCGACATGCTCTTCCCACAGGCGGCCGCCGCCAATCGCTCGATCTTCTATACCTCGTCGGGCGCGCCACGGACCGCCGCGCAGGTCTATCA
>NZ_DATKFR010000179.1:0-15811 GCF_035511255.1 Parvibaculum sp.
TGCGCGGCGGTTTGGGACGCAACCGGCTTTGACGGCGCGGCGGCAACCGTCTTGTTCGTCCGAGCCGCCGTTTCCCGCGCAGGTTTCTTCAAAGACGCCGCATCCGCCTTTGCAAGCCTTGTCGTCTTGGCGTCAACGTCGGCCGCCGAGGTCGTCGTCGATTTTTTCGCCGGGGCTGACGAAAGGGGGGGACTCGTCGAAGGTGTCGCCGAAGTCGTTGGCGCGGGCGACGGTTGCGGCACCTCGTTCTGCGCGACCTCCATCTGGCGAGGCGCGAAAAATCGCTCCGGTTGAAGTGTATTCACTGCAGCGTAGCAGCCCACAACGAGCGTTGCCGCGACGGCGACCCAGCGCAACGGCGAGCGGCGTTCGTTCTCATCCTCCCAGTCTTCCGCCGGCGCGAAGGCTTGCGGCACGATCGCCTCGGGAATGATGCGGGTCGGGGTTGTATCGAACGTGTCGTCGAAGCGCGGCGGCTTACGGCCCCAGGGGGCTCTCTCGTCTTCTTTGTCGTCATGATCGTCGAATGCCGGACTTGGCCGCACGCCGCCGCGTCGGCCGATGATCAGGGTGTCGCGCGGACCGAGGCTCGGCCCGCGCTCATCGACGGCCGAACGCCCGTGCACGCCGAAGGACGGCTCCCTCCGTGGCGGCAGGATTGTCTCAATGCCGGTGGGCTCTATTTCTTTCGACGTCTCGTCCCGCGCCGGTACCGGCGGTGCGAATATCTGCGATGGCGCTTGTTCGCCCATCGGCGCGGACAGACCTTTCAGCTTGATGATGCGTGGAAATTCCTCATCGAGCCGTTTTCCCGCCGCAGTCTCCTCTTCTTCTCCGTGCGACGATACCGTCGATTCCGAAGGTTCCCTGAGGCGGGCTGTTTCGATTGACGCCGGTGGCGCGACATCGATCCGTGTGGCATCGGCATCGGCATCGGCATCGGCATCGGCATCGGGAACCGCAGCTGCAGCCGCAGCCGCAGCCGGCTCCTCCTCCGTGGCGGGTGCCGAGGCATGGTCGTTCTGAGGTTCTGGAGTCGACGGCGACGGAGCGGCCTCCGTTGCCAATTCGGGCGGCGCGGCTCGCGTGACGCTCTGGCTGATACGGGCGAAATCGGAATCGTCCCAGGGAAGCCCAGCGCCGCCTTGCGCCGTCTCGCAGGCGTCTTCCTTCTTCTGGCTCATGGCGGATCTCCTGATTCACACGCAACGAAGCGGCCGGCAATGGGCCGTCTCACCGCCTCGGTGATACAGAGACCTTTTTGGTCGATGGTTTGTTCCATTCGTCGGGCGATAATTGTGTGATCCGCAGAGTGAGCGCGAGACATAAATGCCGTATCGCTTCGGGAAGCGGGTCAGTCGGCCCTGCGAGAATGCGCATCGCCTTATTCTGGGCGCGATAGCTCTCGACGATCGCCCGCGCTTCGTCGTTCTGGGCGAGATGGGTTTCCACGGCACGCCGCCTTGCAGGGGCGAGCCTTTCATCGACATAGGCGTGTAGGTCCTGCTCGCTGATCATGTGCGCCACTCTAGCCATGAGCTGCTTCCCGATTTCGTTTCCCGGCGTCCGTTTCCAATTCCGTTTTTCTCTTTGATGTCATCAGTCTGCCCATTTTTCGTCAAATAGGGTGTGACCGGTTCATGATCGCGACGGCTCCGACGGCGGATAGAAATCGCATACCGCGTGAGTGGTGCCGACAAAAAAGAGAGCCACAGTTTGGTCACTCGCTCCATTGCGACCTCTCATGCTCCTTTCAAGGTTCGATGCGACATCGGGCGCCGGGCTTTGGAGATTTATGCGTTGCTGAATGCCAATCGCGAAGTCCGGAATGAACCTCTCCCACCCCGAAACAGGCGGTGCGCGGATCCGAAGCCGCTATCTCTGAAAATTGCAATAACATCCGTCTACGGTCATCCTTGCGACCCCGCGACGTGGTCCGGCGCGCCGAACAACGTGGCGACATCCTTCGAGCGTCTCGGTATGGATGTCGAGGGCATATTTCCTTACCTGTCGATGGTCGAGAAGATCGGCGTGGCGACAAGTCACGTTTTGTCCGGGTACGGCATTGCAAGAAATTCGGAATCCCTCTTCCGCGGCATGCGGGCGCGTAGCGCCCGGTCGGCACGCGTCGCTGCGGCGGCGCGGCGATCCGGGGCGGCGAAGATCCTCCACACCGGCACACTCGATCTCCCGCTCTGCAAGTCCGACGGCGCGGATCACTTTCTCTATTGCGACCAGACCTGGGACCTCTCGCTCCGTTACCGGGTGGACCGCTCGTCGCTGACGTCGAAAGCCTGTGCCGAGTTCGACGAAGCGGAGCGCCGTTGCTATGCCCAGATGCGACATATCTTCACTTTTGGCGATTATGTCCGCGACAACCTGATCGCGCATTACGGTGTCGAGCCGGAGCGCGTGACGGCAGTCGGCTCCGGTATGGGGCAGATCGACCCCTATCTCGGGCCGAAGGATTACGGCAATGGCTTTCTCCTCTTCGTCGCCAAACATCTCTTCGAGGCCAAGGGTGGCTATCTCGTCCTCGAGGCGTTTCGGCAGGCAAGACTGCGGCGGCCGGATCTCAAGCTGGTGGTCGTCTGGGACGGCCGGGATGAAAGTCTGCCGCGCCGTTATCCTGAGGTGCAGTTTCGGTCGCGCTTGCGCTGGGGTGTGTTGACGTCCCTCTATCGCCGGGCGGCGCTACTGGTGCAGCCGATGCTTAACGATCCATGGGGCCAGGTTTATCTGGAGGCGCTTGCCTCGCGGACGCCCGTACTCGGTCTCAACCGGAATGGATTGCCTGAAATCACCCATCACGGTGCGCAGGGGTTTCTGGTCGACGAGCCGGATGCCGACGCGCTCGCCGGGGCTATTCTGGAGGCGATGTCGGACCCGTCTCGTCTCGCCTTGATGGGCCTCATCGGGCAGCGCTACGTGCAGCGGCACTACTCCTGGGACAAGGCGGCGAGAAAAATGGCGGCCGTCATGGCCGATTTTGAACGCCCATTCGATCCAGTCACGTCCAACCCAACCCTGAACAAGGAGAGCGATCGATGACGCGCAAGGTGGCACTCATTACCGGCATCACCGGACAAGACGGCTCCTACCTCGCCAAGTTCCTGCTGGACCGCGGCTATGTCGTCCATGGCGTCAAGCGGCGTTCCTCATCCCTCAATACGGGCCGCGTCGATCATCTCTACCGCGATCCGCACGACTACGGCGTCAACTTCTTCATGCATTACGGCGACGTGACCGACAGCACCAACCTTATCCGCATCGTGCAGGAAACGCGGCCGACGGAAATCTACAATCTCGCCGCCCAAAGCCATGTGCAAGTGAGCTTCGAGACGCCCGAATACACGGCGAACGCCGACGGCATCGGTACGTTGCGCCTGCTCGAGGCAATCCGCATTCTCGGCATGGAGAAGGAGGTCCGTTTCTATCAGGCTTCGACCTCCGAGCTCTTCGGCAAGGTGCAGGAAATTCCCCAGCGCGAGACAACGCCTTTCTATCCGCGCAGTCCTTACGCGGCGGCGAAACTCTACGCCTACTGGATCACTGTGAACTATCGGGAGGCCTACGCGATGCACGCGTCCAACGGCATTCTCTTCAACCATGAAAGCCCGACGCGCGGCGAAACCTTCGTCACGCGCAAGATCACCCGTGCCGCCGCTGCGATCGAACTCGGTCTTCAGGATCGTCTCTTCCTCGGCAATCTCGATGCCCAGCGCGACTGGGGCCACGCCCGCGATTATTGCGAAGGCATGTGGATGATCCTTCAGCAGGACGAACCCGACGATTATGTGCTCGCCAGCGGCGAAACGCATACGGTGCGCGAATTCGTCGAACTCGCATTCCGTCATCTCGACCGCACGATCGAATGGGAAGGCCTCGGTGTCGAGGAGAAGGGACGTTGCGCGAAGACAGGCAAGGTTCTGATCGAGGTCGATCCGGCCTATTTCCGGCCTACCGAAGTCGAACTTCTGCTCGGCGATCCGACCAAGGCGCATACGAAACTCGGCTGGAAACACAAGACGCCTTTCCGTCAACTCGTGACGGAAATGGTGGATGCCGACCTTCTGGCCTTGCAACGGGAAAGGCGCGCCAATGTTTGACGTCAACGCGAATTACGATCTGACGGGCAAGCGCATATTCGTGGCCGGGCACCGCGGCATGGTTGGATCGGCTATCCTCCGTCGGCTTGCCAGCGAGGATTGCGAGGTGCTGACGGCGCCGCGCGACCTTGTCGATCTCCGCCGGCAGGAAGAAGTCGAGGACTGGATGCGCCGCGAGCGGCCTGATGCCGTCTTCCTTGCGGCGGCGCGCGTCGGTGGCATCTATGCCAACGATACTCGCCCGGCGGAATTTCTCTACGACAACCTGATGATCGAGGCTAACCTCATCGAGGCGGCGCGGCGCGTCGGCGTCGAAAAGCTCCTCTTCCTCGGCTCATCCTGCATCTATCCCCGCATGGCATCTCAACCCATCGGGGAGGAAGCGCTACTTACTGGGCCGCTCGAACCGACCAACGAATGGTATGCGGTCGCGAAGATCGCCGGCATCAAGCTCTGTCAGGCCTACCGGCGGCAGCACGGGTGTGACTTCATCTCGCTGATGCCGACCAATCTCTATGGGCCGGGCGACAATTTCGATCTGATGTCGAGCCATGTCGTACCGGCCCTGATGGCCAAGGCGCACCGGGCGAAACGCGAGGACGCCACGATGATCGAAATCTGGGGCACCGGCACGCCGAAGCGCGAATTTCTTCATGTGGACGACCTCGCCGACGCAGCCGTCCATCTGATGAAGCACTACTCGGACGAGCTGCATGTAAATGTCGGAGCCGGCCGGGATATTTCGATCGGAGATCTTGCCGGGCTCGTTTGCGACATCGTTGGTTTCCAGGGTGCGCTCAAATTCGACACCGACAAGCCCGACGGCACGCCGCGCAAGTTGCTCGATACGCGCCGGCTGACGGCGCTCGGCTGGCAACCGCACATTCCGCTGATCGATGGTTTGACGACCACTTATGGCTGGTTCCTGAAAAACGTGGTGGAGAGTGAGGAGCGTGATCGTATCGAAGCCTGACCACGACCTTTTTTTCAGAACGGATCATTTGGTCGACGACCTCTCGGGCCGCTCGGTCCGAGGCGGCGCCGTCACGATCTTTGCACAGATCGTCAAGATCGTGGCGCAACTCGGAGTCACGGTCGTTCTTGCGCGTCTTTTGGCGCCGGAGGCTTTCGGTCTCGTAGCCATGGTCGCCGTCGTTCTCACCTTTCTGGAGACCTTCAAGGATCTCGGGCTTTCGGCGGCGACCGTGCAGCGCCCGACGATCACGCATGAAGAAGTGAGCACGCTCTTCTGGGTGAATGTCGGCCTCGGCTTTGTCGCGGCACTGCTGATGGTGCCGCTTGCGCCGCTTCTCGCCTGGTTCTACGGCGAGCCGGAGCTCATCGACATTACCCTCGTCCTCGGCATCGGTTTCGCGCTGAGCGGCTTCTCGACGCAGCATCTGGCGCTCCTGCGCCGGCAGATGCGCTTCTCGCTTCTCGCCTCTATCCAGATGGGTGCCGAAATTCTCGGTATGCTGTCGGCGGTCGCTGCCGCCTATCTCGGGGCCGGCTTCTGGGCGTTGATCCTGCAGCGCCTCGTCTGGTCGGCGGTGATGGCCCTTGGTGGCTGGGTCTTCTGCGGCTGGCGTCCAGGCCGGCCCGGGCGTCTCGGCCATGTCCGCGAACTCCTCGGCTTCGGCGGCCACGTGACCGGCTCGAACCTCGTAAGTCTTTTCGTTCGCAACATGGACCAGGTTCTGATCGGCTGGTATTGGGGCGCGACCCCGCTCGGTCTCTACGACCGCGCCTATAAGATTTTGCTGCTGCCGATCAACAATCTCAACGCGCCGCTCTTCTCGGTCGCGATGCCGGCGCTGAGCCGGCTTGCGGACCAGCCGGCGCGCTACCGCGCGACCTACCTCGGTATCGTCGAAAAGCTGAGCATGGTGACCATGCCCTGTGCCGCGCTCCTCATCGCCGCCCCCGATCTCGTCGTGCGCCTGCTTTTCGGCCCGCAATGGGTCGCGGCGACGCCCATCGTGGCCTGGCTCGGCGTGGCGGCGCTTTATCAACCTGTCACTTATACATGTAGCTGGCTTTTCATGACGCAGAACCGGACGGCGGAAATGTTCCGCTGGGGCATGGTCAGTTCGGCGCTCTCGGCCGCCGCTATCGTCGCCGGACTACCGTTCGGCGCCGTCGGCGTTGCGGCAAGCTGGGCCGTCACCGGCATCCTCATCCGTATGCCGGCGCTCTTCTGGGCCGTCGGACGAAACGGCCCCGTGCGTCCTTTCGACATGGTGCGGGCAATGATCCCCTCGGCGATTGCGTCGGCTTTCGTCGTTGTGATCGTAACCGTCCTGCGCATGTCTTCCGTGCTGAATGCCGTCCCGCTCGGAGGTACGCTGGTTGTGCTCGGCCTTTGCGCCGTCCTTGTCACGCTGCTCTGTTTTATCGGCCTGCCGCAGAGCAGGCGTGCTCTCGGCGATTTCCGCCAGATGGCGGGCAGCCTCTTTCGCAGGAGCGCCAATGCCTGATGCCGTTCACATCCCGTCCGCGCCCGCGCTTCGTCCCGGCGCGGAAGCGGCGCGTCCACTGCGCATCGCGATGTTCGTCAATGAATTCCCGGCGCTGAGCGAGACTTTCGTTCTGAACCAGATTACGGGCCTCCTCGATCTCGGCCACGACGTGACGATCTTCGCCAACAACCCGCGTTCCGATCCCAGCGCCCATCCAGACGTGATGCGCTACGGACTCTATGGGCGCGTTTGCTATCGTGACATGCCGGAGGACAAGTTCATCCGCGTCTTCTCCGTACCGGGCATCTTCGCGAGACGTCGCGTCCATCGCGACATGTTGCTGCGCGCTCTGGATGTCCGCCGCTATCGCCGCGAGGCAAGCTCGCTCAACATGCTTTATTGGGCTGACAGGCTTGTCGATCACGAACCCTTCGACATTATCCATTGCCACTTCGGCATCATCGGACGGCAGGCCGCGTTCTTCCGCGAGACCGGCGCGCTTCGCGGAAAGCTTGTCGTCACCTTTCACGGTGTCGACATGAGTGCCTGTCTCGACCGCGAGCCGGATCTCTACCGGCACCTGTTTTCGGTGGGCGATCTCTTCCTGCCGATTTCCAACCGCTGGCGGCAACGCCTCCTGGAGCACGGCGCGGATCCGGCGCGGACGCTCGTCCATCGTATGGGGATAGATCCACTCCGCTTTCCGCCGACCGACCGCAAGCCGGTGGGGGAGGACGTCTGGCGCGTCCTGACCATCGGAAGGATGGTCGAAAAGAAGGGCATTGAATATGGCATGAGAGCGGTGGCGCAACTGGTCGGTAGGGGTCTGCCGCTGCGCTACGATATTGTCGGCGACGGTCCGCTCCGCCCGCAGCTCGAGGCGCTGGCCCGTGAAACGGGCATCGCCGACCATGTCGTCTTTCACGGCTGGCGTCTTCAGCGCGAGGTCGCCGACCTGATGCAGACAAGCGACGTCCTGCTCGCTCCGAGCGTGACAGATGTGCATGGCGATCAGGAAGGCATTCCGGTCACCATCATGGAAGCGATGGCGACGGGCCTGCCGGTCGTCTCGACGAAACACAGCGGCATTCCGGAATTGGTCGTCGAGGGGCGCACCGGCTTCCTCGCGCCGGAACGGGATGCGGCGGCGCTTGCCGAATGCCTTCACACCTTGCTGCGGAGTCCCACGCTCCGCAGGGAACTGGGATTCGAGGCGCGTAAGAAAGTCCTGGCCGAGTACAACATAGAAATGTTGAATCGGCAGCTCGAAGCGAAATACAGATCGCTTGTCGATAGGGCATAGCTGACTCGCATCAGCGTCATCCGGCCATGCTGCGTTCGAGCATGTGGGCGATGAGATCGCCGGCGCGGAAGGCCGAATACCGCTGCTCCCTTACCGTCGACCAGGCGTCTTCCGCGCGATCGGTCCAGAAGGAGCTGGCCTTTGCGAAGGCAGCGAGCACGCTCTCAGGATCGATGCGTTCCATTTCGATCACGGCATCCCCGAGGCCGAAGCGCCGAAAGAGTTCGGTCGTCTTGAATTCATAGGAAATCGGCAGAACGGGTGTTCCGGCGCAAAGAGACAGGATCGCGGCGTGCATCCGTGTCGCAACGGTCAGGTCGAATTCCCGCAGCCGTGCGATTATTTCCGCGGGTCGGCGATAAATGCGGTCGACAAGCGCATGCGGGCGCGCCGACGCGGGAAGCCGTTCGACGATCGCTTGCGCGGTGCGGGCGTCGTCCGTCCAATATTCCGGCGCGCCTTGACAGGTCGAAATGAAGGTAACCGTCGCGTCATGCCGCTCTATGAGGTCGGCGGCCAGCCGCGCGACGGAAGCAAAATACCGCTCCATGCCGGCGTCTGCCGCACCGCCTTCGAAATGCGGCCAGTCGCGAACAGAGATCGCGATGTTCCAGGAATGACGCGCCGGCGGGAAGCTGCGCCCTTCGAGGTCGCGGGGCGCTAACGCGAAGGCCGCATCGGCGCAGACACGTACCCGGTCGGGCTCGATCCCGAGTTGATCGAGATGCGCCCGCGACTGCTCGTCCCGCACCAGTATGAGCATGGCCCGTCGCAGGGCATGACGTAGCAGCGGCCGCCGGCGTCCGGCGGGAAAAGGTCCAAGGCTCTGGGTAAAGAGAACCAGCGGCTTGCCGAGTGCCTCCGTCACGAGGAAATCGAGAAGCTTTGCAGCCAGTGAATAATGCGGAACGAGATAGGTCCCGCCCGACGAGATCACGAGATCGGCATCGGCATAGTCGTCGAGCGTTCGCCTCAGGCCAGGTGGCAGCATGCGCAGCAGCATCGGTCCGAGGAACGGCACATCGCGCAGACGTGCCGCCACGAGCAGGAGCAGGGCTGCTGCCGCTGGCCGAACGCGCGTTCCCGCCCAGTCGCGAACGCGGCTGTAGATATCTTGCTTGATGTTGAGTTGCGGATAGTAGCGGCTCGAGGCCGCCGCCGCCATGTCATAGACCTCGAAGCGCAAGTCCTCTCCAAACCGTCGTTGCAGGATCGCGATGGTCGATTGCAGGATCGCGGCGTCCCCTCCATTGAGAGCGACGGCGTTGGTGATGACGATCTTCGATACCTTGCGCTTCAAGGGTGCGATTCCCGCTCCGACCGGGTCGGAGGACGACCCGGTTGTGGTGGCCAAGGAGGGCGAGCATTCAAGTGCCGACAATGGATCCGTCTCCATCCGAACTGGGGTCGCCATTCTTGATCCGGAGCTTTCCGGACCGATCCACCCAGAGTGAATAGTCACCGAGCCGCACGAGGCTCGTGCTGTTCCATTGCGCCCCGAAGCGCGCGCCGCCGCGCTCCTCGCCGAACTGCGCGGGTTCGAAAGGTCCGACGGTGTCGATACCGCCCTGGCAACCGACGATCGTCGCCTTGCCGCGGCCGTTGCTCTGTAGCTTGGCGAGCCGCGCGCCCTTCGCCTTGCCGCCGCCGGCGGCATTGCATCCCACCATCACCAGATGATTGGTGATGAAGCCGCGTACCAGGTGCGTCTGCTTGTAGATCGAATAGGCGGTGCAGCCGACCAGCGTTCCGAAGACCTGCAACTGCACGCCCGCGTCGCCGGCGGCGAAATTCTCGGCCTCCATGTGATTATTTTCGAAACCGCAATTCGTCAGCAGCGTGATGCCGTTGCTGGCGCTGACGCCGAAGGCGCCGTTGAGCAGGAAATAGCAGCCATGGAAGCTGACGTCGGTGGCCTTGTTGATGAGCGCCGCGCCGTGCTGGCCGTTGCCGCCGAAGACGCAGCCGAAAACGTGCAAAGCGGAAAGAATGCCGCCATCGGGCCCGTGGCCGAAGCTCGCGCCGTTGGCCTTGTTGTCGCGAAAATAGCTGTTGAAGACCTGCCCCTCGAAGACGTTGCCGATCATCCGCAGTCCGTCGCCGCCGCAGCCTTGGACGACGAGGTCGCGCAGGCAGAAATTGTAGATATAGGCGCGCTCGCGGTTGCAATCGAGCGTCAGGCCGTTTCCCTCCTGGCCGTTGCCCTGAATGCTCAATCCGTCGATCAGCAGATAACGTGCCGTCGCATGACTTTCGATGAAAAGGACGTCGCTTCCGTCCTTCATGGTCGAGCGTAAGACCGCGCCGTGGCCGCGGATCACGGTCTGCCGGGTCGGCTGAAGCTTTCCTTGCGGGCGGAGATCGACCTTGAGCGTCCGTCCGACATTATAGATACCGGGCGGGATGACGAGAACTTTCGCGCCCATCGCGTCGAATGTCGCGTCGAGTGCGCGTTGCAGCGCGGCGCTGTCGTCGGTCTCGCCGTCGCCCTTCGCGCCGAAATCCGACGCCGACAGAAGGTGGTCGTTTCCGTCGCCCGGTCGCCCATCGCGAAAGCTCGCGCCGAAAGCAGGCTCGGCGGCGAGCATCGTCATGGCGCTCGCGGTGAAAAGTTCTCGCCGGTTCATGATGCCCTCGCCAGAATGCGCGCATAGAGATCGCGATAGCGGTCAGCCACGACCTCGATGTCGAATTCCTTCTCGACGGTGGCGCGCGCCTCGTCGCCGAGATCGGCGCTTCGCCCCACCTCGTCGAGGCACCAGACGATGCCCCTCGCGAGATCGCCGGGGCAATGCGGCGTCGCCAGATAGCCGTTGCGATAGTGGTCGATGATGTCGACGGGCCCGCCTGCGCCGAAAGCGACGACGGGCGTACGGCAGGCCATGGCCTCGATCAGCGTCTTGCCGAAGGCCTCCTGCAGCGACGGCATCACGGCGATGTCGGCCGCGGAATAAAGAAGCGACAGGCGTTCGTTGTCCGTCACGTAGCCGACGAAATGCGTCTCGATGCCAAGCTCGGGAATGTCTTCCGGTTTGAGATCGCCAAAGACCACGAGCAGCAGGCTGTCCGCGCGGTCGGTCTTGCCGAGTAGCTTCAGTGCCGCCAGCAGCTCGGGGAATCCTTTTCGTCGATCCTGCGTCGCATTGACAGCGCCATAGACGATGATTTCGCGATTGGCGGGCAGGCTCCATGCACGCCGCGCAGCTCCCTTGTCGGACGGCCGGAAGAGGTCGATGTCGAGGCCGTTGGGAATGACCTCGATCGGATAGGAGGCGAACAGCGGGCTTTCACGGGCGCAATCGCCGAGCCAGCCGCTAATCGGCACGAGCGAGAGATCGAGATCCTGCCAGTGCCTGCGTTTCTTCTCGAAGATCGAACGGCTGAGATCGTTCTCCTTCCCGGAACGCAATTGCGGACAGGCACCGCAGGCCGTCCTGTATTGTTCGCATCCCGCCGTGTAATGGCAGCCGCCGGTGAAACCCCACATGTCGCGCAATGTCCAGACGACGGGACAGTCGAACTGCTTCAACGCGCTGATCGGCAGAAACCCCGCGCCGACCCAATGCAGATGGACGATATCCGGGGCGAAATCTTCGACCATCCGGTCGAAGCGCGCGGGAATCCAGCCGAGGCTCCAGAACGAATCCTCTGTCTTGTCATAGCATTTGAGCGGGAGATCGTCGAAACGGCCGCGAAGGCGCGCATTGATCTGCGCGATGCGCCCCGGCAGGGGCAGGATTGTGCTGTCGGAACTGCCCTTCCGCCCGACCATCATGGCTGAATCGATGCCGCGCTCCCTGAGCGCTTCATGCAGCCAGAGCGAACCCCGCGCCGCGCCGCCGTCGACATCGAAAGTGCTGAGGTGCAGAACCTTCATGCATAGGCTCCAGTTGGCCTCGCCGCACGGGCGGCTTCCGAAGCTTCTGCTCGCACAATGGGCTCGCGCGCGCGCAGGATCGAGATGATGCAGGCGAGCGTCAGAACGGCCCAGGTCTTCGGCGATACATAGGCGCCCGACGCCTGCCCGAAGACGGCCCAGACGATCCAGCAGAGCGCGATGCTCGGTGTGCCGAGCTGGCGCAGATAAAAACTGATGGCGATCAGCATGACGATGCCCCAGACCAGGCCGAGATAGACCCAGTGGAGCCAGAAATAATTGTTGAGCACATGCGAGTTCGCTTCGATCGGCCATTTCGGTTCGAAGCCGGGGAAGGCGAGAAATACCGAAAGGATGCGTCCGCCGAGACTTTCCTCGCCGGTGAGGCCGGCGCCGGCGATCGGATGCGTCTTGAAGATGTCGAAGGCGACGAGTGCAGGCCCGATCTCGCGATAGAAAAAGCTCGGATCGGAGCCGGTCATGATGTCGTTGAGCCGCGTCGCATAGAGAGAGGTCGCCGCCCAGGCCGCGACGCCGAGCAGCAGCACCGTCACGCCGCCGACCGCGGCGAGCTTCGTCACCTGACTCTTATGCGCGCCGTCCGCCTTCGGCGCCGTGCTCAGGAGTTCGGCAGGACCGACCAGAACGAGGCCGAGAAGAAGTGTCGGTCCGCGCATCATGAAATAGCCCATGGCCGTCATCAGGAGAAAGGCGGGCAGCTTCCATTTCCATTTCGACAGCAGATACCAGGCCATCGAATAGAGCGCGAAACAGAAGGTGACGGCGGAGGGCTCCGACGTGAAGAGCTTCGGCCTGACACGCCCATAGAGAAGCTCGTCGCGCGCATCGGAAATATAAAGGCCGAAATCGTAGAGGTGTGAACGCGCGAAATCACTGAAAGCGCGGAACGCGGGAACGTAGTTCTCGAGTGTCGTACCGACCAGAATGAAAATGCAGAAGCCGAAAAAGAGCCGCGCCAGACGATCGCGTTCGTAACGAACCGCTGTGATGAAAAAGCCGTAGGAAAGCACCAGCGAATAGCTGAGCTGAAGAAGGCCGGTGAACCGTTTCTTCAGGAAGCCGTAATCTGCGGCACAAAATATCGAGACGAGAAAGAGCAAAATGACGACGGCAAGCGCGATCACATGCTTTTCCTCGATCCAGTCGGGATGGCGGCAAAGGAGCGCAATGCCGGCGAAGGCTGCGATGATGTTGGGAACGGGGATTGAGGCGGTAAGCTGAACTGCAACCTCCATGTAGACGCCGATCAGGAACCCGAAGAGCAGGCACGTATCGGTGGCGTCGGGTTGCCGGGTCGAGGCTGTCGTCATGGCTGCACCGTCATGAGCGGGCTCGCGGCGGACCGTGGCATCGCCCTGTTCCGGTTGGGCAACGGTCTTGTCATCATGGCGACCAATGTCTCGCCACGCTGGCTCCAGTCGAACTCGTCTGCGCAGGCTCCGTATGCCTCCTGCTGCAACCCGTTCAGCAAATCGAAATTGTCTATGACATCGACGACGCCCCTTGCCAGCGCTTCATGCGTAGCGAAGGTCAGCACGCTCTCTCCCGGCACGACGGGGACGCCCGCATAGGAATGTTCGAGCGCCGCGACCGGCACACGATTGAAGACATAGTCGAGCATTTTCACCTTGAAGCCGCCGCCACTTCGCTCGGGAATGATCGCGACGCGCGCATTGTCGAGATAGGGCTTGATGTCGTCGACCGGTCCGACGATCTCCGTGCTCTTGAGCTGCGGTCGCAGATGGTCGAAGAAATCCCGTTCGCCATTGCCGACGACCTGAATCTCCGCGCCGGCGACGGCGAAGACGGGATCGGCGGCCGAGAGAAATTCGGTGAGGTTCATCTGCTTGGCCAGCCATTCGAAGCTTCCGACGAGAAGGGCCCGGCGTGGAAGCCCCGCGTCGATGCGGCGCGTCGGAACGCGCCGTCCGCCATAGCCGGGCGAGAGAACGAAAACAGGCTTGTTGGCGACCCGCAGCGCGAATTGCTCCGCGTCCTCGGGGGTTACGGCCGAGATGACGTCGACCTCGTCCATCATCCGGTGTTCGAGCAGCGTCGCCTTGCGCGCGTCGATTCGGAGTGCGGCGGCCATCAGCGGATTGCCCTTGAAGTTCTCCGCGACCAGCGCGCGGGTCGTCTCCTCGTGATTGTGCGAGATGTAGATGAGGCGCGGCCGATCGCCGCGATCGCCGTAATGCGCGGCGATGGGGTCGAGCGCCCATCCGGTCGAAAGCCCGTCCATGACGATCGTGTCCCAGTTCCGCTGCCGCAGCAATTCGCGAAAGCACCGCCGCATCGCTTGCGTGTCGCAGCGATGCGAGAGATTGGGCAGCCGGGAAAAGACGCTCCACCAGCCCGGTCGCTCCTGGCGCGGTACGAGCCGCCAGCGAACCGCGCTTTCCGGATCGCCGCGCGCCCGCTCGAACTCGCTCTGAAAGCAGAGAACGTCGATCTTCACGCCCCGGGCTGCCACCGCATCGATCATGCGGCCCGAATAGATACGCTGCCCGTCATGCTCGGGCGCAGGGTCTATCCAGGTGAGCCATAAGCAGCGCATGGTCTTCCTCAGAACGCGTTCCTGCCCGTGAAACCGCCGAAAATCGTCATCCAGATGATCTTGATATCGAGCCAGAGCGACCAGTTCTCGATATAGACGAGATCGTGCTCGACGCGCTTGCGGATCTGCTCGACCGTTTCGGTTTCGCCGCGCCAGCCATTGACCTGCGCCCATCCGGTGATGCCAGGCTTCACGCGATGGCGCGCCGCGTAGTCGCGCACCGCCTCGTCGTAGAGCCGGCCGGCGGCCTTCGCCGAAAGTGCGTGGGGACGCGGACCGACGATCGACATTTCGCCGCGAAGCACGTTGAAGAACTGCGGCAGCTCGTCGAGGCTGTACTTGCGCAAGGTAGCGCCGAGCCGCGTGATGCGCGGGTCATTGCGCTGTGTAAGCTGCTCGGCATTCTCGTCCCGCTTGTCATGATACATGGTGCGGAACTTGAAGACGTCGATGAGCTGGTTGTTGAAGCCGTAGCGCTTCTGGCGGAAGAAGACAGGTCCCGGGCTGTCGAGCTTGATGAGGAGCGCAATGGACAGGAGCAAAGGCGAAATCATCGCGATGATAAGCGCCGCCGCGATTCGGTCTTCGAGGTCCTTCGCGACCGATTGCCAGTCCGAGAGCGGCTTGTCGACCACATTGAGAAGCGGCAGGCGGCCGAGATAGCTGACGCCGGGCCGATCGAGATGAAAGCCGAGCAGTCCCGTGCAGAGGCGGACGTCGACCGGCAGCGTCTTCAATTTTGCAATGATGGAGAGGAGCCGCTCTTCCTCAGTCGGCGGCAGCGCGATGATGACCGTGTCGATCGGATTGGTACGAGAGAAACGTTCCAGCGCTTCCAAATCGCCGAGCATCGGTCGACCGCCATACTGCTTCGGCAACGGCGCCGTTCCCTGGCTCAGGTCGTCGTCGAATATGCCGAGAACGCGCACACCGGATTCTTGCGACGACACGAGATATTCGAGAAGACGCCGCGCGATGGGGCCGGTGCCGACGACGACGACATTGCGGGTGAGGCGTCCTTCCTCGATCCAGATGCGGGCGCGCGCCGAAAGAACGAAGCGGCCCGCGACGAGGCCTGTCCAGGCCAGCATAAACCAGATGGCCGCCCAGCCGCGTGAATAGGTATCCGACGATTTGGCAAGGAAGCCGATGGCGATGAGTATAGTTGCGACGATCGCCCAGCCCAATGTGACCCGTTTCAACCCGTCGACCGCATCGGTCAGCGACTCAAACCTGTAGCCGCCGGTCATATGGAAGATGTTGAGCGCGATCACTGTGCCGAAGAGCGGCACGACGGAGTAGTCCGGCCAGTTCACATCCGCTGCGTGAACAAGCCAGATTGCAAAGGCGAGTGCGCTGGTACCGAGGATCACCGCGGCGTCATAGGCGGCCGTCAATCCGCTGACGACAGGTTGCGAAACCGGCTGCGGCCGGATCGCCTGCATCGACAGGCCTTTTGCCGATGAAATCGTCTCCGCCATGACA
>NZ_DATKFR010000180.1:0-16992 GCF_035511255.1 Parvibaculum sp.
CGCCCGAAAGGACGAAATCGCCGAGGCTCACCTCTTCGAGCCCACGAGCCTCGATGACCCGCTCGTCGAGCCCCTCGAAACGCCCGCAGAGAAGCGTCACGCCGGCCCCCGACGCCAACTCCCGGACGCGGGCCTGTGTCAGCGGCGCGCCCCGGGGGCTCAGGTAAATCAAGGGCTTGGAAGCCCCTTCCGCCATCGCCCCGTCGATCGCCGCGGCGACCACATCGGCCCGCATCACCATGCCCGGACCGCCGCCTGAGGGCGTGTCGTCGACCGAACGGTGCCTGTCCGTGGCAAAACCACGAATATCCACCGCTTCGAGCCGCCACGTTCCAGCTTCCAGCGCCCGCCCCGCCAGCGAGACGCCCAGAGGTCCCGGAAACATCTCCGGAAAGAGCGTCAGTACCGTCGCCGTCCAGGCTTGAGGCAAGGGCTCAGCCATTTTCAGCCTCGCCCGCGTCTTCGTCCGCCGGGCCCTCGTCGAAGATGCCGGCGGGCGGATCGATCACGATCCGCTGCCCCGCAATATCGACTTCCGGCACGTTCCCATCCGTGAAGGGCAGATAGACCGAAGGACCGCCTTCGGCCCGCTCGATCTCCAGAAGATCGCCCGCGCCGAAATTCTCGACCGCCACGACCCGGCCATAGACCTCGCCGTCCATGCCCACCGCCGAAAGCCCGATGAGGTCGGCGTGATACCAGCCTTCCTCCTCGTCCGTTTCCGGCAGGCGCGCCCGGTCGACAAAGAGCTCGGTGCCGCGCAAGGCCTCCGCCTCGTCGCGATCCGCCACCCCGTCGAGGCGGCAGATCACCGTGCCCTTGGCGAGCCCGACCGCCGCGATCTTGAAGCGGCGGCCCTCCCTGGTCTCGACCGGCCCATATCCGGCGACGCCTTTCGGCTCCTCCGTATAGGGCTTCACCCGCACCTCGCCGCGCACGCCATGCGCGCCCACGACGACGCCGAGACAGACTTTCTTCTGCGGGCGATCGGACATGCGCGCGCGGACCGGAGCTTACGCCTCGGCCGGAGCTTCCGCGGCGGCCTTGGCTTCTTCCGCGGCAGCGGCGGCAGCGGCCAGACGCTCCTGCGCCTTCGCCTTGGGCTTGGCCTTTTCCGGATTGTTCTTGGCCGAACGCTTCACGATGCCGGCGCCGTCGAGGAAACGCTCGACGCGATCGGTCGCAACCGCACCGACCGAGACCCAATGCTTGGCGCGCTCGACGTCGAGGACCAGACGGTCCTTGTGGTCCTTCGGCAGCAGCGGGTTGAAGGTGCCGATCTTCTCGATGAAGCGGCCGTCGCGGGGCGAACGCGTGTCCGCGATCACGATGCGGTAGAAGGGACGCTTCTTGGCGCCGCCACGGGCGAGCCTGATCTTGAGAGCCATGTGTTTTTGCCTTTCAGTGAAACTCGGAAACTTTTGAAACCATGCGCGGGAACCGCCCGCGCGAAACTCACTTCTTCTTTTTGCCGCCCGGAAGGCCCGGAAGACCTCCGCCGGGAAAACCGCCGCGACCCGGAACGCCGGGAAGGCCCGGCAGCTTCGGCAACCCGCCGGCACCGAGACCGGGAAGCCCGCCGGGCATGCCGCCGCCCAGGCCGCCCGGAGGCAGCATGTCCTTCAGCGCCTCGGGATTGTTCGCAAGCTCCGGCGGAATCTCGGGCATGCCGCCGCCGAAAAGCTTGCCGAGCAATCCGCCGCCCTTCTGCCGCGCCATGCTCTTCATCATGTCGGCCATCTGCCGGTGCATCTTGAGGAGGCGGTTGATCTCCTGCACCTCGGTGCCGGAGCCCGCCGCAACGCGCCGCTTGCGGCTCGCATTGAGAAGGCCCGGATTGCGTCGTTCGGCCTTGGTCATCGACGAGATGATCGCGGTCTGGCGCTTCAACACGCCGTCGTCCATATGCGCATTCGCCATCTGCGCCTGCGCTTTCGCGACGCCGGGCAGCATACCGAGCACGCCCTTCATGCCGCCCATGCGCTTCATCTGATTGAGCTGTTCGGCCAGATCGTCGAGATCGAACTGACCCTTCTTCATCTTGGCGGCGATCTTCTGCGCCTTTTCGGCGTCGATCGTTTCGGCGGCCTTCTCGACGAGGCTGACGACGTCGCCCATGCCGAGAATGCGGCCGGCGACGCGATCCGCCCTGAAGTCTTCCAGCGCGTCGAGCTTTTCGCCGGTGCCGAGCAACTTGATCGGAACGCCGGTCACCGCGCGCATCGAAAGCGCCGCACCGCCGCGCCCGTCGCCATCCGTCCGTGTCAGGACGATGCCGGTGACGCCGATGCGGTCCTTGAACTGCTGCGCGACATTGACGGCGTCCTGGCCGGTCAGGCTGTCGGCGACGAGAAGCGTCTCATGCGGATGGGCGACGTCGCGCACCTCGGCGACTTCCGCCATCAGCGCTTCGTCGATATGGATGCGGCCCGCCGTGTCGAGCATGACGATGTCGTAGCCGCCGAGCTTCGCCGCCTCGATGGCGCGGCGCGCGATCTGCACCGGCTGCTGGCCGGCGATGATCGGCAGCGTCGCGACGCCGGTCTGCTCGCCGAGGATCTTCAGCTGTTCCTGCGCGGCCGGACGGCGCGTATCGAGCGAGGCCATCAGTACGCGGCGCTTGTCCCGCGCCTCGAAGCGCTTGGCGATCTTGGCGGTCGAGGTGGTTTTGCCGGAGCCCTGCAGACCGACCATCATGATCGCGACCGGTGCCGCCGCCTGCAGCGAGATCGACGTGTCGCCGGTCCCGCCCAGCATCTCGACCAGTTCGTCATGGACGATCTTGATGACCTGCTGGCCCGGCGTGATCGACTTCAGCACCTCGACGCCGACCGAGCGCGCCTTGACCTTGTCGATGAAATCCTTGACGACCGGCAGCGCGACATCCGCCTCGAGCAGGGCCCGGCGGACTTCACGCAGGGCTTCGTCGACGTCCTTCTCCGAGAGCGCGCCGCGCCCCCTGAGCTTGGAAAAGACGTCGCCGAGACGACCGGTCAGATTTTCGAACATGAGGCTTCCGCCATTCCGTCCAGACAAAACAAAAATGCACCCGCGAGCGAATATCGCCGGCGGATGTTGACCCGGGCTCGATGCCTCGGGCGGATCGGGGCGTCATGAATGTCCCGAAATTCGGGCGGAAGCTACGGTGGCGGCCTCCCGGAGTCAATTCCCTGGTTTTCTGGGGCAGGGTGCAGGCCGGACCTCTTAGCTCTGGCGCTTGGTCCGCGCCGCCTTGTCGCCGCGCCGCGCTTCGTCTCGCCGGGCCGAGGCCTGCGAGGCGAGAAGCGAACCCAGCCCGCCCTCGTCCTGTGCCTTGTATTGATCCGCGAGAACGCCCACCGGCTGAAGCGGCTTAGGCCTTGCGCGCAAGCGGGCTTCGGCGGGATTGAGCCTCATGGTCCGTTTTTCCATTTCATCCTCCTTCGTCCGAGCGGCTGCGATGGGCGCCGATCTCGATGACCGCGCCCACTCCCCGCTTCCTGTTGAAAACAGCTTCTCCGAAAATTCGATCCGGAATCGCACCCGGATCAGCGAGGCGTGCTCCATGCGCCGGCAAAGAGCTCGGCGGCATCCTCGGAACTGAAGCAGAAACGGATCGTGTCGCCGCGGGTCTCGTAGGTCCAGCCCTCGCCAAGAGGCCCGAACTTGCGCCGGCACCATTCGGCGACGGGGCCGATACTCACCGAGCGCGCCCTCTCCCGGCTCATCGGAAGATCGACCTTGTAGCTGAAATGCTCGAAAGCAAAATTGTCGTCATCGACGCTGCTCATCTCGTCCGACCGGTAGCTGCTCTTTGGACTTCACATATGGAACGTCTGTCGCAGGCCCGGGTTCCATGACGCGACATATGGCGGAAAATGTGAGTAAAATTCCTGTTTTACACAAGATTTTGTAGCAGGAGGCCAAGCCCCTCGCGGGCAAAGGCGCGCATGTTGGCGACCCGGTCGTCCGGGCCGGTCCGCACGGTGAGGCTGCGCTCCGCGGGCCCGACAAGGGCCAGACAGGCCGTCCCCGCCGGATCGCCGTAGTGGCTGCCGGCAGGGCCCGTCGCGCCGATTTCGGCCAGTGCCCAGTCCGACGAGAACTGGGTCCGAAGCGTCTGTCCCAGAAGCAGGACGAAGGCTTCGCTGAGTGGCTTCTGTGCCCGCGCCTCGATGATCGTCTCAGCCGGAAGGTCGATGAGCACCTCCCGCGCCTTCTTCGTATAGACGACGGCGCCGCCGAGATAATAGGCCGACGCCCCCGGCACCGAGAGCAGCGCCGCCGACATGAGACCGCCGGTCGAGGATTCCGAGACGGCGATGGTTTCGCCCCTCGCCTTCAGGCGCGCGGCGATTTTCTCGGCCAGCGGTAAAAGCTCCTGCATGGGGGCCTCCTCGGGATGGGCATGGGCGGGCCGAGACAGTAACCGCCACGCCGGCGTCCACAAAGCGGCATTCGACTGGTATTTCACGCCGAAAAGCGCCATATACCGCCCATCATGGTGACCTCGGGTATGCATTTCCGGAAGATGAACGGGCTCGGCAACGACTTCGTCGTGCTGGATGTCCGCGCGGACCCTCTCGCCCTGTCGGATGCGGCCACCCGCGCCATCGCCGACCGCGACAAGGGTATCGGCTGCGACCAGCTCATCACCATCGAACGGCCCCGCGCCGGCGGCGACGCCTATATGGGTATCCGCAATGCCGACGGTTCGACGGTCGGCGCCTGCGGCAATGCGAGCCGCTGCATCGGCCGTCTGATTCTGGACGAAACCGGCAAGAGCGAAGTCACGCTCGAGACGCCGTCGGGTCCGATCGTCTGCACCGATGCGGGCGACGGGCGCATCACCGTCGACATGGGCGAGCCGCGCCTGAAGTGGAACGAGATTCCGCTCTCGGAGGAATTCGCCGATACCCGCGCCATCGAACTCGAAGTCGGACCGCTGGGCGCGCCGATCATGCATTCGCCCGCCGTCGTCAGCATGGGCAACCCCCATGCGATCTTCTTCGTCAAGGATATCGACGCGATCGACCTCGGCCGCATCGGCCCGATGCTCGAAAACCACCCGCTCTTTCCCGAACGCGCCAATATCTCGGTCGCGCAGGTTCTGTCGCCGACGCATATCAGGCTCAAGGTCTGGGAACGCGGCGCGGGCCTCACAAAGGCCTGCGGCACCGCCGCCTGTGCAACGGGCGTCGCGGCCGCGCGCAAGCGTCTCGCCGAACGCAAGGTCACGATCACGCTGCCCGGTGGCGATCTCGACATCGAATGGCGCGAGGCGGACAACCACGTCTATATGACCGGTCCCATCGAATTCGAATTCGAGGGCGAGCTCGATCCGCGCCTCCTCGCCGGGAGCGCGCTGGCATGAGTACGGGGCCGGACGTCGTCACTTTCGGTTGCCGCCTCAACACTTATGAATCCGAAGTGATGAAGGCTCACGCCTCGGCGGCAGGCCTCGAAGGCACCATCGTCTTCAATACCTGTGCGGTCACCAACACGGCGGTGCGTCAGGCGCGTCAGGCGATCCGCAAGGCGCGCCGCGAAAATCCGGATGCCCGCATCATCGTGACGGGCTGTGCGGCGCAGGTGAACCCCGGCGAATTCGCGGCGATGCCGGAAGTGAACCTCGTCCTCGGCAACGAAGAGAAAATGAAGGCCGAAAGCTGGATGTCGCCCCCGGCGCCCCACGCCGACGAACGCGTGCGCGTCAACGACATCATGTCGGTCAAGGAAACCGCCGGCCATCTGGTGCAGGGTTTCGAGGGTCACGCGCGCGCTTTCGTGCAGGTGCAGAACGGCTGCGACCATCGCTGCACCTTCTGCATCATTCCTTATGGACGCGGGAATTCGCGCAGCGTTCCGGCGGGCGAAGTCGTCGCGCAGGTCCGCGCCCTCGTCGAGAGCGGCTATCGCGAGATTGTGCTGACCGGCGTCGACATCACGTCCTATGGCGGCGATCTGCCCGGCACGCCGAGCCTCGGCAATCTCGCGCGCCGCATCCTGAAGCTCGTGCCGGACCTCGAACGCCTGCGCCTTTCCTCGATCGATTCCATTGAGGCCGACGGCGAGCTGATGCGCCTGATCGCCGAGGAAGAACGGTTGATGCCGCATCTTCATCTGTCGCTTCAGTCCGGCGACGACATGATCCTGAAGCGCATGAAGCGCCGCCATCAGCGCGCGGATTCGATCCGCTTCTGCGAAGAGGCCCGCCGCCTTCGTCCCGACATCGTCTTCGGCGCCGATTTCATCACCGGCTTCCCGACCGAGACCGGCGAGATGTTCGAAAACACATTGCGCCTCGTCGACGAGTGCGGCCTCACCTGGCTGCACGTCTTTCCGTTCAGCCCGCGTCCTGGCACGCCCGCCGCGCGCATGCCGCAGGTCGAGCGGCGGCTCGTCAAGGAGCGCGCCGAGCGCCTGCGCCTGAAGGGGGCCGAATGCGTCCGCACCCATCTCGACGCGGGGCTTGGCGCGACGCGGTCCGTATTGATGGAAGGCGGGATGATCGGCCGTACGCATCAATTCACGCCCGTCCGCATGAGCGATGCGAGCCTCCGTCCCGGCACGATCCTGGACGTGCGGCTCGCCTCTCACGACGGCGCCTCGTTCGAAGGGCTCAGGGCCGCATGAACGAGATCGACACGCAGGACGAGCAGCAGAAAAAGAAATCCTTCTTCCAGCGGATGAAGGACGGTCTTTCGCGCTCGACCCGCACCATTTCCGACGGCATTACCGGCATCTTCACGAAGAAGAAGCTCGACCGCGCGACCCTCGACGAACTCGAAGAGCTTCTCGTCACCGCCGATCTCGGGCTCGACACGGCGGCGCTGGTGACGGAAGCCGTGGCGAAGGATCGCTACGACAAGGAAGTCACGGCCGAGGAAATCCGTACCATCGTCGCGAGCGAAATTTCCAAGGTGCTCGCGCCCGTCGCGAAGCCCTTCGTCATCGACGCCGCGAAGAAACCCTTCGTCGTGCTGATGGTCGGCGTCAACGGCGCCGGCAAGACGACCACGGCGGCCAAGATCGCGGCGCAGGCCAAACGCGACGGCAGGAGCGTAATGCTGGCCGCCGGCGACACCTTCCGCGCCGCCGCCGTCGAGCAGTTGAAAGTCTGGGGCGAACGCATCGGCGCCCCCGTGGTGACGACGAAAGTCGGCGGCGATGCGGCGGGTCTCGCCTATGAGGCGCTCGCCCGCGCGAAGGAAGAGGGCACCGATCTTCTCCTAATCGACACGGCCGGCCGGCTCCAGAATAAGGCCGACCTGATGGCCGAGCTCGAAAAGATCCTGCGCGTGATCCGCAAGCTCGACCCCGAAGCGCCGCACGCGACGCTCCTCGTCCTCGATGCGACGACGGGCCAGAACGCGGTCAATCAGGTCGAGATTTTCGGCAAGACGGCGGGCGTGACCGGCCTTGTGATGACCAAACTCGACGGCACGGCGCGCGGCGGCATCCTGGTCGCCATCGCCAGACGCTTCGGCATACCGGTGCATCTGATCGGCATCGGCGAGAGCATCGACGACCTGCAGCCCTTCGACGCGGACAGCTTTGCCCGCGCCATCACCGGAGCGAATTGAGCCATGAGCGAGACCGGAACCGGACCGAGGCAGGCCCCGTCGGGCGCGCAATGGCTGCGCATGCTGCTCGAACTCGGGCCCCTCGTCGTCTTCTTCCTGATGAATTCGAAAGGCAATCTGATTTTCGGCGGCCCGCCGAGCCAGAACATCTTCTACGCGACCGCCACCTTCATGATCGTGACGGTGATCTCGCTCGCCGTCTCCTACTGGAGATTCCGAAAGGTGCCGACCATGCCGCTCGTCACCGGCGTCTTCGTCGTCGTCTTCGGCACGCTGACGCTGGTGCTGCACGACGACCTCTTCATCAAGGTGAAGCCGACGCTGGTGAATTCGCTCTTCGCCGCCGCCCTTCTCGGCGCCGCCTTCACCGGCCGGCCGCTGATGAAGCAGCTCTTCGACGCCGCCTTCGATCTCACCGACGAAGGCTGGATGATCCTGACGCGGCGCTGGGGATTTTATTTTCTCTTTCTCGCGGCGCTCAACGAAGTGATCTGGCGGAGCTTCACCACTGACTTCTGGGTCAGCTTCAAGCTCTTCGGCATCATGCCGCTGACCATCGTCTTCGGCATGCTCCAGATGCCCGTACTGACGAAATACGCCGCCGCAGAAAAGCCCATCCGCGGCGGCGAATAGATCATCATGCCGCGTGATGGATCTCGCGATCCTTCGTCTCCGGCAGGAAGAGAACGCCGATGACGAAGCAGATGGCCGCAATGATGATCGGATACCAGAGCCCGTCATAGATGTTGCCGGTCGCCGCGATCACCGCGAAGGCGACGGGCGGCATGAAGCCGCCGAACCAGCCATTGCCGATGTGATAGGGCAGCGACAGCGACGAATAGCGGATGCGCGCCGGAAAGAGTTCAACCAGCATCGCCGCGATAGGCCCATAGGTCAGCGCCGCGTAGATGACGAGAAGCCCGATCAGCAGCACCACCATCGGCGCGTTGATCTCCGTCGGATCGGCCTTGGCCGGATAGCGCGCCTGGGCGAGCGCCGCCGTCAGCGCCGCATCGAACCGCGCCGCCTCGTCTTTCGCGCCGGACGCCGTCGCCTCGTATGAAACGATCAGCGCGCCCCCGACATGGATCTGCGCGACCGAGCCCGCCGGTGCCTTCTCGTTCGCATAGGGAACGCCGCGCTTCACCAGCGCGCTTTTCGCCACGTCGCAGGAGGACGTGAAGGCCGCCGTGCCGACCGGGTTGAATTGCAGCGAACACTGCGCCGGGTCCGCCGTGACGACCACGGGCGCTGTTTCCTGCGCACGCTCGAGCGCGGGATTGGCGAAATGCGTGATGCCATGGAAGATCGGCATATAGGTGAGCGCGGCCAGCAGGCAGCCCGTCATGATGATCGGCTTGCGGCCGATGCGGTCGGAGAAGAAACCGAAAAAGATAAAGAAGGGCGTCCCGATGACGAGCCCGCCCGCGACCAGCAGGTTCGCCGTCTGCGGCTCGACCTTGAGGACCTGGGTAAGAAAGATCAGCGCATAGAACTGGCCCGTGTACCAGACGACCGCCTCGCCCATCGAGAGGCCGAACAGTGCGAGCAGCACGATCTTCAGATTCTTCCAGTTGGCGAAGCTCTCGCGCAGCGGCGCCTTCGATCCCTTCCCTTCCGCCTGCATGCGCTTGAAGACGGGCGACTCGTCGAGCCTGAGCCGGATCCAGACCGACACGCCGAGCAGCAGCGCCGAAAGCAGGAAGGGAACGCGCCAGCCCCACATATCGAAATGTTCGGGCGCCATCAGCGAACGGCAGGCAAGAATGACCAGCAGCGATAGAAAAAGCCCCGCCGTCGCCGTCATCTGGATCCACGACGTATAGGCGCCGCGGCGCCGGGCCGGTACATGCTCGGCCACATAAGTCGCGGCGCCGCCATATTCGCCGCCGATGGCGAGGCCTTGCAGCATCCGCAATAGGACAAGAAGAATGGGCGCAAGAATACCGACAGAAGAGTAAGTAGGCAGAAGACCGACCAGGAAGGTCGAAAAACCCATGACGAGGATCGTCACCAGAAACGTGTATTTGCGCCCGACGAGATCGCCGAGCCGCCCGAAGACCAGCGCGCCGAAGGGGCGGACCGCGAAGCCCGCCGCGAAAACGAGCAGCGCGAAGATGAAGGCCGCCGTATCGTTGACGCCGGCGAAGAACTGCTTGGAGAAGATCGCGGCGAGCGCGCCATAGACGAAGAAATCGTACCACTCGAACATCGTGCCGAGCGAGGAGGCGAAAATCACCTTGCGCTCTTCCGGCGTCATGCCCCGCTCGCGCGGACGCCCCTTACCTGCCCCATCGATCGCCATCGTCTCCCCCCGTATTAAGCCCGCCGCCCGGCGGCGAGCGCCGAGAATGCCGCGAACGGAGCAATTTCGCCAGATAGCAAAAGAAACCCGGACCGCCTTATTTGGGAGGCAGAACGTTGCCGAACTCACCCTCAGGGTTTGCGAAAGGCGCAATGACGGCCTGGTCCATCACCGAACGGAACTGCCGAAGCGCCCAGTGAACGCTGGGGAAGGCAAGCTGGTCCCAGGGAATGTCCTCCCAGTCGAACAGCGCTACCTCGAGACTTTCCGGCCCCGACGAAAACTCGGGCGAGGCCAGTTCCGCCCGATACATGAGCTGCACCTGGGCAATGCGCGGAATATTGTAGACGGCGAGCAGATCGCGAATGCGGATATCGGCGTTTGCCTCTTCGCGGGCTTCGCGCCGGGCGCCTTCTTCCGTCGTTTCGCCGTGTTCCATGAATCCGGCGGGCAGCGTCCAGAAGCCCTTGCGCGGCTCGATTGCCCGGCGGCACATCAGGAACTTTTCGCCATGGGTGACGACGGAACCCACAACGATCTTGGGGTTGTCGTAGTGGATGAAGCCGCAATGGTCGCAAACGTCGCGCGGCACGCTGTCTCCCGTTGGCACGCGCTGGGTGAAGAGAAGTTCATGTGCGCCGCCCGGCTCCCTGTGTTTCATTGCGCCTGATCTCGCGTGCGGGACCTTGGCGGCATCTCGGGCGGCATCTCTGGAATTTGTCATTTCATCTTACCGTTGTTCCGCCCACGGACTGAGGAGCGGCATACGCTGAAACTACGGTGTTATGGAGCGGACATTATGCCGAAATTGGTCAGGCCCGCACATAATCCGCAACTGGATGGCACCCGGACGATTTACCGCCCACGCGGCTCTTGCGCTCCGGGGTTGGCGGGTGCATATGATGATATTATTCCGCGTCCGCAAATGAGCCAACGATACAAGGCTTGTCCGTATCAGCGATCAGTCGATCGACAAGCAGGCGGCATCGCGTAGTCACTCACGGCGACTGGAACCTAGTCTAGTGAAAAGGGTTCCGGCGCGAAACTTCGGAGGTTTTCAAAATGGCAGCCAGAAAGTCGGCGGGGGGATATGATCTCGAGAGCTCCCTCAGCCATCTGCTGCGGCGCGCCCAGCAATTTGCATATGACCAGTTCGTTCAGCAGATGGGCACCGGCGCGATCACGCCGCGCCAGTTCATCGTGCTCTTCGCGGTCAATGAAGAAGAGGGTCTGAGCCAGACGGATCTCGTCAACCGCACGGGCATCGACCGTTCGACGCTGGCCGACATGATCAGCCGCATGATCAAGAACGGCCTGCTCGCCCGCAAGCGCACCGCGGAAGACGCCCGGGCCAATGCCGTCCGGCTCACGGCTGCAGGCCGCCGCGCGCTCAACGGCGCGTTGCCTCGCGCGCTCGCCGCTGAAAAGGCGCTTCTCGACCTGCTGCCGAAGGCGGCGCAGACCGAGCTTCTGAAGGGGCTGTCGCATCTCGCCAGCGCCATGGGCGAAGCGAAATCGGTTGAGCAGCCCGCCCGCGCCAAGAAGACGCGCCGGGCCGCCGCGACACCGGCGCGCAAGCGCCCGGCCGCCAAGCGCGCGCCCACGCGCCGCAAGGCGTCCTGATATTCGCCGGTGCTCGGGGCCTGCCACCTTACCGGGCAGCCCTGAGCGCCGGCAGAATTTCCCCATCGATGAGATCCGGTGTGAGCGGGCCTACATGTTTGTAGGCAATGCGCCCCTTACCGTCGACGATATAGGTTTCCGGCACGCCATAGACGCCCCAGTCGATCGACACGCGGCCTTTCGGGTCCGCGCCGACGCGGTCGAAAGGATTGCCGAGTTCGCCGAGGAACCGCCGCGCCGCTTCGGGGCTGTCCTTGTAGTTGATGCCGTAGATCGGCACGCCGGCAACCGCCTTCAATTCCATCAGCACCGGATGTTCCTCGCGGCAGGGCACGCACCATGACGCGAAGACGTTGACGACGACAGGCTTGCCCTGCCCGAAATCGGTGCTTGCCATGCCGGGCCTGTCGAGCCCCTCGACGGCGTCCAGCGAAAAGGCGGGAACATAACGGCCGATCAGCGCCGACGGCACGCGCGACGGATCGCCGCGAAAGATCGCAACGAGAAAGAAGCCGGCGAGAACCACGAAGAGTCCGGCCGGAATCAGGGCGGTGAACCTCATCTATCGGGCCCCGCCTCCCGCGCCGCGGCCCGGGGACGCGCGGCCTTACCCTTGTCGAGTTCGCGGACGAGACGCTGCTGAGCGCGGAAATCCATGACGCTTTGTATTGCGATGCCGGCCATCACCAAGGCTGCAATCGCATAACATGGCCAGACGAAAGCCGCATATCCGCCCATCGCGAAAAAATTCTGCATGTTCAGCGCTCCGTCCGCGCAAGACGCAATACGCGCACGCGGCGGCGGAAGATTTCCGCCCGCATCCGCACCAGAAGCAGCGTCACGAAGAAGAGCGTGAAACCGAGCGCCATGACGCCGAGCGGCATCAGCATCGAACTCGCGATGGCCGGCCCGTCGATGCGGAAGACGCTCGCCGGCTGATGCAGCGTGTTCCACCAGACGACCGAATAATGAATGATCGGCACGTTGATCGAACCGACCAGCGCCAGCACCGCCGCCGCGCGGCCCGCTCTCACCGGCTCCTCGATCGTCGCCCAGAGCGCCATGTAGCCGAGATAAAGAAAGAAGAGGATCAGCATCGAGGTGAGGCGCGCGTCCCAGACCCACCATGTCCCCCACATCGGCCGGCCCCAGAGCGAGCCCGTGACCAACGCCAGAAACGTGAAGGCCGCGCCGATGGGGGCCGCCGATTTTGCCGCGATGTCGGCGAGCGGATGACGGAAAACAAGCGCCACGGCCGAAGCGCCCGCCATCACCATGTAGCCGAACATGGCGAGCCAGGCCGACGGCACATGGATATACATGATCCGCACCGTCTCGCCCTGCTGATAGTCGGCGGGCGACACGAAGAGCGAGAGATAGAGGCCGGCCGCGAGAAGCAGGCACGTGACGACGGCACAGGCCGGCAGCAACCGGTCCGACAGCGCCATGAAGCGCGCCGGGTTGGCGAAAGCCTGCAATCTCTGCGATGCGGTGAGGTCTGACATGGCCGTCATTTAGCGATCCTCCCGGCCCGAGGGCAAGAGAGCCCGCGAGGCATTTTGCCGCGTGTGATCCAGAATCGAGATGACCTTCATCGAAGATTGGCCCGGAGCGCCGCCGCCGAGGCGACCGGCCCGAGAACGAGGCTCACCAGCGAGACGGCGCCGAGCAGCAGCAGGCTCTGCCCGCCCGCGCCGGGCACGGCGGAAACGCCGCCGCCCCCCGCCGCCCCGACCCCGAAAATGAGCACCGGAATATAGAAGGGAATGACCAGCAGCGAGGCGAGCAGCCCGCCGCGCCTGATGCTGACGGTGAGCGCCGCGCCGATGCCGCCGAGAAAGCTCAAGGCCGGCGTGCCGACCAGCATCGCGAGAACGAGCGGCCCGAAATCTTCCGTATCGAGATTGAGCAGAAGCCCGAGCAGCGGCGCGGCGACGACGAGCGGCAGGCCCGTGGTGAGCCAATGGCTGAACGCCTTCGCCGCCGCGACGAATTCGAGCGGCAGCGCGCCCGTCATCAGGAGATCGAGCGAGCCGTCCTCGTAATCGGCCTGGAAAAGCCTGTCGAGCGTCAGCAGCGCCGAAAGCAGCAGCGCCACCCAGAGCATGCCGGGCGCGATGGAGGCCAGCAGCTTCAGATTGGGACCGATGCCGAGCGGCACGATCGAAACAACCGTCAGAAAGAAGAAGACGGCCATGCCCGCGCCGCCGCCGACGCGGATCGCGAGCCTCGTATCGCGCGCAACAAGCATATGGAAGGCGCGCATCATGCCGAAGCATCCTGGTGAAGATCCGCGAAGCCACCCTGCGGCGCGCCGAGAACCAGCGAGCGCGCGCCGCCGAGCCCGAGATCCTGATGCGTCGCCGCAACGATGATGCCGCCGTCCGCAAGATGCGCCTCCATCAGAACGACGAGACGCGCGACGCTCGCCCGGTCGAGCGCCACGGTCGGCTCGTCGAGCAGCCAGACGGGGCGCGGCGCGAGAAGGAGTCGCGCCAGTGCGAGCCGCCGCCTCTGCCCGGCCGAGAGATAGGCAACGGGAAGGTCCACGAGATCGCCGAGGTCGAGCCGCTCCAGCGCATCGTCGATGCCGCCGCCGCCCAGATATCCGCTCCAGAATAGCGCCGTCTCGCGAACGCTCATCGCCGCCTTCAGCGCGTCGAGATGCCCGACATAATGCGTCTGCTCCGGCAGCGTCAGCTCGGTGTCGCCCCCCTCGAGCGCGATCCGCCCCTCCGCGATGTCGACGAGCCCGGCGATCTGGCGCAGCAGGCTCGATTTCCCCGCCCCGTTGCGGCCCGTGACGATCAAGGCCTCGCCGCCCGCGACCCCGAAATCGAGCCCCTCGAAAACGACGCGCCCGCCGCGAATGCAAGCGAGATTTTCAGCTATCAATCTCGCGTCGCCTGGAAAGTGACGTTTGCTCTCATAGGACACGGAATAGCCTGATCACTAAATTGTCGTGCGTTTGCCAGTATCGAACCGCCGGCAAACGCATCTTGCCACCAGATATTCAGATTTCGGATTTCATCGCAAGCTGCATTGAGCAATGCCATTGTTGCGGAGTACATGCCCGCTCTTTAGTCTTCTCTCGCCGCAAGGGGGGCAACCATGAAAAGTATACAGGCAATCGGATTTGTCGAACGATCCCCGAAAAGAATCCATCTTCTTATCGTCTCGACTGCCATTCTGCTCCACATCGGCGTCTCCCTCACACGCCTCTATGACAGCTATTTCTTCTCGGACGATTTCTTCAACGATATTTTACAAAAGGAAAATGCAGGGAACTGGCATTATTTCTTCTGGGCGGTTTACGGACAAACAGTCCCCTTGTACCGCGCCGCGCATCTAATTTTCTTTCAGATATTCGGCCTGAACCACGGCGCCGTCATATTCTTTACGCTATTGATGAGTTCGTCCGTCGTTGGATTCATCGGCGCGATCGTCAGGCGAGCGCGAGCGCCTGTTGGCGTTGCCGCCGCACTTGTCGGTATTGCCGCGACCTCTCTTCTCCCAATTGAGCCGCAGCGCTGGTGGAGCGCCGGACTCCATAGTTTTCCTGGGACAATTGCCGCTCTTGCTTGCATCTTTATCGCGGCCGATCCTGCTTCTCGTTTGCGTTCCCGGCAGGCGCTGGCGGCCGCTGCGATCTATACGATTGGTCTTGGCTTTTATGCAAAGACACTCATCCTCATCATTCCCTTCATCGCTATCCGACTTTTCGTCCGCGTAAGCCGGAAACAGGACGACGATATCGTCGCGCATCTCATGGGAGCTCTGCGCGACAGCGCGCCGATGATGCCGGTTGCAGCCCTCTATCTGATCGCCGCTTCATTGGTCGCGATCAAGCATGGCGCGACCGGCCTTGATCTCGCATCTGTCCCCGCCGTCATCAAATTCACGTTGATCGGCCTCCAGTATGGAATGATCAGCGCCTTGGCCGGTTTTCATATCGTCGAAGCGACGCCGGGTTTTATCATGTTCCTTGGTGCCCTTGTGGCCGACATTGCACTCGGCGGCGCGGTATTTGTCGCTCTGCGCCGCAATTCCGCCGCGCTGTGGCTCTGGGGCGGGCTCGCCGTCACATTGATTGCCGGTATCGTGATAATCGGATTGGCGCGAGCTGCCATTTACGGTCCGTGGTCCGCCGTAAGCGGTCGCTATACGCTCGACGGCGGAATGATGATCCTCGCCTTTGTCTCGCTCGGCCTCGGCCATGCCTATGCCGGCCGGAGCGTCGTTACGTCCCGCAAGACGGAGAAAGTATTTCTCGCGGTATCCCTACCCGCGATGATGCTTGCCCTGTGGACTGGAACGACCTATCCGGCGGTCTGGGATACGGTCGGTGTGCGGCAGTTCATGAGCACTTTTCGGACAAGCTACGCACGCGAGGCACAAAAAAGCGCACCGATCCTCGGCGAACGCATAATGCCGGCGCTCATGACGCCGACCTGGATGATCGACTACACCGACCTCGGCCATTTCGCCGGGTTGTTGATCGAAGCCCCGCGCGTCGCGCCCTGGGACCAGGCAACCCACATCGTCCTCGACGGAGGCGAGGTGATATCGCTTGCCGATCTCCCGCGCCTTCGCCTGGATGATGCCTCGGGAACCAGCCATACGATCTCGATCGCGCCGTCCTTTGAAGGGCAAGGCCACCTCGATCTGATCGAACCCAAGCAAGGCGGAAGGATATATGGCTGGCTTGACCCGCGGTTGGGGAAGCGTCTGGAGGTCTGGGCGGTTATCGGTTGCAAGGCCGTTGTGGAGAGCGGTCTGTCGGCACAAAGAAACGACGTTGCCGCATATCTCGGACGGCCCCTCTTTGCCCGAGGCGGCTTCGAAACCTATTTCGACTCTTCTCCGACAGGCCAGGTCGCGGTTGTCGGCGTCATTGATCGCCGCATCGCGATCACGCTTTCCGGATCGTCGCTGCTATCGGCCTGCGCACTGGATTAAACCCGCGAACTTGGCTCAGATCTCATCGAACCGTCCGCCCCGACCCTTGCCGGCGGCGAAGCGTGCCGCGCCCTTCACCGTCTCGCCACTGGCCATCACCTTTCGGCCATGCTCGAACTCGTTGGCGATGGCGCGGTCGTAAGGCAGGTCCCATTGCTCATAGGCCGACATGCGGTCGTGCCTGAGGCAGAGTTGCGGAAAGCGCGCGATCTCGGCGGCGAGCTTCTCGGCCTCGGCGCGCGCCTGCCCCTTCGGCACGACGCGGTTCGCGAGCCCGATCGCAAGCGCTTCCACGGCCTCGACCGGACGGCCGGTGAGGATGAGGTCCATGGCGCGCGCATGGCCGATGAGCCGCGGCAGGCGCACCGTGCCGCCGTCGATCAGCGGCACACCCCAGCGGCGGCAGAAGACGCCCATCACCGCCCCTTCCTCGACGACGCGCATGTCGCACCAGAGCGCGAGTTCGAGCCCGCCGGCGACCGCGAAGCCCGAAATGGCCCCGATGACGGGCTTGGAAAGCAGCATGCGCGACGGGCCCAT
>NZ_DATKFR010000181.1:0-11045 GCF_035511255.1 Parvibaculum sp.
GCTCCATCATTTACCGGCCTTGCAGGTCGTGCTGACGCTTATCGCAGCGCCGCTTTGCGCGCTGGCGGGGCCGCGTTTTGCCTGGGCGATCGCCCTCGTGGCGAGCCTCGCCGCCCTCGCGGTCGCGGTGACGCTCTTTGCAACCGTGCTCGACGGCACCGTGATTTCCTATCACATGGGCGGATGGGCGCCGCCGCTCGGCATCGAGTACCGGGTGGACGTGCTCAATGCCTTCGTGCTGCTGATCGTGTCCGGCATTGCGGTGCTGACGCTCGTCTATGCGCGTAAGAGCGTCGCGGCGGAGATCGGCGCGGAAAGGCACGGGCTTTTCTATGCGGCTTTTCTGCTCTGTCTGACCGGCTTGATGGGCGTCGCGATCACAGGGGACGCATTCAACGTCTTCGTCTTTCTCGAAGTCTCGTCATTGTCGGCCTATGCGCTGATCGCGACCGGCGCCGAGCGGGACCGGCGGGCGCTGACGGCCGCCTACAATTATCTCATCATGGGAACGATCGGCGCGACCTTCTTCGTCATCGGCCTCGGCATGCTCTACATGCTGACCGGCACGCTGAACATGGCCGATCTGGCGCAGCGTCTCTTCGACCATGGCGACAACAGGACCCTGCGGACGGCCTTTTCCTTCGTGCTGATCGGGCTCGCGCTGAAGCTTGCCCTCTTCCCGCTGCATCTCTGGCTGCCGAATGCCTATGCGCGGGCGCCCTCCGCCGTCACCGTTTTTCTGTCGGCGACCGCCACCAAGGTCATCGTCTATGTGCTGGCGCGGTTTCTTTTCCTCGTCTTCGGTTTCAGCTTCGGCTTCCAGGCGGAAGTCCTGCGCTTTCTCATGCTGCCGCTCGCGATGATCGGCATTCTCGTCGCCTCGACGGTGGCGATCTTCCAGGACGACCTCAAGCGCATGCTGGCCTATTCGAGCATCGCGCAGATCGGCTACATGCTGCTCGGCCTCGCGCTGATCTCGCATACGGGCGTCATGGCCGCGGTCATCCATCTTTTCAACCATGCCGTCACCAAGGCAGGGCTCTTCATGGCGGCGGGCGCTTTTCTGCTGCAGGGCGGGACTTGCTCCATTCAGGGATTGCGCGGCATCGGCCGCGACATGCCCTGGACCACGGGCGCCTTCGTCGTCGGGGCCTTGAGCCTCATCGGCCTTCCGCTCACGGTCGGCTTCGTCAGCAAATGGTATCTCGTCGAGGCGTTCATCGGCGAAGGCTGGTGGCCGGTCGCCTTCCTGATCGTCGCCTCGTCACTCCTTTCTTTCGCCTATGTCTGGCGCGTCGTCGAGGCGGCCTATCTGCGCGACACGCCGGAGGGTGTCATACGCAAGGAAGCGCCGCTGTCGATGCTGCTGCCGATGTGGACTCTGGCTGGGCTCACTCTCTTTTTCGGCATCGACGCGAACCTGACGAGCACGGCGGCAAGCCGTGCGGCCAATGCGCTGATCGGCGCCTCCAACATCTTCTGGCAATGAGGCGCGCATGACATCTTCCTTCGCGCTTTTCCTGGCGATTTTTCTGCCCTTCGCGACGACGGCGCTGATCGGCGCTCTCGGCCGCTGGCCCGATGCGCGCGACATCACGAGCGTCACGACGGCGGTCGTCACCTTCGGACTAGCGCTTCTGGTGCTGCGCGGGTTTATCGGCGGCGAGGACACGACGCTCGCCTTGTTCGAGCTGATGCCGGGGCTCTTCATCGCCTTCGGCGTCGAACCCATCGGAATGGTCTTCGCCCTGCTCGCCTCCGGCCTCTGGATCGTCGTCGCGATCTATGCGGTCGGATATATGCGCGCGAACGAAGAAGAACATCAGACGCGCTTTGCGATCTGCTTCGCAATCGCCATCGGCGCGGCGCTCGGCATCGCCTTTGCCGGCAATCTCTTCACGCTTTTCATCTTCTACGAGGTGTTGACCATCTCGACCTACCCGCTGGTCGCGCATAAAGGCACACCCGAGGCGCGCAAGGGCGCGCGCGTCTACCTGACGATCCTGCTCGGCACCTCGATCTGCTTTTTCCTGCCGGCCATCATCTGGGTCTGGACCGCCACGGCCTCGCTCGACTTCTTCCCCGGCGGCGTCCTCGAAGGCCGGGTCGATCCCGCTTTTGCGCCCCTGTTGCTGGCGCTTTTCGCCTTCGGCATCGGCAAGGCGGCGCTGATGCCCTTCCACCGCTGGCTGCCCTCGGCCATGGTCGCGCCGACGCCGGTCAGTGCGCTGCTGCATGCCGTCGCGGTCGTGAAGGCCGGCGTTTTCACGATGCTCAAGGTCGGCGTCTATATTTTCGGCATCGAATTTCTTTCGCATACCGGCGCCTCGATCTGGCTCGCCTGGGTCGCGGCCGCTTCGCTCCTTATCTCCGCCGTTATCGCGATCACCAAGGACGATCTCAAGGCGCGGCTCGCCTATTCGACGGTCAGCCAGCTCGCCTATGTGACGCTCGGCATGGCGCTCGCCAACCAGATGGGCGTCATCGGCGGCACCATGCAGATGGTGATGCACGCGATGGCGAAGATCACGCTCTTCATGTGCGCCGGCGCGATCTACGTCACCGCGCACAAGACGCGCGTCAGTGAAATGACTGGCCTCGGACGGCAGATGCCCGTCACTTTCGCGGCCTTCCTGATCGCCTCCTTCAGCATCATCGGCCTGCCGCCGCTCGGCGGCGCCTGGAGCAAATGGTTCCTGCTGACGGGGGCCGCGGACGCACAACAGACGGTGCTTATCGGAGTGCTCGCCGTCGGCTCGCTGCTCAGCGTCTTCTATCTCCTGCCTGTCGCCGGCAAAGCGCTTTTCATGCCGGCGCGGGTTCCCAACACGCTGAGCGCCGCCGCCGTCGCACCGACCGGCATCGCCGAAGCTCCGTTCCTTTGCCTGCTGCCGATCTGCGTCACGGCCCTTGGTTGCCTCGCGCTCTTCTTCTTCGGCAACGATATCTACGAATTCCTGCTGCGTATTCCCCTGCTCGCCGTCATGCCGGAGGCCGCGCCATGAAAACCTACATCACGAACAAGGTGCTGATCGGACTTGGCGGCGCCTGCCTGGTGCTGGCGGGCGCGGACTTCTTTCGCGAGCCGCACGGCCATTTCGAGGTCGAGCGCGCACCGCTTTTCTTCGCGGTGTTCGGCTTTTTCATCTATGCGGTGCTGATTTTCGCGGCGAGGACATTGCGCCTCGCAATCATGCGACCGGAGGATTTCTACGGCGATCGCGCGACGGATCAGGAAGACGAGCGCTTCGCCGGCACCGAAGCGCAAGCGAAAGCCGCAAGCGGGGCCGGAGATGCCTGAGATCATGACGCCCGCTCTCGTCTATTTCGTCGGTGCCGCGGCGGTGCTGATCCCGTGGCGAATTCCGCGCGGTGTCGTGCTCCTCGCCGTGCCGCTCATCGCGCTCGCGAGTTTCGCGACGTTGCCTTATGCCAATTACAACCAGATTGCCCTTTTCGATCTGCGTCTCGGCCTGCTGCGGATCGACGCGCTTTCTTTCGTCTTCGCGCTGGTCTTCTCGCTTGCGGCACTCCTGTCGCTGCTCTTCGCCTTTCATCTGCGCGACAGGCTCGAACAGGCCGCGAGCCTGATCTATGCGGGGTCCGCCATCGGCGCGGTCTTCGCCGCCGACCTCGTGACGCTCTTCGTCTTCTGGGAGGGAACGGCGCTCGCCTCCGTCTTCCTGATCTGGGCCCGACGGACGGAAGGCGCCTACCACACGGGCTTGCGCTATCTCGCGATCCAGATTGGTTCCGGGTTGCTGCTGCTTGCCGGTCTCATCCTGCACTATCGTGAGACGGGCTCCATCGCCTTCGAGCACATGGCGCTCGACAGTTTCGGAACCTGGCTGATCTTCATTGCCTTCGGCATCAAATGCGCCTTCCCGCTGCTGCATAGCTGGCTACAGGATTCCTATCCGGCGGCGACGCTGACGGGCTCGGTGACGCTCTCGGCCTTCACCACGAAACTCGCCGTCTATGCGCTGGCGCGCGGCTTCGCGGGCACCGAATACCTGATCTATATCGGCGCCGCGATGGCCTTTTTTCCGGTCTTCTTCGCGGCGATCGAAAACAACCTCCGCCGTGTCCTCGCCTACAGCCTCAACAGTCAGCTCGGCTTCATGGTGGTTGGCGTCGGTATCGGCACGCCGCTGGCGCTCGACGGCGCGGTTGCGCATGCGGCGGCGAGCACCGTCTATCAATCGCTGCTCTTCATGTGCGTCGGTGCGGTTCTCTACAGGACGGGTACCGACAGAGCCTCGAATCTCGGTGGCCTCTGGGCCTCGATGCCGGTCACCATGGCGTTCTGCCTCGCAGGCGCGCTGGCGATCTCCTCCTTCCCGTTCTTCTCGGGCTTTGCGACCAAGAGCCTGGTCCTCTCCGCGAGCGCTGAGACGGGACATTTCGTTGTCTGGCTCGTATTGCTCGCGGCGTCGGTCGGGACGCTCCTTCACACGGGCATCAAGGTTCCATGGTCGATGTTCCTCGGGCACGACCAGGGACTAAAGGTCAAGGAAGCGCCAGCGCATATGCTGATCGCGATGGGACTCGCGGCGGCGCTTTGCGTCGGAATCGGCGTCTGGCCGGAGCCGCTTTACGCGCTGCTGCCCTACCCGGTCGATTACGAGCCCTATACGACCGACCATGTGGTAACGCAGCTTCAATTGCTATTGTTCGCCGCGCTCGCCTTCGCGTTCCTGATCCGGCGCGGGCTTTATCTGGCGGAGTTGCGCTCGGTCAATCTCGATGTCGACTGGACTTACAGGCGCATGCTGCCCGGTCTGCTTGCGCTTGTCTCCGGCCTGGTCCAGACAAGCTGGCAGGCGCTCTCGCGGCGGGTGGACTACCGCCTCGACAGGTTGCTGGTGACGGTTTACCGCACACATGGACCGCAAGGCGTCCTCGCCCGCACCTCTCCAACCGGTTCCATGGTGCTCTGGATTGCGGTTCTCCTTGGCATCACGCTGGCGCTGACTTACCTATAGGGACCCCGCAAGACCAGTTCAGGAGGCACCCCATGGAAATGTCCGGCGAATACAGGATTCCGGCGCCGCGAGAAACCGTGTGGGCGGCTCTCAACGATCCGCAGGTACTGCGCGACACCATCCCGGGCGCGGAGTCGGTCGACAAGACGGCTGACGACGAGTTCGAAGCGGTGGCCAAAGCCAAGGTCGGCCCGGTCAGCGCCCGTTTCAAGGGCAAGGTCAAGCTCACCGATATCGATCCGCCGAACGGCTATACGATCAGCGGCGAGGGCAATGGCGGCGCGGCGGGCTTCGCCAAGGGCTCCGCGCAGGTGCGCTTGATCGACGACAATGGCGTGACCGTGCTGAGCTACAAGGTCAATGCGCAGATCGGCGGCAAGCTCGCCCAGATTGGCCAGCGCTTCATCGACTCGACGGCGTCGAAACTTGCCGACGAGTTTTTCGGCAATTTCTCGAAAGCCCTTGGAGGCAGCAAAGTGGAACAGCCCACGCAGGACGAACTGGACGATAGTCTCGCTAAATCGCCGGATCAGGACGCCATCGCGCCGACCGGCGTTCCCATGATCCCGGACGAGGAAGCCGGACAGGGTCTCTCGCCCTGGATCTGGGGCACGGGCCTCATCGTCGCCGTCGTCATCCTCATTTTCATCTTCGGGCGTTGAACCAACCTTCGCTGAACTCCGGTCTTCATTCGCTCCCGCTTGACGAGGTGTCGCCAAGCGGGGAGACTCGAAAAAACACTCCAAGGGAGGCCTGCCCATGACCGTTGTGACCATGACAGTCAACGGAAAGCCCGCCAGTGCCGATGTCGAGGCACGCACCCTGCTCGTCCATTACGTTCGCGACGCGCTCGGCCTTACCGGAACGCATGTCGGTTGCGACACGAGCCAGTGCGGCGCCTGCGTCGTGCATGTGAACGGCCGCGCGGTGAAGGCCTGCACGATGCTCGCGGGCCAGGCCGAAGGCGCCAATGTCACGACCATCGAGGGGCTCGCGACGAATGGCGAGCTGCATCCGGTGCAGAAGGCATTCAGAGAGCATCATGGGCTGCAATGCGGCTTCTGTACGCCGGGCATGATCATGACCGCCGTCGATCTCATCAAGCGCAAACCGGACCTCGACGAACAAACGGTGCGCGCGGAACTCGAGGGCAATCTCTGCCGCTGCACCGGTTATCACAACATCGTGAAGGCGATCCTCGCCGCATCGCAGGAGATGCGCTGAGGCCTGTTCTAAGGCGCGTATGACTCATGAACTGTCATCCCAGCCCTGTGCCGGGATCCAGGGGCGGCGAATACCGAGCGAGCGGCCCCTGGCCCCCGGAATAAATCCGGGGTGACAAAAAAGTTGAGGGAGGACGACGTCGTGAATGAACAAGGTATCGGGCAACCGGTCCGCCGCAAGGAGGACTTCCGTTTCATCACCGGCAACGGCCATTACACCGACGACATCAGCCGGCCGCATCAGACACATGCCTATTTCCTGCGCTCGCCGCATGCGCATGCGAAAATCCGCGCCATCGACACGAAAATGGCGCTGACCGCGCCCGGCGTCGTCGCGATCTTCACCGGCAAGGACATCGCCGCCGACAAGCTCGGCGGACTGATCTGCGGCTGGACCGTGCATTCGAAGGACGGCTCGGCGATGAAGGTCGGCCCGCATCCCGTGCTCGCGTTCGACACGGTGCGCTATGTCGGCGACCACGTCGCGATGATCGTCGCCGAGACGCAGGCGCAGGCGAAATCCGCCGCCGAGATGATCGACGTCGATTATGAGGAACTGCCGGCCGCCGTGTCGCTCGCGACGTGTCAGAAGCCGGCTGCGCCGCAGGTCCATCCCGAAGCGCCGAACAACACCTGCTTCGAGTGGGAACTCGGCAACAAGCCGGAGACGGAGGCGGCTTTCGCCAAGGCGGCGAAGGTGGTCAAGCTCGACCTCGTCAACAATCGTCTGATCCCGAACGCGATGGAGCCGCGCGCGGCCATCGGCGAATATGACAAGGGCACGGGCGGCTACACACTTCACACGACGAGCCAGAATCCGCATGTGGCGCGGCTTGTCCTTTCCGCTTTCGTCGGCGTCGCGCCGGAGCACAAGCTGCGCGTCATCGCGCCCGATGTCGGCGGCGGTTTCGGCTCGAAGATTTTCATCTATGCCGAGGAAACCGCCTGCGTCTGGGCGGCGGCGAAGGTCGGACGGCCCATCCGCTGGACGGCCGAACGCTCGGAAAGCTTCATGTCGGACGCGCATGGCCGCGATCACATGAGCCATGCCGAGCTTGCGCTGGATGCCAATGGCAAGATCCTCGGGCTCCGCGTCAAGACGGTCGCCAATCTCGGCGCCTATCTCTCGACCTTCTCGGCCGCCGTGCCGACCTATCTCTACGGTACATTGCTGTCCGGCCAATACGACATTCCGGCGATCTATGTGGAGGTCGACGGCGTCTATACGCACACGGCGCCGGTCGACGCCTATCGCGGCGCGGGCCGGCCCGAGGCGACTTTCCTCATCGAGCGTATCGTCGAAACGGCGGCGCGCGAGACGGGGCTTGATCCGGCCGAATTCCGGCGACGCAATTTCGTGCGCAGCTTCCCGCACCAGACGCCCGTCATCATGAATTACGACGCCGGCGATTACGAGGCCTCGCTCGTGAAGGCGATGGAGATCGCCGACACGAAGGGCTTTGCGGCGCGCAAGGCGGACGCTGCCCGGCGCGGCAAGATCAGGGGCCTCGGTTATTCGACCTATATCGAGGCTTGCGGCATCGCGCCCTCGGCCGCCGTCGGCTCGCTGGGCGCGGGCGTCGGCTTGTGGGAGTCCGCCGAGGTGCGCGTCAATCCGACCGGCAATGTCGAGGTGCTGACGGGATCGCATAGCCACGGCCAGGGTCACGAGACGACCTTCGCGCAACTCGTCTCCTCGCGGCTCGGCATTCCGATCGAGCAGGTCGAGATCGTCCATGGCGACACCGATAAGGTGCAGTTCGGCATGGGCACCTATGGCTCGCGCTCCGGCGCGGTCGGCATGAGCGCCATCGTCAAGGCATTGGACAAGGTCGAAGCCAAGGCAAAGAAGATCGCGGCGCATCTGATGGAAGCGGCCGTCGAGGACATCGTCTTTCAGGACGGCAAGTTCACGGTTCAGGGCACCGACAAATCGCTCGCCTGGGCGGAGGTTTCGCTCGCCGCCTACACGGCGCACGGCTTCCCCTCGAATGAAATCGAGCCGGGTCTCAAGGAAGGCGCCTTCTACGATCCGACCAATTTCACTTTCCCAGCCGGATGCCATATCTGCGAGGTCGAGATCGACCCCGAAACGGGCATACTCGAGATCGCGAACTTCGTCGCCGTCGACGATTTCGGCACGATCATCAATCCGATGATCGTCGAGGGTCAGGTGCATGGCGGCATCGCACAGGGCGTCGGCCAGGCGCTGCTCGAACTCGGCGTCTACGATCCGCAGTCGGGCCAGCTCGTCACCGGCTCCTTCATGGATTACACCATGCCGCGCGCCGACGACGTGCCGAGCTTCCATCTCGGCTTCACCAGGACCGAATGCCCGTCGAACCCCCTGGGCATGAAAGGCTGCGGAGAGGCCGGCGCCATCGCCTCGCCGCCCGCCATCATCAACGCCATTACGGATGCGCTCGGCATCCGCGACATCGAAATGCCGGCCACGCCCGCGCGCATCTGGAAGGCTATTCAGTCGACCCGTCCGCGCGCCGCCGCCGAATAGGAGAAGCGTCATGTATCAGTTCAACTATGTCCGCCCGAAATCTCTCGCCGATGCCGAGGCGCTGCTAGCGCAGGCCGACGATCCAAAACTTCTCGCCGGCGGCCAGACGCTGATCCCGACGTTGAAGCAGCGGCTCGCCATGCCCAGCGACGTGATCGATATCGGCGGCCTGAAAGAGCTCGCCTTCATCAAGGCGGAAGGCAATGCCATCACCATCGGCGCGGGCACGAAGCATTACGACGTCGCCACTTCGGCGGATGTGAAGAAGCACATTCCGGCGCTGGCGCAGCTCGCCGAATGGATCGGCGATCCGGCGGTACGCCACATGGGGACCCTCGGCGGCTCCATCGCGAATAACGACCCGGCGGCCGACTATCCCGCCGCCTGTCTCGCGCTCGATGCGAAGATCCACACGACCAAGCGCCTGATCGAAGCGGACGAATATTTCAAGGGCATGTTCGAGACGGCGCTGACCGATGGCGAGATCATCAAGGAAGTGACCTTCCCGCATCCCGACAAGGCCGCCTATCAGAAATTCCGCAATCCGGCGTCGCGTTACGCAATGGTCGGCGTCTTCGTCTCGAAGGGCCCCTGGGGCGTGCGTGTCGCGGTGACGGGCGCGGGCCAGAACGGCGTCTTCCGGCTGAAATCGATGGAAGACGCGCTGACGAAGAGCTGGTCGGTGGATTCGGTCGCGTCGATCAAGGTCCCCGCCGACGGGCTGCTCTCCGACCTGCATGGCAGCGCCGAGTATCGCGCGCATCTCATCACGGTGATGGCGAAGCGCGCGGTCGAAGCGGCGGGGTGACGCCCTACTCCGCCGCCGTCCTGTAATCCGACGCCTTGTGATGCTGCAGCGATTTCGGCGGCGCCGAATGCGGCAGGTCGTTCGCGGTCAGCGCCGCGATGGCGCGATCCCTGTCGGCCTGCGTGAAGGCCGCCGTGGTCACGCAATATTCGACCAGCGTGTTGTTCGGATCGAGCGTGTAGATCGAGCGGCACCAGTTATGGTCGATCTCGAAGACGTCGTAGCCGCCCTTGAGCCAGATCGCCTTGCGCTCGTTCAGGTGCTCCTCGGTCGGAGAATAGAACGAGACGTGGTTGACCCAGTCGGGCAGCCCCATCGCACGCGAGATGCCGGTCTCCGTCACCTTCTCGTAAGCCTCGCCATGCAGCTCCCAGAAGGCGATGAACCGGTCGGGCTCGATCTCGTAGAAGAAGTGTTTCGCCCAGCCGCCGTCCGGCGTCGGCCCGATCTCGACCTTCTTCAGATCGAAGCCCATGACCTCGCGATAGAAGTGATCCACCGCCTTCATGTCGCGCGCGGCGAAAGCCAGATGGTGATACGCCATGATGTTTCTCCCTATTTTTGATCGACCACGCGCATGACGTCCGCGCCGGACCCTTCGGGCGCTGCGATCTCGACGATACGTTCGTCGACATCGTCATATTCGAGGCGCAACGCCTTCGAGATGACCGCGTGGAAATCGTAGAGCGCAGTCACATAGGTCAGTTCCAGAATTTCCTCGTCGGACAGATACTTCTTCAGGACGTCGAAGACGCCGTCCGGCGTCCGTCCGCCCGACAGCACGAGGCAATCGGCATAGGCGAGTACGGCGCGCTCGAGTTCGTCGAAACAGGTCGCGACCTGCCAGTGCGGGACGGCTTGCACCTGCTCCTCGGTGAAGCCGACACCGCGCGCGGCCTTGCAATGCTGCGAAAAGACGAACTGGCTGCCCCGCGCCCAGCCGGCCCTGATCTGCCCCAGCTCGCGCAGCTTCGGCGACAGCTTGCGCTTCGGGCTGCGATAGAACTGGAAGCCCGCAACCGCATGGTCGAAGGCATCGGGCACCAGCGCAAAGACCGTCCACCAGTTGCCGGGCGTGCCTGTGTCCGTTCCCGGTTCCTTAACCGGGTCGCGCTCGCCGAACAGCATCTTGTAGATGGACCGCGCAAAAGGATGCGCGTCGTCCCTGCCGACTTCTCTCAATCGCGGCATGTTCTCTCCCTCTTTCCCTGATCGACGATACCATACCGTGGTACAGTAACCAGCCCATTCCCTCGCCTTTTCCCGGCCCTGCCGAACGACTACATTGCGCCCATGAGCATTCCCTCCTCCATCGACGAAACCGTCGATCTGCTGGCGCGCGGCGCCTATGTCGCCGACCGCTCGCTTGCCACTGTCGTGTTCCTCGCCCTGAAAATGGGCCGTCCGCTGCTGCTGGAAGGCGAAGCGGGCGTCGGCAAGACCGAAATCGCCAAGGTCCTCGCCTCGGCGCTTGGACGCCGGCTCATACGGCTCCAATGCTATGAGGGCCTCGATAC
>NZ_DATKFR010000182.1:0-28447 GCF_035511255.1 Parvibaculum sp.
CGGGCATACCTGACTGGCGATGATGTCGGGCGCGTGAATGCCTCCGGCGTCGCCGTCAATCCCGAAATGAAACATATAACATCCGTATACGGTCGGAAAGGAGACGACATTTTCCGGCAGACGCGGTTGGATGGTTTCAGGTAGGCTCCCGAGCGATTTGAGCCTTGCCGGCCCGTTGCGTTTCCGCCGGAGATTTCAGATGACTTACATAGTGCGTCCAGACCTTCAGACGGAGGGCGCCGCACGTTTCTTCGATTACTGGAGCCGCTTGCCGAAGGAGGGCCTGGTACCCGATCGCAGTGCCTTCAGCCCTGCGAAGATCGCGGATCTGATGCGCGCCGTCACTATTCTCGAAATCTGGTCGCGGGCGCTTATCGAAATACGGCTCGCGGGTACCGCCGTCTGTGATGTCATGGGGTTCGATCCGACGGGGCGCAACATGCTCGAACTTCAATTGCCGTCGGTCCGGGAACGCTATCTGCGGTTGCTGGAAGAGCAGGTCGGGCGGCCCTGCGGCCGACGCAACCTTCTCAAGGCGCGCCAGGCGGACGGTACCATTCTCCGCGCCGAAGTCGTTACGCTGCCGATGCACCACGTCGTCTCCGGTCACGACATGATCCTCTCCTATTTCAGCGCATTGGAAATCGTCGGATTCGGGGAGAACGTCTATCAAATCCTCGCCTATGAGCAGACGCAGTGGATCGATATCGGCGCGGGCACGCCCGACTGGAGCTAGGGCGAGCTGGAGATCAGTTCGCGGAAAGCGTCGCGGACATCGTCGGCGAAAAGGTCCGGCTCCTCCATGGCGGCGAAATGGCCGCCCTTTTCCATGATCCGCCAACGCTTGACGTTGTAGCCGCGCTCGGCCCAGGAGCGCGGCGTCAACGGCAGCGTGTCTATCGGATACTCGGAGTAGGCTGTCGGCACCGTCACCGTCTCTTCGTTCCTCAACGAAGCGGAGCCTTCGGCGGGCCCCGCCTTGTAAAGCGTGTTCGCCGAATTGATCGTGCCGGTGAACCAGTAGATCGAAAGCTGAGTCAGGATGGTGTCGAAGGGAAAGCGTGCGATCATGCCTTCCATCGTGTCCGACTTATCCGTATCGCCGAGGCGATAGTATTTGTCTGCGAGCCAGCCCGCGAGACCGGCAGGGCTGTCGGTCAGCGCGAAGGCAAGCGTCATCGGCTTTGTTGACTGGATCGAGCGATAACCCTCCTCCTGCCGCCACCAGCCTTGCATCTCCTTGATCCAGCGCGCCTCTTCCCCACTCACCGGAGGTTGCGACGGATGCTTCAGGTTCGGACGCAGTGGCAGCATGGTCAGGTGAATACCAAGAAGGCTATCGGCGTGTTGAAGCGCGAGACGTGAAGTGACGAAGCTGCCCCAGTCGCCGGCCTGCGCCGCATATTTGTCGTAGCCGAGAACCTCCGTCATCAGGCGGTGCCACAAGTCGGCAATGGCGGCGGGACCGATCGGGACGCGTGGCTTCGAGGAAAAGCCGTAGCCGATCAGCGACGGCACGATGACGTCGAAGGCCGGGCCGGTGCGCCCGTATTTCTCGGGATGCGCGAGCGGATCGACGACGTCCAGAAATTCGCGGAACGTCGACGGCCAACCATGCGTGAGAATCAGCGGCACGGCGTTCGTGCCGGAGCCTCGCTCGTAGATGAAATGGATTTCGTGATCCTCGCCATCCGCATCGGTCAGCGTGGCGCGATACTGCGGAAAACGATTGAGCATCGCTTCCTGCGCCCGCCAGTCGAAATCGTCGCGCCAGTATTCGATGAGCCGCTCCATATAGGGGAGGCTCGTGCCATAGGACCAGTGCTCGTTACCCTGTGGCTCGTTCGGAAAGCGCGTACGTTGCAGCCGGCGCTTGAGATCGGCGACTTCCTCGTCCGGCACGTGGATCTCGAAGGGATCGGCTGGAACGATGCGATGGGTCATACGCTCTTCACCTGCTTGACGAACGCGCGCACGTCGTCCGCAAACACCTTGCCCGTTTCGAGTGCGGCGAAATGGCCGCCATGATCGAAATCGGTCCAACGCACGACATTGCAGGCCTTTTCGACCATCGTGCGTGGCGGGAAGGTCAGAAACTCTTTCGGGAAGTTCGCGATGCCGACCGGCACCTCGATCTTTTCGCCGGGCGCCATGCCGTTGCCGCCCTCCTCGAAGAGGCCGCGATAGAACCATGTCGCCGTATTGAAGGTCTTTGTCACCAAGTAGATCATGACGCTGGTGAGAAGCTGGTCCTTGGTGAACGCGTTTTCGATGTGCTCGCCGCCGTCGGCCCCGCGCCGGTCGGACCAGCCGTTGAACTTCTCGACGATCCAGGCGGCCGCCCCGACCGGACTGTCCATCATCCCGTAGGAGAGCGTCTGGGGTTTCGTCATCTGCAGGCGCAGATAGGCGCCTTCGAGTTCGAAGGTCATCGCCGCGCCCGCCGCCCATTTCTGTTCAGCTTCGGTTTCCGGCATCACGGCGGGGCGGATGCCCCACATGTTCATGTGGATCGCCTTGCAACCACCGCTTTTTTTCAACGAATGAAGATTGCCAAGATGACCGGTCACCACCGCGCCCCAGTCGCCGCCTTGCGCAATGTATTGCTCGTAGCCGAGTACGTCGCGCATCAGCCTGTCCCAGAGCGCCGCAGTGCCTTTCGGTCCGATGGGCTTCTTCGGCTTGCCTGAAAAGCCGTAGCCAGGCAGGGAGGGGACGATGAGGTTGACACCATCCTCGGCATTGCCGCCGAACTTCTCGGGATGGGCGAGCTGTTCGATCACGTCGAAGAACTCGAAGACGGAGCCCGGCCAGCCATGCGTCAGCAGAAGCGTCTCGGGTTTCGTGCCCGAACCCTTCACATGGATAAAGTGAATTTCTTGGCCCTCAACCGTCGCCTTGAACTGCGGGAAACGATTGAGATTTGCTTCGGCCTTGCGCCAATCGTACTTCTCCACCCAGTAGTCGCAAAGCTCGCGCATATAGACCATGTCTGTGCCATAGGCCCAGCGGTCCGCGCCGGGTGCGATCTCCGGCATCTCGTGCCATTCATAGGCACGGACTTTCGCCGCAATAGCGTCGAGTGTGCCTTGCGGGATATCGATCTTGAAGGGAACGGGTGCGCCCATGGTCGAGCCTCCTCCATAACGCTGTTCTTGTTGACGCGCATTATGGCAGGCGTTCGTGCCGCCGCAACGAGGCTGGCGATTGCCGCGCCGACGCTGCGTCTTTATGGTGGTTGAAAACGATACTCAAAATATAAACGGGAGGATGTCATGGCTCAGGAGATTGCGGGGGAATTGCGCCCGCCGGCGGTGGCGGACAAGAGGTCCCTTTTCCAGCGACACTACGCGCTCATCGTCCTGACGCTCGCTTATACATCGAGCCACGTCGATCGCGGCATCGTCAATATCGTGATGCAGCCGATCAAGAACGAATTTCATGTCAGCGATACGTTGCTTGGCCTCATGTCCGGTCTCGCCTTCGCGCTTTTCTACGCGACGCTCGGGGTGCCGATCGCGATGTGGGCCGATCGCGGCAACCGGCGCAACATCATTGCGCTCGCGGTGACGGTTTGGAGCGCCATGACGGCGGCCTGCGGACTCGCGACCAATTTCGCCCATCTGATGCTCGCGCGTATCGGCGTCGGTATCGGCGAGGCAGGATCGAGCCCGCCGTCTCATTCGATGATCGCCGACCTCTACCCCAAGGAGAGCCGCTCGACGGCGATGGCGATCTACTCGATCGGCGTCTATGCCGGCGCCATGATCGGTCTCGTCGGCGGTGGCTATGTCGTGCAGCATTACGGCTGGCGCGCGACTTTCTTCGTCATGGGCCTTCCGGGTCTCGTCATCGCGTTGCTCGTTCGTTTTACGATGAAGGAACCTGTGCGCGGCCATGCCGACGGGATCGCGCACGACGCGGCTCTGAAGTCGAACCTCTTCCTTGTCGTGGTGCATCTCTGGCAGACGAAGTCGGCGCGCCATATCACCATCGGCCTGACGCTCGTGTCCTTCGTCGGCTATGGCGGGCTGATCTTCGGGCCCTCCTTCTTTCAACGCAGCCTTGGCATGGAGCCGCAGCAGGTGGGCCTCATCTTCGGCGTCATCGCGGGTTTCGTCGGTGCGCTCGGTGCGCTGATCGGCGGCTATCTCGCCGATCGCCTGTCGAAACGCGACATGCGATGGAATGCCTGGGTGATCGCAGTGGCGAAAGTTCTCGGCATGCCGCTTTTCATCATCTTCTACAGTTCGTCCGACCTGACGCTGATGATTCCGATCTACATCGTTTCGTCGATCCTCGGCGCCTTTTATCTGGGGCCGAGCTTCGCGATGATCCAGAGCCTGACGCCATTGCACATGCGGGCGCTTACTTCGGCGGTGATGCTGTTCGTGCTGAATTTCATCGCGCTCGGCTTCGGGCCGCTGACGGTCGGGCTCATCAGCGATCTGCTGACGCCGCATTTCGGGCAGGAGAGCCTGCGCTGGGCGCTTTTCGGAACGTCCTTCATCGGCGTCTGGGCGGCCGTCCACTATTACTGGGCGGGCAAGACCTATCAGGAAGACCTGAAGAAGCTCGTGGCAAATTGAGGCGAGGCGCTGGCCCGGCGACGGGTCAGCGTTCGACCTTCTCGAGATCGGCTTCGATGTCGCGTGTGCGCTCCATCGTCAGGAAATCGAGGGTGAGCGGCAGGCCGAGTTCGACGCTCGGCGCATGCTGGAGCCGCACGGTGACGGCGCGCGGCGCGATGCCCATCACATGGCCGCCGCGGCTGCGGTCCGAGGTAATGAAGTGCATGTGGAATCCCGGCACATGCACGCTGTCGAGGAAGGTCGGCGTATAGAAGCCGATCATGCTGCCTTCGACATCGGTGAAGTCGAAGATCGTCTGCACCTTGGCAACCTCTGCGAGCGGCACATAGTTGCTCTGCTTCGGCACCGAGCGCGCGCGAACCCGATCGAAGGTGCCGTCGATCCGAATCGAATAGATCAGGTTCTTCGACGGGATGAGATCGTGAAGCTGCGCCTCGAACTCATGCGCGGTGAGCGGCCGGTCGAAGACTTCCTCCGTGTCGCCCGTGAAATGCGTGGCGACGGCAAAGGGCGTCTTGATGTCGTCGCCGATGATTTCCGCATCGCCTTCAGGCCGTAGGCAATAGACGGTCCCATCGATCATCAGCAATTCGCCGTCGAGGTCGTTGAAGGTACCGAGACCGTGATTGCCCTTCTCGCGGACATGGCCGATCGTCGTGTCGGCCCGGTAGATTCCTTCGACAAGCGCCGCGATCGGTGCCGAGATATAGACTGGCGGACGGCCGGTATCCTTGTTCGATGTCATTCGCGAAGCCCCCATTCGACCTGACGGGAGCCGGGTATTCCGGCACCTCGCTGGTCCCTCCAATCGCGCACCGGATCAGGCGAGCGATCCATGGCAATGCTTGAATTTCTTGCCCGAGCCGCAAGGGCAGGGGGAATTGCGCGCCGTCTTGCCCCAGGTCGCCGGGTTTTTCGGATCGACGCCGATGCCCGGATCGTTGCGGACAGGGCGATTGAGGGTTGCGACGTCGCCCCCGCTGAACTCGTCCTCGCCGGTCAGCGGATCCGCATGATGCGCCTGCATGCGCGGCAGCGGCGTTTCCTCGACGCGCGGCGCCTCGGCCACGAATTGCGCATTCATGAGCTGGCGAGTCACATCCTCGCGAAGCCTGGTCAGCAAACTCTCGAAGAGTTCGAAGGCCTCGGATTTATATTCATTGAGCGGGTCGCGCTGCGCATAGCCGCGCAGGCCGACGGCCTGACGCAGATAATCGAGCATCATCAGATGCTCGCGCCAATGATGGTCGAGCGTCTGAAGAAGGATCGCCTTCTCGACCTGACGCATCAGTTCGGGACCGGCCCGGCCGACTTTCGAGGCCATGGCGCGATCGGCTTCGGACTTCAGACGCTCACGAATCTCCTCGTCGGCGATACCTTCCTCGGCCGCCCATTTCTCGATTGGCAGATCGAGGCCGAGCATCGTAGCGACCTCTTCCTTGAGGCCTTCAGCGTCCCATTGTTCGGCATAGGCCTTTTCGGGAATGTGCCGCGTAACCAACGCATCGATCACCTGGTGGCGCATGTCGTCCACAGTTTCGCGGACGTCCTCGGCCTCCATCAGTTCGACGCGCTGATCGAAGATCACGCGGCGCTGATCGTTCATGACGTTGTCGTATTTCAACAGATTCTTGCGGATGTCGAAGTTGCGGGCTTCGACCTTCTGCTGCGCTTTTTCCAAGGCCCTGTTGATCCAGGGATGAATGATCGCCTCGCCCTCCTTCAGGCCGAGTTTCTGCAGCACACCATCCATGCGGTCGGTGCCGAAGATGCGCATCAGGTCGTCTTCAAGCGACAGGAAGAATTTCGAGCGGCCCGGATCGCCCTGACGACCCGAGCGGCCGCGCAACTGGTTGTCGATGCGCCTGCTCTCGTGGCGCTCCGTGCCGATGATGTAGAGGCCGCCCGCGGCAAGCGAAGCTTCCTTCTTCTTCGCGATGTCGGCCTTGATTTCGTCGATCTTGCGATTGCGCTCGGTCTCGCTTTCGATGCCGGCCGTCTCGTCGGCGACGCGCATCTCGAGATTGCCGCCGAGCTGGATATCCGTGCCGCGGCCAGCCATGTTGGTGGCGATCGTCACGGTTCCGGGAACGCCAGCCTGGGCGATGATATGCGCTTCCTGTTCGTGGTAGCGCGCGTTCAGCACGTTGTGCTTGATCTTCTTTTTCTTCAGAACTTCCGAGAGCGTTTCGGACTTCTCGATCGAGACGGTGCCGACGAGCACGGGCTGGCCGCGCTTCACGCAGTCTTCGACCTCGAGGACGATGGCGTCGTATTTCTCGCGCGCGGACCGGTAGACCTCGTCGTCCTCGTCGATACGGGCGATCGGACGGTTGGTCGGCACTTCGATCACTTCGAGACCGTAGATATCGAGAAACTCGTCGGCTTCCGTCAAGGCGGTACCGGTCATGCCGGCAAGCTTGCCGTACATGCGGAAGTAATTCTGGAAGGTGATCGAGGCAAGCGTCTGGTTCTCAGGTTGGATCTGGACCCGCTCTTTCGCCTCGAGTGCCTGGTGGAGGCCGTCCGAATAGCGGCGACCTTCCATCATGCGGCCGGTGAACTCGTCGATGATGACGACTTTGCCGCCCTTGACGATATAGTCCTTGTCCTTCTGGAACAGCTTGTGCGCCTTCAGCGCGTTCTGCACATGATGAACGATCGTGATGTTCTCGATGTCGTAGAGCGTGCCTTCTTTCAGGATGCCGCGCTCGCGCAGGATCGTCTCGATCTTCTCGTTGCCCTCTTCGGTGAGAGTCACGGTGCGCTGCTTCTCGTCGAGTTCGTAGTCTTCCGCCTCGATCAGCGGGATCACGTCGTCGACGCCGAGATAGAGTTCCGACTTGTCGTCGAGGGGACCTGAAATGATGAGCGGCGTGCGCGCCTCGTCGACCAGGATCGAGTCGACTTCGTCGACGATCGCGTAATGGTGCTTGCGTTGTACCATCGACGGGATCTGGTACTTCATGTTGTCGCGCAGATAGTCGAAGCCGAGCTCGTTATTCGTGCCGTAGGTAATGTCGGCCGCATAGGCGGCGCGGCGCTCGTCGTCGTCGAGGCCGTGCAGGATGACGCCCGTCGTCAGCCCGAGGAAGCGATAGACCTGCCCCATCCATTCGGCGTCGCGCTTGGCGAGGTAGTCGTTCACAGTGACGACATGAACGCCCTTGGCGGGCAGCGCGTTCAGGTAGGTTGCGAGCGTCGCGACCAGGGTCTTGCCTTCGCCGGTCTTCATTTCGGCGATCTTGCCGTCATGAAGAACCATGCCACCGATGAGCTGCGTGTCGTAATGACGCTGGCCGAGCGTGCGTTTTGCCGCCTCGCGGACGACCGCGAAGGCCTCCGGCAGCAGATCGTCGAGATGCGTGCCTTCAGCCAGCCGGGCGCGGAACTCGACGGTTTTCTCGCGGAGCGCCTGGTCGCTCAACGCCGAAATCGCCGGTTCGAATGCGTTGATCGCATCGACGCGGGCCCTGTACGCCTTCAGCTTGCGGTCGTTGGCGCTGCCGAAAAAACGCTTGGCGAGGACGCTCAAGCTTGCCATCAGTCCAAATCCCTTGCGAACCCGTGCAGCGTCGCCGCGACGGACCTTTGCCTAACGCCCTTCGGGCATGTGCCCTATCGGACCATCTTCCGGAACACCCCGGCCCCATTTCCGCATGTCGGGGGCGGGCGACATGCCGCTCTGCGGGCAGAATTCTGGTTCGCGCCACAGTCAAAAGACTGAGGAGATGTAAGGGGGAGGCCGTACCTTGTCAATGTAAGGCCGGAGAGGGTGTGACGCCTTCAGGCCGTCAGAATCTTCAGGTTTCATGACAAAAGGGGTCCTTGTGCGTCGTCCCCGCCATCGCCATCATGGCGCCCGCCTGCCGTCCCGGTCCGACCCGGTTCGGTCTCATCCCCACGAAGGGACCGTCGGAGTCCCGCCACAGGAATATCCACCATGCGTCGGTCTCCAGGTCTCGTTTCCGCCTGTCTGCTTGTTCTGGGAATCGTCGGGGGGGTGACCGGCGGCGGCATGGTCTTGTCGGGAGGTGCGGCCCTCGCCGCCGATGCGGCACAGGACGCCGGCGCCGATGAAGTCGTCGCCAAGGTCAATGGCAGCGAAATCAGGCTCTCGGATATTGCGCTAGCCGACGAGGAAATGGGTCAGGCGCTCGCCCGGTTGCCGGAAGAGCTACGCTTCCAGTACCTCCTCGGCATGCTGATCGACCGTCGGATCGTCGCCAACGCTGCCAAGGAAAAACATTTCGAGGACGATCCGCTGGTGAAGCGGCGCGAGGCCTATTTCGACGAAAAGGCTCTGCGCGACGTCTATTGGGTCCAGCTCATGCGCGAAAAGATCAGCGAGAAGGCGGTGAGAGCCTATTACGACGAGCATGTCGCCAAGGCGGAGCCGGAAACCGAGGCCCATGCCGAGCACATCCTGGTCGGCTCCAGGGATGAGGCGGTCAAGGTCATCGCGGCGATCAAGGGTGGAAAGACTTTCGAGGACGTGGCGAAAGCCATGTCGAAGGATTCGAGCTCGCAGGAGGGCGGCGATCTCGGCTGGTTCAAAAAGTCCGACATGGTGCCGGAGTTCGCCAATGCGGTTTTCAAACTGAAACCTGGCCAGATTTCCGAGCCCGTCCAGACGAAATTCGGTTGGCACGTCATCAAGCTCGTCGAGATCCGCAAGTCGAAGAAGCTGAGCTTCGAGGAAGCTCATGACGACATCATGCGTACGCTGGCCCGCGAGGAGGGGACCAAGCTGATGGAAAGCCTGCGTAAAAAGGCGAAGATCGAGATCGTCGGCGCCGATGTGCAGAAGCCGAAAATAGCGCCGGCGCCGGACAGTGCCCAGTAAGACGAAAGCGGGAGATTAAGAAATGGCGAAAGCGGTGAAGAAGCCCGCGGCAAGGAAGAAGTCCGGAAGCAAGACAGCCAGGACGCCCGCGAAGCCGCGTGTCAGCGCCAAATCGGTCAAAAAGGCCAAGTCGGCCAGAAAGGCGAAGCCGGCAGCGAAGGCGAAGAAGGCGGTTGCCGGGGCAAAGCCGAAGGCCGCGTCAAGGAAGACGACACCAGAAAAAGCCGCCGTAAAGAAGCCCGTGATCGCAAGGAAGTCCGCCAAGAAGAAAGTGGAACATAAAGTCTCGCCGCTTGCGCCAAAGTCATATCAGAAGCTGCCGCCGATCGAAGGTGTGGTTCTCGGAACAGCAGCGGCCGGTATCAAATACAAGGGTAGGGATGACGTGCTCGTCATCCGACTGCCGGAAGGTGCGGCGGCGGCGGGTGTATTCACGACGTCCAAAACCGCTTCGGCGCCGGTTGAGTGGTGCCGCTCGGGAATCGAGAAGGGCGGGCGCGGCCGCGTCGTCGTCGTCAATTCAGGCAATTCGAATGCCTTCACCGGCAAGGCTGGTGTCGCCACGGTTCAGGCGACCGTCATGGAGGCCGCCGCTGCCGTCGGTTGCGACGAGGATGAGGTATATGTTGCCTCGACCGGCGTGATCGGTCAGACGCTCAATCCGACGCCGCTTCTCACGGGTATCCATCTCGCGCTCAACGCCGCCGCTCCCGACCAGTGGGACAAGGCCGCCCGCGCGATCATGACGACGGACACCTATCCGAAGCTGGCGACGCGCAAGGCGCGGATCGGCGACGCGACGGTGACGATCAACGGCATTGGCAAGGGCTCCGGCATGATCGCGCCCGATCTCGCGACAATGCTCGTCTTCATCGTCACCGATGCCGCGATTGCGGTACCCGCGCTGCAGGGCCTGCTCGCGAGCGGATCGGACCGGAGTTTCAACGCGATCACCGTCGACAGCGACACATCGACCAGCGATACGGTGCTGCTCTTTGCAACGGGTACCGCGAAAAGCGCGCGCAAGATCGAACGCGCCGACGATCCGGTACTGGCCGATTTCAGGCGCGCCCTCGACGAGCTGCTGCTCGACCTCGCGCATCAGGTGGTGAAGGACGGCGAAGGCGCCACGAAGTTCATTCGCATCGAGGTGAGCGGCGCGGAAAACGAGAAGGCGGCGCGGCGCATCGGTCTCGCCATCGCCAATTCGCCGCTCGTCAAGACGGCGATCGCCGGCGAGGATGCCAATTGGGGCCGCGTCGTGATGGCGGTCGGAAAATCGGGCGAGGCGGCGGACCGCGACAGGCTCTCGATCCGCATTGGCGGCGTCGATGTTGCGAAGAACGGCGTTGCGGTACCTGGTTATGACGAAACGCCGGTAACGCGTCATATGAAAGGCGATGCGATCGACATCGAGGTCGATGTCGGCGTGGGGCAGGGTAAGGCGACTGTCTGGACCTGCGATCTCACCTACGAATATATCCGCATCAATGCCGACTACCGCAGTTGAACGATAACCCGGCCTTAACCAAGCGCTCAGATCGGGGCACGTATCTTTAATGAAATGGTGCGATCATGATTGACGGCCCCGGTCAGCGGATCGTGCTGGTCGTGGCCTGCGCACTCGTCGATGCCGACGGGCGTGTGCTGATGGCCCAGCGGCCGGAGGGCAAGACGCTCGCCGGCCTTTGGGAGTTTCCCGGCGGCAAGATGGAGCCGGGAGAGACGCCGGAAGACGCGCTCATCCGCGAATTGCGCGAAGAGCTCGGGATCGAAGTCGCGAAGGCGTGTCTGGCGCCGCTCACCTTCGCGAGCCATACGTATACGGATTTTCACCTGCTGATGCCGCTTTATGTCTGTCGGCGCTGGCAGGGAACGGTGCGGTCGGCTGAAGGGCAGGCGCTTGAATGGGTAAGGCCCGCCAGGATGCGGGAATATCCGATGCCGCCGGCGGATGAGCCGCTGGTGGCCGTGCTACGCGATCTCTTGTGAGGTGCATCTCCGCCCTCGCCGGCGATCGCGGCAGAGGTGGAGGTTTCTATGAGTGTGAGCAAGGCCGGTCCGGCGTTTCGCCGCTTCCTGCGAGATCAGCGTGGCGCGACTGCAGTCGAATATGGGATGATGCTGGTCATCTTTTCGATGGTCGTCACAGGCATCCTGAGCGTGCTTGGAACCGACCTCACCGCAATGTTCGAGAAGCTCGATTCCCACCTCAAGCCATAATCAGTTTCGCGCCGGCTTTTCGCCGGCCGGACGTTCCTCGGTGCCGAGCGCATCGGCGAGGCGCATTTTCGCGCTTCCGGGTCTTAGTGGTTTCTGCTGGCTCTCATGCGGCGACCAACCCGTCATAAAGACGATTTCGAAAGTCGCCGGCACCCGCCCGTCCGGCAAGCCGAATTTCTGCTGATAGATTTCCACCGCCCGCAACAGTGTCCCGCGCCGCAGCGGCGTCCGCCGCCGTTCGATGAGCGTGTTCGTCTCGCCCATGCCGCGCAATTCGGCCATCAGCTTCAGTGCATTCGGATAACGCACCGTGACGCGGTCCGCATCGACGACCGGCAGGGCAAAACCTGCGCGTTGCAGGAGCGAGCCCATATCGCGCAATTCGACGAAGGGGGAGACGCGCGGCGACAATCCGCCTTCGCGTTCGATCTCCGCCTCGCCGAGCGACTGGCGCAGTTCCGTCAGTGTATCGCCGCCGAAGATGGCCCCCAGGAAGAGACCGTCGGGCACGAGCGCGCGACGGATTTGAATGAGGGCGCCGGGAAGATCGTTGGTCCAGTGGAGCGAAAGCGCGCTGGCGACGAGATCGAAGCTCCCGTCGCGAAAAGGCAGGCGTTCTTCGTCGGCGGCGAGCCGGAGACCTTGTCCGCCTGCGATCATCGCGGGAGAGAAGTCGGTCGCGATCACGGTGCCGATCTTGCCCGGCGGCAAAGCGGCATGGCTGAGCGTGCCGAGGTGGCTGCCGAGGTCGAGGGCGAGCGGAAAGCCGCGATTGACGGCCATCAGGCGGTCGGCGAATTCCTCGGCGACGCGGCGCACCAGAAAGTCATGGGCGCCAAAGCCGGCTGCCGCACGGGTGCGGCGCCTTGCGTGAAGCGCGCGATCGAAAACAAGCATGGTGGAGGCCGGCTGCATGGCGCGCATCATGATGATCGCGGGCATGGCCCGCAAGCGCCTTTGCCGCGCAGGCGAAGCGGCGCTAGAGTTGATATATGGACGCGGGGGCGATCATTGCAGGGCGATGGACGGCTTTCATGCAGGCCGCGCGCGGGCTTGCTGGACGGCTCGCCGACCTCGCGCTGCCGCCGCTCTGTCTTTCTTGTGGCAAGGGCGTCGAGGCGCATGGAGCTCTCTGCGGCGCCTGCTGGGCGGCCGTCGGATTTATCGAGGCGCCCGTCTGCCCGGTGAGCGGCGTTCCCTTTCCCTACGATCCGGGGCCCGGCATCGTCAGCGCGGCGGCGCTTGCCTCGCCGCCGCCCTATGCCGCCGCCCGGGCGGTCATGCGCTATGGGGACGAAAGCGCGAAACTGGTTCATCGGTTCAAGTATGCCGACCGCATGGAAGCGGCGCCGGCCTTTGCCCGCTGGATGGTACGGGCGGGAGCGGAATTGCTGGAAGGCGCGGATTTCATCGCCCCGGTGCCACTCCACCGGCGGCGGCTCTTCTCGCGCCGTTTCAACCAGTCGGCGGAGCTTGCGAGGCGGATTTCCGGTCTCTCCGGCGTCGCCTTCGTTCCCGATCTTCTGGAAAGGGTGCGCGCGACGAGACCGCAGGTGGGTCTGTCGGGCGATGCAAGGCGGCGGAACGTGGCCGGCGCTTTCCGGCTGCGCGCCGCCCTTCGGGAGCTTGTCCGCGACCGGATCGTCGTTGTCGTCGACGATGTGATGACGACGGGCGCCACCGTCGAAGCTTGCGCGCGGGTACTCAAAGCCGCGGGAACCCGGGAAGTCAGGGTCCTGTGCCTCGCCCGGGTTGTTCCCGGTGAGGGCGCAACTATATGATGTGGAACCTGTTTTCCAAGGAGTACCGCCCATGGCGGAAGTGACGATCTATACGACCATGCTTTGCCCTTATTGCCATCGGGCGAAAGACCTGCTCGGCAGGAAGGGCGTGGCGTTCAACGAAATCAATGTCGGCATGGATGCGGACAAGCGCAACGAGATGATCGAACGCGCCGGGGGCCGGACTTCCGTGCCGCAGATTTTCATCGACGGAACCCATGTGGGCGGTTGCGACGATCTTCACGCGCTCGACCGTGCCGGCAAACTCGACCCAATGCTCGCGGCCTGATCCATCATGAGTGCATCCGACGCCCGACCGTTCAAAGCCGCCTGCGTGCAGTTGCGCGCGGGCCGCGATATTGCGGCGAGCACGGAGGCCGCGGTGGCGCTCGTTGCGCAGGCGGCGGACGAAGGCGCTGCCTTCGTGCTGACGCCGGAGAACACCTCGTTGATGGAGGCGGAGCGTGCGCTTCTCTTCGAGAAGACGAGGCGCGAGGAAGATGATGTCGCGCTGGCGGCCCTGCGGTCCGTGGCACGCGAGAAGAAGATCTGGCTATCGATCGGCTCGCTGCCGATCAAGGTTGCGGAGTCGAAACTCGCCAACAGATCCTTCCTCATTGCGCCGGATGGCGGGATCGCTGCGCGCTACGACAAGATCCACATGTTCGACGTCGACCTGGCCGGTGGCGAGAGCTATCGCGAGTCGCGGAATTTCGAAGCGGGTCACGAGGCCGTCGTCGCGGATCTTCCCTGGGGACGGATCGGTCTCACCGTTTGCTACGACCTGCGTTTCCCGCATCTCTATCGTGCACTTGCTCATGCTGGCGCCCGTTTTCTCACCGTGCCCGCGGCCTTCACGCGGCAGACCGGCGAGGCGCATTGGCATGTTCTGCTCCGCGCCCGCGCGATCGAGAACGGCGCCTTCGTCTTCGCCGCGGCGCAGGGCGGCCGGCACGAGAATGGCCGCGAGACATTCGGGCACAGTCTCATCGTCGCGCCTTGGGGCGAGGTGCTTGCCGAGGGCGGCACGGAACCGGGCGTCTTCATGGCCGAGATCGATCCGGCAAAAGTCGTGGAGGCGCGTGGCCGCGTGCCGAGCCTTCTCCATGACAAGGATTTCGAGCTGCCCAGGCCTTCGCTTGCAACCGTGAAGGAAGCGTCATGATCCGCTACGCGCTTCTCTGCAAGAAAGACCACGAATTCGACGGCTGGTTCCGCTCGTCATCCGCTTTTGACGAACAGGTCAAGGCCGGAGAGGTTACCTGTCCTGTCTGCGGCAGCGCCGATGTGCGCAAAGGCCTGATGGCGCCGAGCGTTGCCGGCACGAAGAAGAGCGACAGCATCGACGCGACGCAGGTTGCGCAGAAAATGATCGCCATGATGACCACGATCAGAAAACACGTCGAAGAGAATTGTGACTATGTCGGCGACCAGTTCGCCGAGACCGCGCGCCGCATTCACTATGGCGAGGAAGAGCATCGCGAGATCTATGGCGAGGCGACGCTCGACGAAGCGCGCGAATTGATCGAGGAAGGCGTCGAAGTCGCGCCGCTGCCGGTCGTGCCGCCGCGGCAGGCGAATTGAAGCGGCGATCACGACAGCATCGGCCGCTAATTCGTCATGCCGGACTTGGTCCGGCATCCAACGTCCTTCTTGCCGTAAATCCAAGATGGACCCCGGAACAGGTCCGGGGTGACGGTTGCAGGTTCAAGCCCCGAACACCGTCTTCAAATATGGATTGAGGAACTTGCTTTCAGGGTCAAGTTCCGCCCGCACGGCCAGAAACTCCTTCCATCTCGGATAGAGGTCCGCGAAATCCTTCGCCGTCAGCGTGTTGAGCTTGCCCCAGTGCGGGCGGCCTTCATGTTTGCGGTAAATCGGTTCGATGGCGGCGAAGTAGGGGTGATAATCCCATTCGTGGAACTGGTGGACCGCGATCGAGCAGCTCTTGCGGCCATAGAAGGGGCTCAACCAGATGTCGTCGGGCGCTGTGGTGCGGAACTCGATCGGGAAGAACACCTTGACGTTGTTCTTCTCGATCGTGTCGATGATCTCGCGGAGCGCCGCCGGGCCCGCCTCGCGCGGCAGGTGATATTCCATTTCGTTGAAGCGCACGCCGCGCTCGGTCGAGAGCGTCTTGTGCGAATAATCGACGCGCTCTTCGGCGGGCCTGCCGCCCAGCGCCTTCTGGATCGCCCAGCGGCGCAATGACGGCGCCCAGCCGAGCCAGTCTTCCAGCATCTTCAGCTCGCGCAGGCCGTCGTCGTCCTCGTTGACGGGCGTGGGTGTCTCCGGCTCGTCGGTCTCGTTATTGACGATGCCGAGCGCCATGCCGGAATAGGGAATGTAATAGAATTCGAAATTGCGGTTCTTCGCCTCGAGGTCCGGCACCTGCTCGAGCATCTCCTCGATGGGCGCGATCCAGGTGCGGCGCTTCAGCTTGTAGAGAGGCTGCGCCTGAAGCCGCACTTTCGTGATGATGCCGAGCGCACCGAGCGAGACGCGCGCGGCATTGAATATTTCGGCTTCGTCGTTGCATCGCATTCGACGATATCGCCCGAGGCGGTGACAAGCGTCAGGCCCCGCACGAAGCTCGACAGCGAACCGATATCGCCGCCCGTGCCATGCGTCGCGGTCGAGATCGCGCCGGCGATCGACTGCTTGTTGATGTCGGGCATGTTGGCGAGCGCAAGGCCGCGCTTGGCGAGGGCGTCCGCCATGGCGGCGAGGCGTGTGCCGCCGCGTACCGTCGCCTGGTGTGTCGCCGGATCGTGATCGACGACGCCGGAGATGCGGTCGAGCGTCAGCAGTGTGCCGTCGGTCGGCACGAGGCCGGAAAAAGAGTGACCGGCGCCGACGGCGCGGACGGGTGCCGGCGTCGTCTTCAGAAGATCGGCAAGGGCTGCGTCATCCGCCGGTGCGGCGCGTGCGGCCGGCTCGCAGCTCTGGCCGCCCGACCAGTTGCGCCAGGGGAGGGCCTTGCTTGCCGGCTTCGGTGCTGCCGTCGCCGTATCGTCAGCGGCAAAGGCCCGGTCGACGATTGTCGGGATGGTGCCGGTGGCGGCGAGCGCGCTGGCGGCGGTCGCGAGTTTCAGCAGATTGCGGCGCGAGGCGTCCATGGCGTTATCCTCAGTTCTTCTCATCTTCTTTCGACGCTTCGCCTTTCGGGGCGGGCGACGACATGAAACGCATCAATGTCATCAGATCTTCCTCCGAACATTCGATGCATTGGCCGAGCGGGGGCATGCCGTTGAAGCCTTCGACCATGTGGTCGCGCAGCGCCTTGTCGCCCTGGGCGAGGCGCGGCTTCCATTGCGCGAGATCGTGCGCGACGGGTGCGCCGGATTCGGCGTTTTCGTGGCAGGTCTGGCAGGTATGCCCATAGATTTCGCCGAGGCGGGTGTCGAGCGTCACGGGCGCGGGCGCTTCGTCTTTCTTCTGGTCGCAGCCCGCAAGCGCCAAGCTGATCAATGCCGCCACTGCAACCGCCTTCAATATCCCGGACATCCCCGTCCCTCCATGCCGCCATTCGGCGCACAATGGCGAGGCCCGGTTTTGTCGTCAAGAAACTAGTGATCGCTATCTTTCACGCGGGCTTTGTCGCCAGCGCCATGTAATTGACTCCGGTGTCGCGGGAGAGCGACCAGCTGTCGGCAAGCGGATTGTAGGCGACACCCGATATGTCTCCGACATCGAGGCCCGCGGCGATGAGACCCTGGCGCATTTCGGCGGGCGTCACGAATTTCGACCAGTCGTGGGTGCCGCGCGGCAACCACCCCAGAACGTATTCGGCGCCGATGACGGCAAGGCCGAGGGCCTTCACGGTGCGATTGAGTGTCGCGACGATCATCAACCCACCAGGCTTCAGCATGACAGCGCAGGCCTTGAGAAAGGCGTCGCGATCGGCGACGTGTTCGATCACTTCCATGTTGAGGATGACGTCGAAGCCTTCGCCGGCGTCGGCGAGCGCCTCGGCCGTCGTGCAACGGTAGTCGATGTCGAGGCCCTGTTCGCGTGCATGGACCGAAGCGGTGGCGATGTTCTTCTCTCCGGCGTCGGCGCCGACCACGTCCGCGCCGAGACGTCGCATGGGCTCGGCGAGGAGGCCGCCGCCGCAGCCTATGTCCAGAAGTCGCAAGCCCTCGAAAGGACGAATGGTTCTGGGGTCGCGGCCAAAATGAGTGCAAACGCTCTCCCGCACAAAGCCGAGCCGGACGGGGTTGAACTTGTGCAGCGGACGGAACTTGCCCTCCGGGTCCCACCACTCGGCCGCCATGGCGGAGAAACGCGCGATCTCGTCCGGATCGACGGTACCGCCGGAAGGGTGTGTGGCCTGGTCGCCCGCCATGCGCGTCATCATTATTCCCTTCGCAAGTGCGGCATTACAGAAGTTTGATCTTCGCCCGGGCCCGGTTGCGAGGCCAGTGGCATCCGAGTATGTATGGGCGCGGCCCGGTTCGGCATCAGGTTCATCCCACTCGAGACATGATATAGGGCGTCCGCATGGCTCGGGTCCAGCGGGGGGCCGGAACGGGTGTGCTGTAAAAGGCTTCGGCCAGAGATTAGGACTTCGAGATGGCCAGACTGGTCATGAAATTCGGCGGCACGTCGGTTGCCGACGTCGAGAGAATTCGCAATGTGGCGCAGCACGTCAAACGCGAAGTCGATGCCGGCCACGAGGTGGCGGTCGTCGTCTCGGCCATGTCGGGTACGACGAATCAGCTTGTCGCCTGGGCGCGCGAGCAGGCGCCGCTCCATGACGCCCGTGAATACGACACCATCGTCGCCACCGGCGAGCAGGTGACAGTCGGCCTGCTCGCGATCGAGCTGCAGCGCATCGGCATTCCGGCGCGCTCCTGGCTCGGTTGGCAGATCCCGATCCGGACGGACAACGCGCATGGCGCGGCGCGGATACAGGAGATCGACGGCAGCGAACTCATCCGGCGCTTCGGCGAAGGCCAGGTCGCCGTCATTGCCGGCTTCCAGGGGCTTGCACCGGACAACAGGATCACGACGCTCGGACGCGGCGGCTCAGACACCAGCGCCGTTGCCATCGCGGCCGCGATCAAAGCCGATCGCTGCGACATCTATACCGACGTCGACGGTGTCTATACGACGGACCCGCGCATCGTTGCGAAGGCCCGAAAGCTTGATAAAATCAGTTATGAGGAGATGCTGGAGATGGCGTCGCTTGGCGCCAAGGTTCTCCAGACCCGTTCCGTAGAGCTCGCCATGGTCTATCGAGTGCGCCTTCAGGTTCGCTCGAGCTTCGATGTGCCCGATGCTCCGCAAGGCAATGGGCCTGAGGCAACCGGTCCCGGCACACTCGTATGCGACGAGGAAGAAATCGTGGAACAACAGGTCGTAAGCGGCATCGCCTATTCGAAAGACGAGGCCAAGGTGACGCTGGTCAAGGTCGAGGACAAGCCGGGGGTCGCCGCAAGGGTTTTCGGGCCGCTCGCCGACAATTCCCTCAATGTCGACATGATCATCCAGAACCTGTCGGACGACGGAAAGAGCACGGACATCACGTTCACCGTACCGCAGGCCGAACTCGCCCGCGCGGAAGACGTGATCCGCAAGGCGCAGGCCGAAATCGGCTGCAAGGAAGTCCGGACCGACACGAACGTCGTCAAGGTCTCGATCATCGGGATCGGCATGCGCAGCCATACGGGCGTCGCGAAGACGATGTTCAAGACGCTCGCCGACAAGGGGATCAATATCCTCGCCATCACGACCTCCGAGATCAAGGTAAGCGTCCTGATCGCGTCGGAGTATACTGAGCTGGCCGTGCGCGCGCTTCACACGGCTTACGGGCTCGACGGCGAATAACGGAGATCATGTGACCCTTTCCCTCGCTCATGCCGGCCGGTTGGCCGCGAAGCTTCCGGCAGCGCCCACGCGCCGCCGCAAGTTCGCGCGCCGTGCGGAAGGCTGCAAAAGGGACATGAACTGATGGCGGGCTCCGTCGGTGGTCCCCGCGTCTTGCTCCGCAGGCTCCGCGAGGTCATGGCGGAACCGCAGGCGGCGCAAAAACGGCTCGATCGTATCGTCGTCCTGATTGCGGCCAACATGGTCGCCGAGGTCTGCTCGGTCTATCTGATGCGGCCGACGCGCGAACTCGAGCTCTTTGCCACCGAAGGTCTGAAACCGACCGCCGTCCACAAGACGCGGCTGAAAGTCGGCGAAGGTCTCGTCGGCGACATCGCCGCACATGCCCGGCCGCTCAATCTGGCCGACGCGCAGTCGCATCCGGGGTTCGCCTATCGGCCGGAAACGGGCGAAGAAGTCTACAAGTCGCTGATGGGTGTGCCGATCCTGCGCGCCGGCCGGGTCGTCGGCGTCCTTGTCGTTCAGAACCGCACCAAGCGCAATTACACCGAAGAAGAAGTCGAGGCGCTACAGACGGTGGCCATGGTGCTCGCCGAAGTCGTGGCGGCGGGCGATCTCATCAATCTGCAGGAACTCGACGAGCCTTCCACGGCGCGGCGGCGTCCTTTCCATGTCAAGGGCGCTCCCTTCTCGGAAGGCATTGCGCTCGGTCATGCCGTGCTGCACGAGCCGCGCGTCCATGTGACCAAGCTGATTGCCGAGGATGTCGATCTCGAACTCAACCGTCTCGAGCAAGCGGTTTATGAGCTCAGAGGGCTGATCGACGACATGCTGGAGACGGAAGACCTCTCCCATGCGGGCGAGCATCGCGAAGTGCTGCAGGCCTATCGCATGTTCGCCAATGATCGCGGCTGGCTGCAGCGGATGAGCGAGGCTGTGCGGACGGGCCTCACCGCCGAAGCCGCCGTCGAACGCGTTCAGAACGATACGCGCGCGCGATTGCAGCGTGCCGCCGATCCCTATCTGCGCGAGCGGCTCCACGATTTCGACGATCTCGCGAACCGCCTTTTGCGTCAGCTCACGGGCGTGAAGCTTTCCTCGGCGAGCGGCAACTTGCCCAACGACGCGATCGTCATCGCGCGCAACATGGGCCCGGCCGAGCTTCTCGATTACGACAAGGAACGGCTGCGCGGCCTCGTGCTTGAAGAAGGCGCGCAGAACGCGCATGTGACAATCGTTGCCCGCGCGCTCGGCATCGCGACGGTTGGCCGCGCGGAGGCCATTCTCGATCACATCGATCAGGGCGACGCGATCATCGTCGACGGCGACGCAGGCGAGGTCTATGTCCGGCCGTCGCAGGACATCATCGATTCCTATTCCGAGAAGGCCCGCTTCCGCGCTCGCAAGCAGGCGCAATATGAGGCGATACGCCACGAGCCCGCCGTGACTGTGGACGGTGAGAAAATCGCTCTCTACGTCAATGCCGGTCTACAGGTCGATTTGAGGCACCTGCACGAATCCGGTGCCGAGGGCATCGGACTTTTTCGCACCGAACTTCAATTCATGGTGGCCTCGAAGCTGCCGAGCCTGAAGGATCAGATCGAGCTTTATTCCGCCGTGCTCGATGCGTCGGGCGACAAGCCGACCGTCTTTCGCACGCTCGATATCGGCGGCGACAAGATGCTGCCCTATATGGATATGGCGGCGCTCAAGGAGGAAAACCCTGCGCTGGGCTGGCGGGCGATCCGTATCGGTCTCGACCGGCCGGCTTTGTTGCGCCATCAGCTTCGTGCCCTGTTGACGGCGGCGGCCGGTCGCTCGCTCCGCGTCATGTTCCCGATGGTAGCCGAAGTGGCCGAATTCAAGCGTGCCCGGGCGCTGGTCGACAAGGAGCTCGCGCGTCTCGCAAAGTTCGGAAAACCCGCGCCTGCGAAAATCGAGATCGGTACCATGCTGGAGGTGCCGTCTCTCGTCTGGCAACTCGACACGCTTCTGCCTCTCGTCGATTTCATCAGTGTCGGGAGCAATGATCTGATGCAGTTTCTCTTTGCGACGGATCGTGGCAATCCGCGCGTGGCGAACCGCTACGATCTTCTCAGCCCGGCCGTTCTGAGTTTCCTGCGCTTCATTGTCGTGAAGTGTCGTGCGCATGGTGTGCCGGTGACGCTCTGCGGTGAGATGTCGGGAAAGCCTCTTGAGGCGATGGCGTTGGTAGGACTCGGTTTCCGGCGTATTTCCATGTCGCCGGCGGCGATCGGCCCGGTGAAGATGATGACGCGCTCGCTCAATGCGGACGCGCTAGAAAAGTTCATGGAAGATCTCTACGCGTTGCCCATCGCGACGGTTCGCGATCACCTTCGAGACTTCGCCCTTGAGCATCAGGTTGTCGTTTGAACAAGCGTCTGGCGCGCAAATGGGCAGCGGTCGATTTTGACTGATTTTGGTACGATTGGACCAATCTACAGTTGCGATTGTTCAACACTTTTGATTTATTCTACTCATCCGGGCCTGGCAGCGGGGGCGGCTTGGCTGGATAAAATTGGGCGCACACATCGACTTAGGACAGATTCAGCGAGGGGAATCTGAAGTGTCCTGAAATGGGACATCCAAGGTCGATCAAATTCGCCAGATGGTGACGCGCATATGGGGACGGCTCAGCTCGGGGAAGATCCCAAGGCAATGAACAACGCAACGACGCCACCGGCCGAAGAGCGGTCGGAGGCACGTCGCCGGTTGCACCTGCGCGACATTACGACAGACACTCCTCTTCCCATGGACACGGTCGGCGCCGAGCTGCGGTCGGCACGTATGCGGCGCGGCGACGATCTCCGGACCATCGCCCAGGCGCTCCGCATCCGCCGCGAGCAGCTCGAAGCCCTGGAGGAGGCGCGATACGACGATCTTCCGGGTCGGGCTTATGCGATCGGCTTCATTCGTTCATATGCGGAATATCTTGGCCTCGACACGACGCTTGTCGTTGATCGCTACAAGGCGGAGATCGACCTGAGCGAAAGAGCCAGGGAAGACCTTACCTTTCCGAAGGTGACTGAAGAGACGCGGCTGCCGCGCGGAACTTTCCTGATCGTCGGTGTGGTCGTCGTCATGGGTATTTACGGCGGATGGCTGTTGTCGCGCTCTGCCGATAAGATGATGGCGGAGCGGGTTCCGCCGGTGCCGGAGCGGATCGAGGCGCGGTCCGGCTCGACCGGTGTGCCGGACGAACACCCGACACTTAGCGGCGACCCGGCCTCCGCGGCCACCCGGCCCTATGGCGGCCTGAGCGCCGTCCCCGCCAAACAGGATCCGGCGGCCGTCTACGCCATTCCGCCGGCGGTGCCCGCGCCACAAGCCACGGCCGAAGAAACGCCCGCCTCGGCGTCCACCCAGACGACAGCGCTCGATCCTCAGCCGATCGCCGCCGAGACGCCCGCCCCGTCAGCTTCCGCGCCTGCCTTGCCGCCGCTTCCGGCCGGCCAGGCCTTCGGCAGTGAAAATCTCGATGGCCGCGTGGTGATCCGCGCGCGCAAGAACGACGCATGGGTCCGCGTCGAGGATGGACAGGGGCACGTTCTGATCGAACGGACGCTCGCGCTCGGCGACAGCTACCGTGCGCCGGCCAAGCCCGGCGTCATTTTGGTCGCGCGCGATGCCAGTGCTTTCGAACTGCTGCTCGACGGTACATCTCTCGGCCTTGCTGGCCCGCCGACGTTGGTTCTGACCGGAAAATCGCTCGACGTGGCCGATTTGGTGGCCGCGTTGCCCAAACCGGCAGTTGCCGAGGTGGCAGCGCCGGCGCCTGCGCCTGCGCCTGCACCTGGCGAGATCCAGGCCCAGTAGCCATCGCCTCATTTTTCCTTCGAAAGGACTCTAGAAGTCCTTCCAATCTGCTATGAAGGGCACGCGAAGTGCCCTTTCTGGTTTTTGAACGATGCCGGCTCGCTCCGGCAGGATTTTGACAATGAGCATCCGCCCCTGGCGTGACATAGCCCGCAGGAAGAGCCGGCAGATCCATGTGGGATCCGTTCCGGTCGGCGGCGATGCGCCGATTACCGTCCAGACGATGACGAATACGCTGACCTCGGATGCGAAGGCGACGATCGAGCAGATCCGCCGTATCGAAGAGGCAGGCTGCGACATCGTCCGCGTCTCTTGTCCCGACGAGGAATCCACGAAGGCGCTGAAGGAAATCGTCCGGGCGACGAAGATTCCGATCGTCGCGGATATCCATTTTCACTACAAGCGCGCCATCGAGGCTGCCGAAGCGGGTGCGGCATGCCTCCGCATCAATCCGGGCAATATCGGATCGGCCGCGCGTGTGCGCGAAGTGGTGCAGGCGGCAAAAGATCACGGACTCTCGATGCGTATCGGCGTCAATGCCGGTTCGCTCGAACGCGATCTCCTCGAGAAGTATGGCGAGCCCTGTCCCGAAGCGATGGTCGAGAGCGCGCTCGATCATGCCCGCATCCTACAGGATCACGATTTCCACGAGTTCAAGATCAGCGTGAAGGCGTCCGACGTCTTTCTGACGGTCGCCGCTTATCAGCAATTGGCGGAAGCCATCGATTGCCCTTTGCATCTCGGCGTGACCGAGGCGGGCGGGCTCATGTCCGGCACGATCAAGTCGTCGATCGGTCTTGGCTCGCTCCTTTGGGCGGGCATTGGCGACACGATCCGCGTTTCCCTCTCGGCCGACCCGGTCGAGGAGGTGAAGGTCGGCTTCGATATCCTGAAATCGCTCGGACTCCGGCACCGCGGCGTCACGATCATTTCTTGCCCGTCTTGCGCGCGGCAGGGGTTCAACGTGATCGAGACGGTGAAACTCCTCGAGGAACGGCTCGCCCATATCCCGACGCCGATGACGCTCTCGGTTATCGGCTGCGTCGTCAACGGACCGGGCGAGGCCGAGCAGACCGATATCGGCTTCACCGGCGGCGGTGCGGGTTCCGGCATGGTTTATCTGGCGGGCGTCACAGACCACAAAATCAAGAATGACGAGATCGTCGATCATCTCGTCGGCCTCGTCGAAGATAAGGCAAAAGAGATCGAGGCGGCACGGGAAGCGGAGAAAGCGGCGATGCAGCCGCGCGCACTCGCCGGCGATTAGCGGGATTTAATCCGGCGCTTCGGCGCGAGACCCCGCTTCCCCATTCCGCGACGTGAGATCCCATGATTCCCCAGGACAGATTGCGCAAGGTGCTCGACCGCTTCGAGGCGGTCCAATCCGAAATGAACGCCAATGTGCCGCGCGAACGGTTCGTGGCGCTATCGAAGGAATTCGCGGAGCTGTCGCCGGTCGCAGAAAGCGTGCGCAAACTGCAGGCGGCAGAGGCGGCGCGCGAGGAAGCAAAAGCGATGCTCGCCGACAAGGAGATGGCCGAGATCGCGCGCGAGGAACTTGATCGGCTCGACGACGAAATCCCGGCGCTCGAACGCGAAGTGCAGTTGATACTGTTGCCGAAGGATGCGGCCGACGAGCGCAACGTCATTCTCGAAGTGCGCGCCGGCACCGGCGGCGATGAAGCGGCGCTTTTCGCCGGCGATCTCTTCCGCATGTACGAGCGCTATGCGCAGAAGCAGGGCTGGAAAACGGAACTCATCAGCGCGTCTCCGGGCGAAGTCGGCGGCTACAAGGAAATCGTCGCGGAAATCTCCGGCAAGGGTGTCTTCGCCCGGCTCAAATTCGAGTCGGGCGTTCACCGTGTGCAGCGCGTGCCCGCGACGGAAGCAGGCGGGCGCATTCATACGTCGGCGGCGACCGTTGCCGTGCTGCCGGAACCCGAGGATGTGGATGTCGAGATCGAGGACAAGGATCTCCGCATCGACGTCTACCGGGCGAGCGGCGCCGGCGGGCAGCATGTCAACAAGACCGAAAGCGCGGTCCGTATCACCCATTTGCCGACCGGCATCGTCGTCGCTCAGCAGGATGAAAAATCGCAGCACAAGAACAAGGCGCGCGCCATGCAGATCCTGCGCGCCCGCATCTACGAGGCGGAGCGTGAACGCATCGACCGCGAGCGTGCCGCCGACCGCAAGGGGCAGGTCGGTTCCGGCGATCGCTCCGAACGCATCCGCACCTATAACTTTCCGCAGAGCCGGGTGACTGATCACCGTATCAACCTGACCCTGCATAAGCTCGACCAGGTGCTCGAAGGCGAGGCGCTCGACGAATTGATTTCGGCGCTCGTCGCAGAGGATCAGGCGGCGCGCCTCGCGACGCTCGGAGAAGAGGCGTGATCACGACGCGCGATCACGAATACAGACTGCTCGCCTGGCGTTTCAAACAGGCCGGCATCGCCAATCCCGAACTCGATGCGCGGCTGCTCGTACAGGCGGCGGCGCGGTGCGACGACATCGAAATGATTCGCGAGCCGGGCAAGCGGCTCTCCGATGTGGAAATGGAGCGGCTCCGCGCATTCGAGGCGCGGCGCCTTGCCCACGAACCTGTATCGCGCATCCTCGGCACCCGCGAGTTCTGGGGCCTCGCGTTCGAGATCACGCCAGCGACGCTCGATCCGAGGCCGGACAGCGAAACGCTCGTCGAGACGGCGCTCGAGCTTCTTCGAGACAGCGAAGCGCCCGCCATTCTCGACATTGGCACGGGCACAGGCTGTCTTCTGATCGCGCTTCTGCATGAACGCAAGGATGCGACGGGAATCGGCGTCGATATTTCCGAGGCGGCGCTTGCCGTGGCGGCGCGGAATGCGGTCGCCAACGGCTGCGACGGACGTGCGGCGTTTCGCCGCGCAAGCTGGGCGGAGGGTATCGACACGCCGTTCGATCTCGTGATCTCGAATCCTCCCTATATCGTGGCCGGTACGATTGGGACGCTGGATCCGGAAGTGCGCGGCTTCGATCCCCATCTGGCGCTCGACGGAGGAGCCGACGGTCTTGACGCCTATCGTGCCTTGGCCGATGTGCTACCGCGTCTTCTGCGCGCGGAGGGACATGTCGTCGTCGAATTGGGTCAGGGGCAGGCCGAAGCCGTGACGGGGATTTTTTTGGCGGCGGGGCTTGTGGTTTGCCGGGTGGTTTCCGATCTTGGACTTGTCCCCCGCGCTCTTGTGGCGACCTTGCCACGCGGATGAAGTCCGTTTGCCGGCCCGCAAAAAACGGTTGGAATGGGTCCGTTTAGGGGCTAGGTTGCGCCTAGGGTATTGAGCCAAGGAACACCACCTCGCTCTTCAAGCCGCAAAGAGGCGGTTTAAAGAGAGCTTGAGGTGAACCCGGAGGCGGGCGCCCCGGCAAGCAATCCAGGACGAAGGATTGCGGGCAAAGGCGCCGGGGCCGGAACTTCTGAGCATCCGACATGACCAATCCGGCGGGGCCGGAGGGCGCGACCGGTGCGGAAGTACGCCACGCAGATAACGCATGCTGACAATGGGTCGGCGACCGTCCGAAGCCGCGTGATCGACGCCGTTTCGGACAAAAGCGGAAATGCTTTGAACAACTCTCAAGATGAACAGTAGCGAGATATGGATCGTATGAGGCAGGGGCAGAACAACTCCAAGCGCTCGCGTGGGCGCGGACGCAAGCCACAGAGTTCAGGCAACCGCGCTTATGACAGCAATGGACCCGATGTGAAGATTCGCGGAACCGCGACCCATGTCTGCGAAAAATATCAGCAGCTTGCACGCGACGCGATCTCGGCCGGCGACCGCGTGATGGCGGAAAACTACTATCAGCACGCGGAGCACTATTACAGGTTGCTGATGGCCTCCCAGGTCGTCAATGAAGGCCAGCCCCGGCCGCAGCACAATCTCGGCTATCGTCCCGACGAGGATCAGGAGGAGGACGAGGAGGATTTCGCGCCCGAGCAGCCGCAGCCCCACTTTCCGAATCAGCCCTATCATCAGCAACAGCCGCAGCAATACGGGCAACGGAATAATCAGGGTCGCGGCGATGGGCAGGGTCGTGGCGAAGGAAGCGGCCGTGGTGAGCGTCAGCACAATCCAAATGCCGCCCAGCCCCAGCCTGTATTCAACGGCGAGGAAGAGGCGCCGGTCGCCGCATCCGAAGGCGAACCGCGTGGCGATGGCTATGCGCAGGGCATTCCCGGCGGTGTGTCGGCTGGTCCGGATGGAGCACGTCGCCGCCAGGGCCGCCGTCGCCGTCCGCGCCACGAAGGCGGCAATGCCGCCGGCGAGGCACGGGAAGGGCATCAGGCCGCCGAAGGTGGCGAAGCCCCCATTCCCTCGGGAGAGGCGCCCGTCGCCTGACGACGGATGCTTTCAGAGCTAGCGATCGCGCGGGACTTCGAAGCAAGTTCCCGCGCGTTTTCGTCTGAAGCTTCGCGTCAGATCGGTGCGATTCCGTTACCGGGTCTGATTGTTCCGGCTTCTTCGACATCGGCATAAAGGCCGAGATTCATGTGGCCGAAGGTCCGCATCAGCGTACCAGGAATATCCATGTCGCGCGCGGCGGTCGCCGGATCGACATTGGTCGCGGCACAGCGCTGGATTTCCATGGCACCCTTGAGTCGGACGTCACCGAGGCGGAACGACTTTCCCACCCAACCGTGGTCCTCCCACGGGGCCAGACCTTCCACATAGATGTTGGCGCGAAAGCGCAGCGGATCGACGGGCCGGCCGACGATCTCGGACAGCGCTCGCACACTGGCAAGATTGATGATCGAAACGACCTTGGCGGGCACGTCAGAATGGGAGAAACCCGGCGCATGAACAATGCGGGGTTCGCCCCGAAGGTCGTCCTTCATGTAGCCCTTCATGAAGGCTTCAATGGCCGTGCGGCCCTCCGGCGTCATCAGGTCGCCACGGGCAAGCTCGTGGCCATTCTCCGAGATTGTGAGTGTCGTGCTCCTGTCGTCGAAATGTGAGCGCAAGCGCGCCAGCCTCTCGTTCTTCATCAGCATCAGAAATTTGATTTTCGGGAAGTGTCGGGGCGCCGCCGGATCGAAATCGGCCGAGCCGTTCTCGATCGCGAAGGCGCGGTCCCATGCAACAGTCTCGTGGGGTGTGAGGGTGGCCTCGCTCATCGGCTCGGGCGAGAGCCCCTTGACCGGGTAGCGATAAAGCCCGGTGATCTGTGCCGTCTCGGTCATCCAGCCTCCAAAATCCCAGGGTTTCCGGGCATTACACCCTCTTGTGTGGCGGAGTGGCCACACCATATTTGCTTCGGACCGGTGCCTCGCAGAGGGCTGATCCAGCGCAATGCTC
>NZ_DATKFR010000183.1:0-2355 GCF_035511255.1 Parvibaculum sp.
GCGAGACCTCATAGGCGCGTTCCATCGGCATCCTCCCCGGTGCGATTGAAGGCCGGGAAAGCCTAGCGGATCGCGAGGGCGCGCGATTAGTCCAAACGGGGGGTGGCTCTCTCTGTCATCCCGGCTTCATGCCGGGATCCAAGGGCCGCTTGCTCCGTGCTTGCCGCCCCTGGATCCCGGGACAAGCCCGGGATGACAGTTGTGGGTGGATCAAGCCGGAATGATCCGCTCGACCGCCCGCGCCTTGAGCGCGAGTTTGCCGTCGGCGGTGGTGAAACTCGCTTCGACATAGGCTTGCGTCTTCGAGACGTTCACCACATGCCCCTCGCAGGCGAGGAGGCCCCCCGTCACCGGGCGGAAGAAGTGCATCTGGAGATCGCTGGTCGTGAAGTTCTGGTCGTCCTTCAGCAGTGTCATCAGCGCGAAGGAGCAGGTCTGGTCGGCGAGCGTCGCGAGATAACCGCCAAAGATCGCGACGGGGTTGAGGTACTGCGGATCGACCGGCCAGTCGTAGCGGATGCGGCCCGGCTCCAGCACCGTCAGCTTGCCCGCATAGAGATTGAGCGCCGTCACATGGGGCGGGGCCTTTTCCATTTCGCCGGCCGCGATGCGCTTCAGGATGTTCGACCAGCTCGGCATCACTTCGTTCCGTCTTCGAGTTTCGCAGCGCTGGCGAGCAGCTCGGGCAGGCCGACGATCTCGTTGTAGCGCTGGAAGGTGACGCGGGAGGTTCCGACAGGAAGCCCCTCGCCTTTCAGCAGCACGGCGTAGATCTCCTCCAGCCGCTTCGTGACGGCGAGGAGCGCGGCGACCGGAAAGATCGCGATCTTGTAGCCGAGTTCCTCAAGCGCCTTCGCGGAGAGATAGGGCGTCTTGCCGTCCTCGACGATGTTGGCGAGGAGCGGCACGCCCCTGAAAGTGGCCGCGACCTTTTCGAGTTCGGCGATATCGCGCGGGGCCTCGATGAAGAGGATGTCGGCGCCGGCTTTCACGAAGGCCTCGCCACGGCGGAGCGCCTCGTCGAGATCATGCGTCGCGCGGGCGTCGGTGCGGGCCATGATCTTGAAGTCGCCGGAGCTGCGCGCTTGCGCAGCGGCCCTGATCTTCTGCGCGGCCTCTTCCAGCGAGACGACTTCCTTGCCTTCCATATGGCCGCAGCGTTTCGGGAAGACCTGATCCTCGATCTGGATGCATTGGGCGCCCGCCGCCTCGTAGAGACGCGTCAGGCGCGCGGCATTGAGCGGACCGCCATGACCGTTGTCGCCGTCGGCGATGAGGGGCGCGGGCGCGGCGGCGTCCGCGATGGCGCGCACGCGGTCGGCCATTTCGGTCGCCGACATCAGGCCGATGTCGGGGAGGCCGAGCGTTGAGCCCGCGACGCCGAAGCCCGTCATGTAGACGGCCTTCGCGCCCGCCTGCACGGCGATCTTCGCCGACAGCGCGTCATAGGCGCCGGGCGCGACGATGATGCCGGATTCGGCGAGGAGCTGGGCGAGAGATTTGGTCATGTGGTCCTCCGGGGCGGGACCATCGCAAATATGGAGAGGGTTGTCATGCGTCCGCCAGATTTCCCAGCGGCCCTCGTACTCCTCACTGTCATCCCGGCCTTGTGCCGGGACCCAGAGGCGGCAGGTTCGGAGCAAGCCGCCCCTGGACCCCGGGACGAAGCCCGGGGTGACATCCCTGTTGTCGGCATCGCCGCTCAGAAACTCGGCGGGCAGCCGGCGGAGACGATGACGCAGTCGATGGTGCCGGGGTTGCGGAAGCGGTGCGGGAGGCGACTGTCGAAATAGAAGGCGTCGCCGGCAACGAGCTTGCGCGTCTCGCCGCCGACCGTCAGCTCAATCATGCCGGAAACGACGACGCCGCATTCCTCGCCTTCATGGGAGAGCATGTCGTCGCCGGTGTCAGCGCCGGGGGCGTAGCGCTCATGCATCATCTGCATCGAGCGCCCGCGCGTGTCGCGGCCGACGAGGCGGAAGGAAATCGCGCCGCCAGCGATCTCGCGCAATTCCTTCGCCTGATAGAAGACCTTGGAGCGCGGCTTCATTTCGAGCGTCAGGAAATCGGCGATCGAGATCGGAAAGCCGTCGAGCACTTTCTTGAGCGAGCCCAATGACGGGCTGATGCGGTTCTGCTCGATCAGCGAAATCGTGCCGTTCGTCACGCCGGCGCGTTTCGCCAGTTCGCGCTGGGAAAGCCCGTGCATGGTGCGGAAGGCCTTGAGCCGCGCGCCGATGTCGGGCGCGCCCTCGCCGTCGGCCGCCGCCGGTATCTGGGCGGCGCCATGGGCGTGTCGGGAATGGGCGCGGCGGAAATTGCCCGCCGCCGGTTTCGTCCCGGTCCTTGTGGTCG
>NZ_DATKFR010000184.1:0-9197 GCF_035511255.1 Parvibaculum sp.
ACCCTTCGCACGCCGCGTCAACGCAAGCTGCTTGCGTTGCTGATCAAGCTTCGCAAGGCGAAGGGCCTGACGCAGGCGGATGTCGCCGCGCGGCTCAAGCGTACCCAATCCTTTGTCGCCAAATATGAAGGCGGCGAACGCCGTCTCGACATCATCGAATTCGTCGACGTCGTGCAGGCGCTTGGCGACGATCCCGGTGACGTTCTCAAGGAACTCTACAAGCCCAAGGGTTAAGGCCGCCGCGCTTTCGCGCGGCGTCTTTGTTTGAAGCGTCTCCCCGTCACGCGGGATGGGCGGCGCTCCCTTCTAGGCCCGCCGCGGCAGGCCGCAACCCTCCGCTTGCGCTCCGGGTCCTCCACTTCGTTCCGGCCTTCGGTGCGTCCCGCCTCTGACGGCGGGCCTTCCGGTCGCTTTTCGCCGCCCATCCCGCTTCCGGGAGAGACGCGGCGGGATTTGACGGGAGCTGGCCGATGCGCGGAGAACATAATCGTCAGACCGGGAAGCAGGCGGGGCCGCAGCTTTATGCCGATGTGACGGCAAAAATCGTCGCGGAACTGGAAGCGGGCCGGGTGCCTTGGGTGCAGCCCTGGGACGAAGCGAAAGCGGGGCTCGGTCTGCCGCGCAATGCGGCGACGGGGAATGCCTATTCGGGGATCAATATTCTGATCCTCTGGAGCGCCGTCATCGAACGGGGTTTCGCCGCCCAGAACTGGCTCACCTTCCGGCAAGCGCTTTCGCTTGGCGGCCATGTCCGCAAGGGCGAGAAGGGCGTGGCCCTCGTTTATGCCGACCGCTTCACGCCCAAGGCGGAACGGGAACGCGCGGCGGCGGAGGGTGAGGAGGCCCGGAGCGTTCCCTTTCTCAAGCGCTTCACCGTTTTCAATGTCGCGCAATGCGATGGCCTGCCGGGCGAGCTGCTTGCACCGCCCGCCATACTGCCGGAATGCGAGACCGTGCCCGCCGCCGAGGCGCTGATCGCCGCGACCGGCGCGGCATTCCATGTGGGCGGCGCGATGGCCCTTTATGTGCCGAGCCTCGACCGCATCGAGGTGCCGCCGCAAACGGCCTTTCACGAGCCGGTCAATTATTACCGCACCTGTTTCCATGAACTCGGCCACTGGGCCGGCCACCCCTCGCGGCTGGCGCGCGATCTTTCCGGGCGTTTTGGCTCGCGCGCCTATGCGGCGGAGGAACTCGTCGCCGAAATGGCGAGCGCCTTTGTCTGCGCCGCGCTCGGCATCGTGCCGACGGTGCGCCATGCGGACTATATCGCCTCATGGCTCGACCTGTTGCGCGACGATGAGCGTGCCATCTTCCGCGCCGCGAGCCTCGCCTCCAAGGCGGCGGATTTCCTGCTGGCCTTCCGCGCGGAGGGCACAGAGACGGGCGCGGGGAGGGCGGCATGAGCGAGCACCCGCCTCTCGACTCCGAAAAGACGCCCGAAGGCGAGCAGTGCCTCATGCCGGGCGTCGCGCCGATCCGCGAGCGCGACCGGCTGGCGGCCTTCATGGCCGCGCCGCTGCGCCCGCGCAAAGCCCAGAAGCCCTTGAACATCGGCCTCTTCGACGAGGACGCCCGCAACCAGCTGAGTCTGTTCTGAAGGAGACACCCATGAAGAAATGGACGGTGCAATGCGGCTTTGCCGCCTATTACGCCAATATCGTGGCGGTCGAGGCCGACACGCTCGCGGAGGCACTGGAGAGGGCCATCGTCACCGCCAATGAGAGCGACGGCTGGAAGCCACTCGACGATTGCGGCCCGACCTTCATCGATGCCGTTGCCGAAGGCGACGATGCCGATCCATGGCGGGAGTTTGCCTCCTCGCTCCCTGTGCCGCCGCGCTTCTCGGAGCGCGGTGAGCCCGTCGCCGTGACCGTCACGGTTTCCGGCGGCGTCGTGCAACAGGTCGAGATCGAGGGCGGACGCGCCCGCGTCCATGTCCATGACCACGACACCGAGGGCGCCGCGCCCGGCACGCCCGGCCTTCATATCGATGCGGCGGGCGGCACTTACGCGCTCGCCGACTGGTCGAATTTCTCTCTGCCGCTTGAAGCGGCGGAGAGCCCGAGCCCCACCCCCGAAAACACGAAAGGAGACACCAATGGAACTGCGTCACATCCCGATCGATGAACTGCGCCCCGCCGCGATCAATATGCGGCATGGCAAGCGCCCGCCCGATATCGACGACATCCTGCCCTCGATCCGGGCGCGCGGCATCCTGCAGCCGCTTCTCGTGCGCCCCGTCGAGGCGGAGCCCAACGCCTATGAAATCGTCGCCGGACGGCGGCGCTATTTCTCGGCCAACGCGGTGAAGGAAGAGCAGGGCGAAGTCGAGCCCTTGCCCTGCGCCGTAATGGAGTCCGGCGACGATGCCGCCGCGCTCGAAGCCTCGCTGATCGAGAACATCGCCCGTCTCGATCCCGACGAGATGAGCCAGTATGAGTGTTTCGCGCGGCTTACCCGCGAGGGGAAATCCGTCGCCGACATCGCCGCGACTTTCGGTCTTACCGAATTGATGGTGAAGCGCCGCCTCGCGCTCGGCACGCTGATCGCGCCGATCCGCGCGGCCTATCGGGCGGAGAAGATCGACGCCGCATCGATCCGCCATCTGACGCTTGCCTCGCAGGCGAAGCAGAAGGAATGGTGGAAGCTCTGGAAGGCGGACCGGAACGCCTGTCCGACCGGCCACCGGTTGAAGCAATGGCTCTTCGGCGGCCAGTCGATTGCGACCGGCGCGGCGCTCTTCCCGCTCGATACTTACGAGGGCGAAATCGTCACCGATCTTTTCGGCGAGGAAGGGTACTTCGCCGATCCGGACCTCTTCTGGCGCAAGCAGGGCGAGGCCATTGCAGCCAAAGCAGACGCGCTGCGCGAGGCGGGCTGGAGTGAGGTGATCGTTATGGAGCCCGGCGAGCACTTCCCCGCATGGGACTACGAGAAGGTCCCGAAGAAGAAGGGCGGCAAGGTCTATGTCGAGGTCTCAGGCCGCGGCGAGGTCAGTTTCCATGAGGGATATCTCTCCCGCGCGGAGGCGCGCCGCAAGGCAAAACACGAGGGCGCGGGCAATGATGCAGCGGAGCTCCGCGCCGCCCGGCCCGAGGTGACCAAAGCGATGCGCAACTATATCGAACTGCATCGCCATGCCGCCGTGCGCGCCGAATTGCTGGACCATCCCGGCATCGCGCTGCGGCTGATGCTCGCGCATGTCATCGCCGGATCGGCGCTCTGGCAGGTGACGCCGGAGCCGCAGAAAGCGGCGTCCGACGCCATCGCGAAGAGCCTCGCGGCCAATGTCGCCGAACGTGCCTTCCGGGGCTGGCAGGCCAATATCCGGGCCCTGCTCGGTCTTCCGGAAGAGCGCGAAAACCTCACCGCGCCGCACGGCGACGCGGAGGCGACCATCGCCCTCTTCGCCAAGCTGCTGATGCTCAATGACGAGGAGGTCATGAATGTGCTCGCCACTGTGATGGGCGAGACATTGCAGGTCGGGAGCGCGGCGGTCGAGGCGCTGGCGGTGGTGCTGAAGCGCGACATGGGCCCGGTCTGGGAGCCGGACGCGCCCTTCTTCGAACTGCTGCGCGACAGGAGCACGATCAATGCGATGCTGGCCGACATAGCCGGAAAGAGTGTCGCCGACCAGAATGTCGCCGAGAAGGCCTCCGTCCAGAAGCAGATCATCCGCGACTGTCTCGCAGGCACGAATGGCCGGGCGAAGGTCGGCACATGGCTGCCGCGCTGGATGCATGTTCCGGCGCGGGCCTATCGCGAGGATGGCGACTTCGCGCCCGCCGAGGCATGGCATCGCGTCGCGGGATATTTCGGGAAGGCCTAAAACTTTGCGGGCGTCGTCCTTCGCCGCCCGCTCTTTTTCATGAGCGAACAGATCGTTATTCATCGCCTGCCGCGCTCCGGAGTCGCGAGGGCGGCGTGATCGCGGACATGATTTCAGAGGCAGTGAAGCCGTCGTCAAGCAACATGCGGGAACGCGATGTGGGCGCGCTTGGCCGCGTTCCGGTGGTAAGGCAGGGCTCTCATCGCTCGCTCTTCGCCACGCATCTGCCGCATCCTACTCTCCCGCATGAGCGCTTTCCGGTGTTGTCGGCGTGTCGCTTCGGTGTTGAATCGATCTATCGCTCCGGCCTTCATCATCCGGCCCGTCCGCCTCAGGAAGCTTGGCGCGCATGGATTGCAAGGGCTCTCTCCTCCTTCGGCAGGGGCGTCACCGGGGTCATTCCCTCGCTTGAGCGGCGATACCTATGGGCGCTACCGCCCGCCCGAAACCGTCGCGCCGGGCTTTTTTCCCCGCGCGCTGCCGCGCGCTCCTCGCGGGGTCGCTTCGCTTCAAAAAAGCCCGGCGCTCGGGTCCTGCGCTTGCGCTCCGGCCTCCGGTTCGGCGGGCGGCTGCCGCGCCCATCGGGGTTCGCCATCGCGAGGGGAATGGACCCCTCGGCGTTCATCGAAGGAGAAAGACCATGCCTGCAATCGGATATGTCACCAAGCAGTCGAGCGGCGGTTACAAGGGCCAGTTGAAGACACTGACCATCCGCGCCGAGATCGATATCGTGCCCAATGCGGCGAAAAGCGCCGAGGCGCAGCCGGACTTCCGCGTCCTCACGCAGGGCGTCGAGATCGGCGCGGGCTGGACGCGTACCGGCGAAACTTCGGGCCGGGACTATGTGAGCCTCAGCCTCGCCGCCCCGGAATTCGGGCCGCGCCGGCTCTACGCGAATCTCGGCCGCGCCGCCGGTCAGGATGACGACGAGACCTTCGCGCTGATCTGGAATCCCGTCGACTGACGTCACACCATCGCCTCCGCGTCCCTCCGGGCGCGGAGGCTTTTCCCTTCTGCGATCTGTTGCGCTGGCGAAACGACGTGGCCGGATATTCGCCGCTCGGTCACCGGACCTCTTTTTCCGATCCTTGCCGTGGTGGGGCTTCCTTGCGCGATTCGCGCGTGGGTTACATGCGAGGTGCCCCATGGATGACGACGCGACCCGGGCTGCGAATGCCAAGAAGGGCAGTCCCTTTCTCAACACGCCGCAGGCCGCGCACTATGTCGGCCTCTCCGAGCGCACGCTGGAAAAGATGCGCGTCGTCGGCGGTGGCCCCGAATACCGCAAGCATGGCCGTTATGTGCGCTATCACATCGACGATCTCGACGCCTGGTCGCGGGAGCGGGCAAAGCGCTCGACCTCCGATGAGTGAGCGGCTCTCCCTCATCGCCGAGAGCGGCGCGCTGGTGCCCATGCGGTCTCCGCGCGGCCCGAAACACCCGCACCGCCGCAGGCGTCTTCTTCTCTGGACTGTGTTCGGCATCGGCCTGATCGGCGCGACGGCGCTTCTCGACCCACTGCCGCGTCTCGTCTGGAACGCAAGCGCCAGCGCCCCGCGCGGGCTCTATCTGCGTCTCTCGCCGGATTTTGTCCGGGGCGATCTTGTGCTGGCGCGCTTGCCGGAAGAGGCACGACGCATTGCCGACGAACGGCACTATCTCGCGCGCGATGCCCTGCTGATCAAGCGCGTTGCGGCCAGCCGGTTCGATACGGTCTGCATGACCGGCAACGACCTCACGATCAACGGGCGGCACGCGGTGCGGCGGCTGGAGTTGGACGGCGAGGGCCGCCTTATGCCGCGCTGGCGGGGCTGCGAGAGGCTCGGCGGCTATCATGTTTTGCTGCTCGCCGAAGGCGAACCCAGCTCTTTCGATGGGCGGTATTTCGGGCTGGTCGAGCGGGCGCTCGTCATCGGCAGGCTGGTACCGCTATGGATATTCTGACGCTGGTTCTCGCCCATGCGATCCGCAGCGCAGAGCCGGAGCATGGCCTCACACCACTAGCCACCATGAGCATAGTGGTCGATCCGGAAGCAAGGAACATGGCGCGATGGCGGCCCCTCATCGCCGAAGCCGCGCGGCATTTCGGTATTCCGGCGCACTGGATCGAGGCCGTCATCGAGGCGGAAAGCGGTGGCCGGACTCTGCTGAACGACGCGCCGATCACATCGCCTGCGGGCGCAATGGGACTGATGCAGCTGATGCCCGCGACCTATGCCGAACTGCGGGCGCGACATGGGCTCGGCCCCGATCCGCATGATCCGCGCGACAATATTCTGGCGGGCACGGCCTATCTGAGTGAGATGCGCGACCGCTTCGGCTTTCCGGGACTTTTTGCCGCCTATCATGCCGGGCCGACACGCTATCAGGCCTATCTGAAGGGCGAGCGGAGCCTTCCCGAAGAGACCCACGCCTATCTCGCGGTGGTTCTCCCGCGTGTTGAAATCGTCCCCACAGACGACAAAGCAGTCGTCTCATTGGCAACCGCACGCGTGTCTTTCGCCTCCGGAAAATCGCTTTTCTTCCCGCTCGACGGGCATGAAACGCGCCCCGAAGTTGCTTCGACGAACGATACGGTTCAGCGTCGAAAGCGGTATCTCTTTGCCGGTTCTGACGGCAAATCGCGCGGTGACTTCGCTGCCGGTGGTGGCGATCTCTTCGTGCAGCTCTTCAGCATCTCCCGTTAGTCAGTCCCAGGAGAAAGGGCATCGACGCAGGTGAGCGTGGGGTGAACTCGATATCGCGGGAGGGCAAGATAAAAGAACGGCGCCATGAGGGGCTTATGTTCCTGTCTGCACATCTCTTTTGACGGCGCCATGCGCCGAAGGCGTGGCGCCATTGTCGCGCCAAGTCCCTGTGTCTCTTCGATCTTCATGGCGCCGTCTTGTCCGCCAGCAAAAGCCGATCATTTTTTGATGATAGGTGGCGATCGCGGAGAGGAGACGATGCAGGACGACAAATTCGAACCACGTCTCGGCCGGATCGGAGCGCGCGACGGAAAGGCCGAACGCCGCTACCAGCAGCGGGTGCTGAAATCGGCGGCGCTGGCGGGCGGTCGCCGCTTCGGTGGAACGTCGCCGGGGGCGGGGTTCCAGGGCAATCGCATCGGCCGCGGCGCCGGCATCGGTCGTGTCCTCGCATCGCGCGGAACCCATGCTGCCTTTCGCGCGCGGCGCGTGGTCGTCAAATCCCGCATCGTGAAGCTGAAGGGGCAGGGTCAGAAAGCGGCGCGTCTCCATCTCCGCTATATCCAGCGCGACGGCGTGACGCGCGAGGGGCTGCCGGGCGAGCTTTACGACGTCGAGCACGACCGGGCGGACGGCGAGGCGTTTCTGAAACGCTGCGACGGCGACCGGCACCAGTTCCGCTTTATCGTTTCGGTCGAGGACGCAGCGCAATATGAGGAACTGAAGGGTTTCACGCGGCGCTTCATGGCCCGCATGGAGGAGGATTTGGGGACGCATCTCGATTGGGTCGCGGTCGATCACTACAATACCGGCCATCCCCATACCCACATCATGCTCCGCGGCAAGGACGAGCGCGGACAAGACCTCGTCATCGCGCGGGATTATCTGTCGACAGGCATGCGCGAACGCGCCGCCGAAATTGTCACCCTCGATCTCGGCCCCCGCAGCGATCTCGAGATTGAGGCGAACCTCGCGCGGGAAGTCGAACAGGAACGGTTCACCAGTCTCGATCGCGGTTTGTTGAAGGAGACGGATGACGAAGGTCACGTCCGTTCTGATATGACCGCAGGTGATGCGTTCCGGCAAACCTTGCGGGCGGGCCGGCTGCAGAAGCTGAAGCGACTGGGACTGGCGGAGGAGGTCACGCCCGGAACGTGGAAGCTTGCCAAGGGGTTGGAACCGGCGCTTCGCCGCATGGGCGAACGTGGCGACGTCATCAAGACGCTTCACCGCGAAATGACCGAGAAAGGACTCGCCCGCGCGCCGTCGGATTATGCGGTTCACGATCCGGCAGGTGGGCAGGCGCGGCGCATTGTCGGTCGTGTCATTGGCCGGGGACTGTCGGACGAACTCAATGACCGTCACTACCTGATCGTCGACGGGCTCGACGGCCGCGCGCATTACGTGGATATCGGCCGGTCAGAATCTGTGGAAGCTCTGCCGGACGGCGCCATCGTCGCGATCACGCCAAAACCGGTGGAACCAAGAGAGGTCGACCGGACGATCGCGGAGATCGCCGCCGCGAATGGCGGCCGCTACGACATCGACGCGCATCTGTGCCACGATCCGACGACGAGCCGCGACTTCGTCGAAACCCACATCCGGCGGCTGGAAGCGATGCGGCGGCAGGGCGGATTGGTTGAGCGTGAACCTGACGGAAGCTGGGCAATCGCGCCCGATCACCTGGAACGCGCCGCATCCTTCGAGCGCGGTCTGGCAAGATCGAGTCCTGTCCTCGTCGAGACGCTTTCCGCCTGGCCGCTAGAGCGACAGGTGACCGCCAATGGCGCGACCTGGCTTGATCGCGAGCTGGTGGCGGAAAAGCCGGAGCCCTTGCGCGAAGGGGGCTTTGGCGGAGATGTCCGCGGCGCGCTTGCGTTGCGCCGGCAATGGCTGGTCGGGCAGGAACTGGCGCGGGAAGAGCAGGACCGGATCGTCTATCGCGCCAACATGCTCGGCATCCTGCGCCGCCGCGAACTGCTGCGTGTGGCGGGGCAACTCTCGGGCGAACTCGGTCTGCCCTACGTCGAAGCCGAATCCGGGCAAAAGGCGACCGGGACCTATCGCCGGCATGTCGATCTCGGCAGCGGCCGTTTCGCGGTCATCGAGAAATCGCGCGAGTTCACGCTCGTGCCCTGGCGGCCGGTGCTGGAGCGGCATATCGGCAAGCAGGTCTCGGGGATTGTCCGGGAGGGGAGGGTGTCGTGGATGATCGGGAGGCAGAGAGGGTCAGGGGTTTCATAGGTCCGCTTAGCGCCGATATTGTTGATTTAGTCGCTGCGAGATCGACAGTTCGTCCGTGGGACGATGATTTCGGGCCCGTTGCCCGGGGGCCTGATGCCTGATGGCCTTATGACGGCGGGCCGGTTACCCGGCCGGTGTGGCTTCATGCCGCCGCAGGGCCATGGCTCGGCATTGCTCGAAGCTTCGCCAGCTTCCTCAGGTTTTGCGCGGTGGCGGCGAGGAGGAACTCGTCTCTGGCGCCCTTCGGTCCGCGCAGGCGCAGACGGCCGAGTTTGAGGATGCGTTTGAGGTGGGCGAAGAGCATCTCGACCTTCTTGCGCCGATGCCGCGAACGCTCATAGGCCGGCGTGTTCGCCAGAGCCCGGGCCACATCGCGCGCATCCTCGTCGATGTCGCGCGGCACCTTGCGCTGTGGCGTGTTCGGACAGCACTTG
>NZ_DATKFR010000185.1:0-6473 GCF_035511255.1 Parvibaculum sp.
CGGCCGTTGACGAAGAGGAACTGCATCTGCGCCGTGCCGCGATTATAGGTCGGCAGACCGGCAAAGCCTTTCAACACGATGTTCTCGCGGGCCGCATCGATGCCGATGGCGTTCTCTGCGAAATCGCGGCCCATGATCGCGCCGAGGCGGCCGAGCCGTCCGACCTCGCCCGGCATTTCGGCTTCGAGGCGGAGCATGTTGCGCGTCTCGTTGGTCAGTGAGAAGGCGACCTCCGGATGCGCCATGGCGAGGCGCTTCACGATGTCGGCGACGGCCAATGTCTCCGCGCGTTCGCCTTTCAGGAATTTCAGACGCGCCGGCGTCGCGAAGAAGAGATCGCGCACTTCAATGCGCGTGCCCACGGTGCCGGCGGCAGGCTCGACGGGCGAAACATGCCCGCCTTCGACGGTGACCCTGTGGGCGGTGTCGCTGCCGGGCGTCCGGCTCAGGATCGAGAGACGCGCGACCGCGCCGATCGACGGCAATGCCTCGCCGCGAAAACCGAGCGTCGCGATGTCGTGCAGATCCTCGCGACCCGTCTCGTCGGCTTTCAGCTTCGAAGTCGCGTGGCGTTCGATGGCGAGCGCCAGGTCGTCCGCCGACATGCCGCAGCCATCGTCGGTGATGCGGATCAGATCGCGCCCGCCACCCGCGATGACGATGTCGATGTGGCGGGCGCCGGCGTCGAGCGCGTTCTCGACGAGTTCCTTCACCGCGCTCGCGGGCCGCTCCACCACTTCGCCCGCGGCGATGCGGTTGATCGTGCCTTCGCTGAGACGGCGAACGACGCTCATTTTTTTATTTCATCTCCGCCAGATATTTCTTGGCGAGGATCTTGCCTTCCTCGACCGCCGGCTGATCGAAGGGATCGATGCCGAGCATCTTGCCGGCGATGATCGTTTCCAGCATGAAGTGCATGAAGAGCGCGCCGAGCGTGCGTTCGTTCAGCTTCTTCACCTTGAAGGTACGCACGGGCCTTCCGTTCTTCGCCAGCGTATCGACGGTGGCGCGGGCTTCCGCATCGACGAGATCGCCGATGTGATGACCCGCAAGCGAGGCGAATGCGGGATCGGTCGCGAGTTCGGGCAGGACGACCGGGCCCTCGCCCGCCGTCTCGGTCATGAAGACCGTGTACATCTTGTCCTTCGGACCGCCGAGATAGAGCTGAAGCTGGCTGTGCTGGTCGACAGGGCCCACCGCGCGGACGGGCGTCGTGCCCTTGCCTTCCTTGCCGAGGCTTTCGCCCCAGAGCTGCGCATGCCAGGCGAGGAAGCGCTCGAGCCGGTCGGCATAGGCCATGAACACGGTCATGTTCGCGCCCTTCTCGGCCTGCAACGCCATCGAGAGCGCGGCACCGATGGCAGGGGCGACTTCGTCGGCGGGCTTGCCGGCGAGAACAGGTGCCAGCACATCCTTCGCACCGGCACGGAAGGCTTCGATATCAAGGCCGAGAATGTCGGCGGGCAGCAGGCCGACATTGGTCAGCACCGAATAGCGGCCGCCGACGCCGGTGTCGTGCTCCAGAGTCGCAAAGCCGTATTTCTCGGCAAGCGCCCGCAGGGCGTTGGGCTTACCGTCCTTGGCGGGCTCGGTCAGCACGGCGAAATGATGCTTCATGTATTTGCCGCCGCCGGCCTTTTCGATGGCGCTCATGGCCGCGAGCGTCTGGATCGAGGTTTCGACCGTGCCGCCCGATTTCGAAACGACGAGAAAGCGCGTCGTCTTCAGGTCGGAGGCGGAAAGCGCCGCCTGCATGGTCTGGGCGTCGAGATTGTCGAGGAAGAAGACGCGCGGGCCCTTCTGCACATGAGCCTGGGTGCCCCAGCTCGTCAGCTGCGCGATCGCCTGCGCGCCGAGCGACGAGCCACCGGTGCCAAGAACGAAGAGGTCGGTCGTATTGTCGAGAAGCTTCGCGGCAACGTCGCGCAGGGGACCGAGATCGTCCTTGCGTTCGGGCACACGCAGGAGCGCCAGCGTCTGCTTCTCATAGGCTTCGCGCAACCAGGCGAGCGCCGTTTCAGCTTCCTTCAGCGCCTTGCCGTAGGCAGCCTTGCTCAGGCCGTCCTTGCCGATCTTCTCCTCGAAGCAGGCGTCGACATTCTGTTCATAGGGAAGGTTCGTCTGGGACATGGCGCGCTCTTCTGATTCATGGGGAGGATGCTCAGGCACAACGGAGAATCGGGCCCGATCGTTCCCTTTTCAACGGTAACAAGAACCGTCATCCACCACCATCCCGACGGATCGTGACGATTGTGAGGCGCGGGTGTCCTATTGGGCGGCGCCTTCGCTCGGCCGGGCCGAGGGCTCGGGCATGGGGCGAAGCTTGGTGCCGGCCGGCAGCGTCTCGGACATGTTCGGCTCGCCCACGATGGAGACGATGAGGCCGTCGCCGGCGAGAAGCCGCTTCGCGACGCGGGCGATATCGGCCTTCGTCACGGACTCGATCATGCCATTGCGCTTCTCGACATAGTCGATGCCGAGATTCTCGGTCTGGATGCCGAGAAGCTCGCCGGCGATCTTGCCGTTGGAGTTGAACCGCAGGGGATAGGAGCCGGTCAGATAGGTCTTGGCGTCGGCGAGTTCCTTGTCGGTGACGCCGCCATCGGCCATGCGCGCGAGTTCCTTGCGGATGATCGAGAGCGACAGACCGACGCTCGCATTCTTGGTGCCGAGCTGGCCCATGATGAAGGCGCCGTGGCGCTGCGGGACGAGGTAGGTTCCGATCGAATAGACGAGCCCCCTCTTCGCCCGCACCTCTTCCATCAGGCGCGAGGAAAAGCTGCCGCCGCCGAGCACGTAGTTCATCACATAGGCGGGGACGAAGTCCGGGTCGGCGCGCTTCAGGCCCTGACGGCCGAAGAGCACGACGCTTTGCGGATAGGGCCGCTTCTCGATGACGGTCTTCGCTTTCGCCGGGATTTTGACTTCTGGGATCGTCGGCACATGCGCATGGGCGGGGAGCGCGCCGAAAGTCTTGTCGAGCAACGTTCCGAGCTCCGACGACGTGATCGGACCGACGACGGCAATCTTCAGATTGTCGCGGGCGAACACCTTCGTCGCGAAACCGTGGAGATCGTCGGCCGTCAGACGCGCGAGCGAACCTTGCGTACCGTCTTCGGGCCGCGCATAGGGGTGGCTGCCGTAAGCCGCCTTCGCCCAGGCTTGCGACGCGATCCAGCCCGGGTCCTCCATGTTGCGCGCGATGATGGTCGCGATCTGGGCGCGGATGCGCTCGACCGCGTCGGCGTCGAAACGCGGTTTCGTCAGCGCAAGACCGAAGAGCGCGAAAGCCTCGTCGCGCCGGTCGGCCAATGTCTTGAAGCGGCCCTCGAAATAGTCGCGGTCCTGCGAGAAGGACATGGTGGCGCCGGTGGAAGCGAGCCGCGTCTGGAAGGTTTCGGAATCGAGGTCGCCCGCGCCTTCGTCGAGCAGGCCCGAGACGAGGTTGGCGAGGCCTTCCTTGCCCCTGGGATCGCTCGCCGAGCCGCCGCCTTCCCAGGCGACATTCATGACGATGACGGGCACGGCGGTCTCCTCGACGAGCCAGGCTTCGATGCCGCCGGGGCTCACGACGCGCTCGATCTTCATCGCCTGCGCGGGCGCGACCAGCAGGACAAAGGCCGCGGCGGCGGAGAGGAGTACGAGAAGAGGCCGGCGTGTCATGGCTTCACCTCCGGCAGAAGTTCGCCTGTCACGGTATGGGCGCCGTCGAAGACCTTGTGCGCGGCGGCGAGAACGTCTTCAGCGGTGACGGCCTTGACATGGTCCGGCCACTCGAAGACGTCGCGGGCGGAGACGCCCGTCATCAGCGCGCTGCCATAGGCATAGGCCATGGTCTGCTGCGTGTCGCGGGCATAGACGTCGCTGGCGACGAGCTGCGTCCTGGCGCGTTCGAGCTCGGCGGCGGTGACGCCGTCTTTCAGCAGACGCGCGATCTCGGCGTCGATTGCCTTTTCGGCGACGGCGAGGTCGCCGCCGAGACGCGGCAGCGCGTAGACGCCGAAATCGCCGGCGTCGAGATTGTCGCCGTCGTACCAGGCTTGGACGGAACTCGCGACCTTCTGGTGGACGACGAGGGCCTGATAGAGACGGCTCGTGGTGCCGCCACCGAGAATCTGCGCCAGCATGTCGAGCGCGGCGGCCTCGCGCGGGCCGGCCTGCCCTTGCGACGGCGCGGGATAAAAGCGCAGCCAGGTCGGCTCCTGCACACGGGCGTCATGCAGCGTCACCCGGGTCGAGGCGGCGGGCCATTCGACGGGCGGACGCTTGCGGACATAGGTTGGCGCGCGTTCGGCGACCGGCCCGAAATATTTTTCGGCGAGCGGCTTCAACTCGGCGCCGGTCACGTCACCCGCGACGATCAGGATCGCGTTGTTCGGCGTGTAGAAGCGGCGATAGAATTCGAGCGCGTCCTCGGTGCCGAGCTTTTCGACTTCCGATTTCACGCCGATGACGTCGCGGCCGTAGGGGTGGCCCCCATAGAGCTTCGCGTTCATCGCCGACTGGAGTTCGGCGACCGGCTCGTTTTCGATCCGCATACGGAGTTCTTCCAGTACGACGTCGCGCTCGGGCAGGACTTCCTTGTCGGTGAGCTTCAAGCCCGTCATGCGGTCGGCTTCCATCTCCATGACGAGCGGCAGACGGTCCTTCGCGATCGCCTGGTAGTAGGCGGTGAAATCGTAATTGGTGAAGGCGTTGTCCTGGCCGCCGTGCCGGGCGACCGTCTTCGAGAACTGGCCGGGCGCGACCTTCGCGGTGCCCTTGAACATCAGATGTTCGAGAAAATGCGCGAGGCCGGTCTTTCCCGGCGTCTCGTCGGCAGCGCCGACGCGATACCAGACCATATGGGTGACGACGGGCGCGCGGTGATCGGGAATGACCAGAACGTCCATGCCGTTCGCGAGGCGGAACATCTCGGGTGCGGCGGGATCGGGAGCGACGGGTCGCGGATCGGGACCGAGCGCCGCGACTTCGGCCGAAGCCGATCTCGCGGGAAGCACCGCTTGCGGCGCGGCGTTGGCGGCTGTGGCGAAAAGAGCCGCCAGAAGGGCGGCGGCGGTCAGATGCCGGAGGCGTGGCTCTCGGGAAAGGCGCAAACACTCGCTCCACGGACCGGAAGGTTGGGACGGAGAAGGCCCGCCTTCGTGGAGCGGGCCTTCTTTAAATTCGTGCGGCGGCGTGGATCAGAAGATCGAGGACCAGAGGCCCGAGAAGAAGCCGGGCTTTTCCGGCGCGACCGACGGCGTCTCGCCTTCAGTGACGGGCTTGCCCTGGGCTTCGTTCTGATCGACACGCCTCTTTTCGGCGGCCGAGTCGACGAGGCGCTCATCCGCGGGTGCGCCCTTCTTCTGCCAGAAGAGAATATCGTTGGTGAAGCTGTCGTCCTTCTGAACGAGCGTCCGTGTCTCGTTGTTGACGACAGCGCGAATGCGCGGATCGGCATCGGCGGCACCCGTATGGGCGAGCAGCGCCTGTTCGCCGGGGCTGCCGGCGCCGGCGGACGCCGTGATGCCGGACTCGCCGCCGACCAGCGCGGCCTGGGCCGTCGCGGAAGGCTGCAAATTCATCTCCTGAGGGCGCGGCGCACCGGGCTGCGGCGGACGGAGCGCGAAATCCGGCGGGATGACAAGCGGCGCCTTGGTGACGACCGCGAATTCGTCCGGCGCGTCCTTGCCATAGCCGAGCGCGTCCTTGAGACCGCCACCGCCGCCGCAAGCCGCGAGCGACAGAGACAAGGCGCCAAACATACCCAGGCTTACAATCCGCCTGCTCTTCAGCATTACCGTCATGTCCTTCAGCTTTGGGCCCCGAGCCGATCCTCGTGCCGATGGCCCGGCCCGGCTTTTTCAGGTGCGCTCGTCTTCGCGCGCCTCGCCCTGGCCTGTCTGTTCGGAGTGAACCGGTCCGAACACCCCCGGAAGCAGGGACTCCAGAAGGATCAGGCCAACGCCCATCACAATCCAGATGTCCGCAACGTTGAAGATATACCAGTAAAAGCCGAAGGCGTGAAAACTAAAAAAGTCCGCCACGGCGCCGTAGACGAAGCGGTCGAGGACATTGCCAAGGGCGCCGCCAATGACGAGGCCGATGGCGACGGCCGTTATCCTGGCCTCTGCCTTCGCTAACCATAATCCGAGGCCGGCGACGACGATGAGGGCAAAGAGGATGAGCCCGATGCGACCGATTGTCGTCTCGGCCTGAAAGAGGCCGTAGCTGACGCCCTTGTTCCAGGCCATGACCAGGTCGAAAAACGACGTTACCTCGTAGCGGCCGCGGCCCGGCATGTCGAAGACATGCAGCATCCACCACTTATGGAAGCGGTCCAAGGCAAAACCGAGAACGGCAATCGCCGCGCCCAGCGCGGAGTAACGGCCCCAGACCGGCCTGCCGACAATGCTCAGCGCCATGCTCTCCCCCTCAGCCCGTCCTGCGGGCGTCGAATTCCTGAACGGCGGCGGCGTCGCGCGGCGTCA
>NZ_DATKFR010000186.1:0-26288 GCF_035511255.1 Parvibaculum sp.
TGTCGGGCAGAAGTTTCTGGATGAGGGCGCGCACCGTTTCGGACCCCAGCATCATGGTTTCAGAAAGTCCGCGAGCCCGCAGCAGCCGATCGGTGAAGGTGTGGCCGCGCTCGCGATCGGCGGCGAGCTGGATTTCGTCGACGGCCAGGAACTGGACCTCACGCTCAAGCGGCATCGCCTCGACGGTGCAGATGAAATAGCGCGCCGACGCGGGGAGGATCTTCTCCTCGCCTGTAATGAGCGCGACGGCTGCCACACCCTTCACTTTCACGACACGATCATAGACCTCCCGTGCGAGCAGCCGCAGCGGCAGGCCGATCATCCCCGTCTCATGCGCCATCATGCGTTCGATGGCGAGATGGGTCTTGCCGGTGTTTGTCGGACCGAGCACCGCCGTGATGCGGCGGGGAGGCCCGCCAGCGGGATGTAGGTGAAGGGGAACGGTACTCATCTCAGCTAAATGCTCCGCCGGCGCCATCGGCGCAAGACCGGTGTCGCGCAAGCCCGGGACCGGAGGTTAACACACGCCGCCGCCGGCATTGGAATATTGCGCGAACGAAGCATGTCCGAATCGCTCACCGCTTCGTTTTCGGTCTTCGTTCACGGCTAAATGTGGTGGTCAGACAATGGCTTAAGCGGACGAAACGTTAACGCAGGGGCAAGTGTCGGGAGGCTTTCGCCGGCTGGACCACGGTCTATAGTGGTTCAAACGCCATTCCAGAAACCCAACAAAATGCAGGGAGGACGCCTCATGGACTTCACGATCCCGAAGGACATCACCGACTATCTGAAGGTGCTCGACGCTTTCATCGACAAGGAGATCAAGCCGCTCCAGGCGCAGGACGACAACGAGCGTTTTTTCGACCATCGCCGCGAACATGCGCGCACCGATTGGGACAATCAGGGGCTGCCGCGCCACGAATGGGAGGCGCTCCTCGGTGAAATGCGGCGCCGCGCCGACAAGGCCGGGCATCTTCGCTACGCGCTGCCGAAGGAATATGGCGGCCAGGACGGCACCAATCTCGGCATGGCCGTCATTCGTGAATATCTGGCCGCCAAGGGTCTCGGCCTTCACAACGACCTGCAGAATGAAAGCTCGATCGTCGGCAATTTTCCGACTGTGCTGATGTTCCGCGATTTCGGAACAGAAGAGCAAAAGAAAGTTTTCATTCCGGGATCGCTCAACGGCACGATCCGCGTCGCCTTCGGCCTCACCGAACCCGATCACGGATCGGACGCGACATGGATGGAGACCCATGGCCGCCGCGAAAAACGCGATGGGGTCGACGGCTGGGTTATCAACGGCCGCAAGATGTGGAACACGGGACTTCACGTCGCGACGCACGACTTCGTTTTTGCGCGCACCAGCGGCAAGGACGGCGATGCGCTCGGCATCACCTGCTTCATCGTGCCGATGGATACGCCCGGCGTGCAGGTCGAGGAATATCTGTGGACCTTCAACATGCCGACCGATCATCCGCGCGTCTCGTTCAACAATGTCTGGGTGCCGGACGGTTCCTATCTCGGCGATCCCGAGCGCGGTCTCGAACTCGCGCAGCATTTCGTGCATGAAAACCGCATCCGCCAGGCGGCATCCTCAGTCGGTGCGGCGCAATTCTGCATCAACGAGAGCGTCAAGTATGCGCGCCAGCGCAAACCCTTCGGCAAGCCTCTTTCGGTGAACCAGGCTATCCAGTTTCCGCTGGTCGAATTCCACACCGAAGCCGAGATGATCCGGACGCTGATCCTGAAGACCGCCTGGCAAATGGACCAGATGCCGAAGCCCGACGTCGCGAAGTATCTCTCCGACAAGGTTTCCATGTGCAACTACCGGGCGAACAGGCTCGTCTGCGAAGCGGCGGATTTTGCCATGCAGGTGCATGGCGGCATGGGGTATTCGCGCCATATGCCTTTCGAGCACATCTACCGTCACCATCGCCGGTATCGCATTACCGAAGGATCGGAACAGATCCAGATGCGCAAGGTGGGCGGTCACCTTTTCGGCATGATTGGAAAAAAGGACGGTCAGAAGAAGGCGGCCGAATAAACGCGCACGACATCAAATCGCGAGCGGCCGATGCGGCCGCTCGCGGGGCCGGGGTCAGCCGCCGAGCTTGCGCAATGTTCTCTGAAGCCGTTCCGCGGGCAGGGTGAGCGTTGCGACGGTGCCCTCGCCCAGCATGCTGTCGAGCCGGAACGTGCCGCCATGGAGTTCCACCAGCGATTTCGTGATCGACAGGCCGAGGCCGGTGCCGCCGTACTGGCGAGCCGTCGAATCGTCCACCTGGCCGAAGGGCTTCATGACTTCGCCGAGCTTCTCCGGCGGAATGCCGATGCCCGTATCGCTCACCGCTATTTCGACGGCGCCATCCGGATGTATGTGGACCGAGACCTCGATGCGTCCCTGCTCCGGCGTGAACTTGGAGGCGTTTGAAAGAAGATTGAGCATGATCTGCCGCATGGCGCGCAAGTCCACGAGGAGCTGCGGCAGGCCCGCCGGAATATCGAGGCGGACGGTTTGGTTTTTCTCGGTCGTTCGTGGGCGCACGATATCTATCGACCATCGCAGCGTTTCGCCGAGATCGATGTTCTGTTCCTCGAGCGGATAGCGGCCTGCCTCAATCTTCGAGATATCGAGAATGTCGTCGATGACGTTCAGGAGGTGGCGTCCGCTGTCGTAGATGTCCTTCGCATATTCGCTGTATCGCGGAGAGCCCAGCGCGCCGAACAGGCCGTCGCGCATGATCTCCGAAAAGCCGATGATGGCGTTGAGCGGCGTTCTGAGTTCATGGCTCATATTCGCGAGGAATTTCGATTTGGCGCGGTTCGCCATTTCCGCCGCTTCGGTGGCCTCGCGCAAATCCTGCTCGGCACGACGGCGGTCGATCGCAATGCCGCCGAGATGTGCCGCACTTTGCAAATAGGCTCTTTCCGCGGCATTGGGGCGGCGCGGTTGCGGCATGTAGAGAGCCACGGCCCCGATGGCGTTGCCGCCACGTGAGATAATGCCCTGGAACCAGAGCGCGCGGACGCCGTGCTCGCGCGCAAAAGCGATGATGTCGGGATCGTTGCGATCCGAAAGCATATCCTCGTTGATATAACGCTGACCGTTCTCTTCCGCGACGCCTCCGAAAGAGCCGTCCTTGCGTTTCTCCCAATAGGCTGCCGCGGACGCGGCAAAGCTGGGTGGGAAGCTTGGCGCGGCGCAGAGCGTGAGTTTGCGATCCTGGTCGATGAGGTAGACGGCGGCACGGGCGCCCGGATTGGTTTCCTCCGCGCCTCGCGCAAGCAGCATCATGACTTCGTCTATGGGCACATCCGCGGCAAGCGCCTTCAGGACGCGGAACTGACCGACGAGCTCAGACTCGCTGCGTTTACGCTCGGTAATGTCGCGCAGATTGATAATGAAGCCGCCGACATTCGGATCTGAGCGAAGGTCGGTAACTGAAGATTCGAACCAGTGAACCCGTCCCGTCGGTCCCAAGGTATAGAACTCGATGGGCTGCCCGGGTGGCGTATGGCCGCCCTGTGCGTCGAGCCGCGACTTGATTCTGGTCGCTTCCCCAGGCCGCATGAAGGTGAGTACCTCCCGACCGATCAATTCTTCCGGTCGAACGCCGATCGCGCGGACCGAGGGTGATGCGTAGGTGATTGCGGCATTCTCGTCCGTCACAACGATCGCGTCGAAGGCGTTCTCGACGAGCGCGCGGAAACGCTCTTCACTGCGACGCAGCTCCTCGTTGGCGTTGATCGCAAAATCACGGGCGGCTTCCGAAGCATCGCGCGCTGTTGCGAGATCGGCAATGAGATCGTGATTGTGATAGCGCAGCGCAAGTGCTTCTTCCGCTTGTTTCCGAGACTGCCGGGCGATGCGCATGAGATAAAAATAGGTCGCCGCGAATCCGAAGCCCATGCCGGTAAAAATGGGGTGACCGGCCATAAGAGCGGCGGCGATCGCCATGCCTGCCGGAGGCAATGTGGCGCCGTAGTAGAGCGGGCGACGAAATGAGCCGGTCATCGATGTGGCGATGACGTGTACGACCTGCATCAATATGAGTGCGAGGTTCTGGATGTCGTCTCCCGCACTCCAGAAGAGCGGGACGACGAAAGCCCAGACCAGATTCATGAAGAAGTAGCGACGGGCGCATCGGCGCGTCCATGACGACTGTGCGTCAGGGGGTGGGGGATGGCTGAAGAAGCGATGCTGGAACACCGCATATTCGGCTTGGGTAGCGAGAAAGACGCCGAGCCAGATCGTGACGGTGCGCGCCGGATAACCGCTTTCCACATAGAGGGCAATGGCGGTGCCGATGACCCCATAGAATAGCGGCAGCATGCGGTAACTCCGCATGACTAGGCGCAAGAGATCGAGTTCGATCTCATTCCGACGCGCAGCACTGACGTCCATCAGGCCCTCCCGGGCGCCGCCTGAGCCGGCTCACGTTCGGGCACAGGCAGGCGGTCGGCCATTCGTCAGAATGGCTGAAGGGAAAGTCTGGCCAAAGAGCGTAAAGTTTTTCCTAAGACCGGCCGGAGGAAAGACGTATGCCCCTAGTAACCGCCTCCCGGATTGGTTGGCGTTGGGTTGAGTGTCGAGTCCACGGCATCCATGTCGGGACCCTTGCGCTTTGTCCGCACACGGCAGGTTCTGGCCGTTTCCGAACTGAGTGCCTGCTTCGGTTCCCAGTAGCTCGGAACCCAGGTACTGACCCTCCGATCGGCAGCGGAACGTTCTTCGGCGCTCAAGACCGTCTTCAGCTTTTCGCTTATGTCGCCTTCGGGGCGAACGCCAAGAGACAGAAGCGAGGGGTTGCGCAGATAGAGGCTATTCCAGGTGGCGGCTTCCACATTGTCCCGCCCGGCCAGTTTTCCGTCGAGATAGATGCGGGCGAGCAATTTTTGCGCGTCCGGCCAGCCGGCATTGGCGGCGCGCTTCAGCCAAATGAGGCCCTCCTCGGATTTGCCGCCGCGGAGCAGACATTGGCCGAGGGAGGTTTGCGCACCCTCATAGCCGTGGCCGCGATAAGAAAAGCAGGTGAGTACGCTGATATTGTCCGGCGAGCAGTTGCCGGCGTCGGCTTGCGAGATCGTGTTGGAATAAAGCGTTCCGGCCGGGTCGAGGTCGCCGATGTTGGGAATGATCTTGCCCTGGGAGTCGCGCTGCCGGCCGTCGCCAGAACCGCCGCAGGCCGCAAGGGCAAGTGCCCCGATGCAAATCGAAGTCAGGGCCAGGACCCTAAACGCACGGTAACCGGATCTCATGAATTCCCCTTTTGCGGCGAAGGTATAGTTGTCGGCGGCGAAGACCTGCTCCAGGTTCCAACGGCTCCGTCTCCGGTTCTCCGTCGAAATCCGGCGCGACGGGGCCCGATGCGGCGGCACCCCGATGCGGCGGCGCCATGGTCTTGCGAAATGGAGCGGACCGCAAGCGAAGTTCGCCGCGCTGCCTGACGTAGCGATGGCAGGGCCTTTGGGCCGGTCCCGCAGGCAGGTTTGACCCGTCAGGCGGCTTCTCCGATACTCCGGCCGCCTTTGGAGGCGACGCCTCCCATGTTAAGGTCTCGACAGCGAAATTCGGAAGAGAGTGAAGACGATGGCCGGCAAGAAGACCGTCAGGGATTGGGAAGTATCGGTCGACAAGCAGACCAAGGGCGGAGGGGTTTCCTCGCTTGTCTGGCACACGCCGGAAGGTATCGACGTAAAGGCTCTCTATACGGCCGAAGATCTGGATCGTATTTCCGCGGAAGGCTATGACGCGAACACGATGCCGGGTTTCGCGCCCTTCACGCGCGGGCCACAGACGACCATGTATGCCGGCCGTCCGTGGACCATCCGCCAATATGCGGGCTTCTCGACCGCCGAGGAGTCGAATGCCTTTTATCGCCGCAATCTCGCGGCCGGCCAGAAAGGGCTCTCGGTCGCCTTCGATCTTGCCACGCATCGCGGCTATGACAGCGATCATCCGCGCGTCGTCGGCGACGTCGGCAAGGCCGGTGTCGCGATCGACAGCGTCGAAGATATGAAGATTCTCTTCGACCAGATACCGCTCGACGAGATGTCCGTGTCGATGACAATGAACGGCGCGGTGATCCCGATCCTCGCGAATTTCATCGTCGCGGCGGAAGAGCAGGGCGTTGCGCAGGACAAGTTGTCAGGCACGATTCAGAACGACATCCTTAAGGAGTTCATGGTTCGCAACACCTATATTTATCCGCCCGAGCCTTCGATGCGGATCATTGCGGACATCATCGGCTATTGCTCGAAGCGCATGCCGAAGTTCAACACGATCTCGATTTCCGGCTACCACATGCAGGAAGCCGGCGCGACTCAGCTTCAGGAGCTTGCCTTTACGCTGGCGGACGGCCGCGAATATGTGCGCGCCGCCTTGAGTGCCGGCCTCGACGTCGATGAATTCGCGCCACGCCTGTCATTCTTCTTCGCCATCGGCATGAATTTCTTCATGGAAGTCGCGAAGCTGCGCGCCGCGCGCCTCCTCTGGACGCGCATCATGTCGGAGTTCGGCGCCAAGGATCCGAAATCGTTGATGCTGCGCACGCATTGCCAGACGTCGGGTGTTTCGCTGACCGAGCAGGATCCCTACAACAACGTCATCCGCACGACGATCGAGGCGATGGCGGCGGTGCTCGGCGGTACGCAGTCGCTGCACACCAATGCGCTCGACGAAGCCATCGCGCTGCCGACGGAGTTTTCGGCCCGCATCGCGCGCAACACGCAGCTCGTCATCCAGCACGAGACGGGCGTGACCAACGTCATCGATCCGCTCGGCGGCTCCTACTACATCGAGAGCCTGACGCATGCGCTGGCGACCGAGGCCTGGAAGATCATCGAGGAGGTCGAGGAACTCGGCGGCATGACGAAGGCCGTCGCCACCGGCATGCCGAAGCTCCGGATTGAGGAAGCGGCCGCCCGCAAGCAGGCGCGCATAGACCGTGCCGAAGAAGTCATCGTCGGCGTCAATAAGTACAAGCCCGCCAAGGAAGACCCGCTCGAGATTCGCGATATCGATAACGCCGAAGTGCGTCAGAATCAGATCGCGCGACTGAAGAAAATGCGCGAGACTCGCGACGAGGCGAAATGCCGGGCCGCGCTGGCGGCACTTACCGAGGGCGCGCGCGGCACGGGTAACGTGCTGGCGCTGGCGATCGATGCGGCCCGGGCTCGCGCCAGTGTCGGCGAAATCTCCGACGCGATGGAGGAGGTCTTCGGCCGGCACCGTGCGGAAATCAAGTCCATCTCGGGTGTTTACGGTCAGGCCTATGAAGGAGACGCAGGTTTCATGCAGATCCAAAAGGAGATCGACGAATTCGCGGAAGCTGAAGGCCGCCGCCCGCGCATGCTTGTCGTCAAGATGGGACAGGACGGCCACGACCGCGGCGCCAAGGTGATCGCGACCGCCTTCGCCGATCTCGGCTTCGATGTCGATGTCGGTCCGCTCTTCCAGACGCCGGAAGAAGCGGCGCGCGACGCGATCGAGAACGACGTCCATGTGATCGGCATTTCGAGTCTTGCCGCCGGCCACAAGACGCTGGTGCCGGCGCTTGCCGAAGCTTTGAAGAAGGAAGGCGCGGGCGACATCCTCATCATCTGCGGCGGTGTTATCCCGCAGCAGGACTATGAGTTTCTGAAGAAGGCCGGCGCTTCGGCCATTTTCGGTCCGGGCACGAATATTCCAGCGGCCGCAGCCGAAATTCTCACGCTGATCCGCGAAAAGCGGCGCCAGGCCGCGTAATTCGCGGCCGTCTTGTGCCTGAGGACGAGTTCACGCTCGGTGGCGCTTGACGGGGCGCGGACCTAGTTCTGTGGGCGTGGCTGAGGAAGCCGGTAGCGCAATTCGTCGGAAATTTCGGGGGCCACGGTCCGCTCCGTGACATTCGCCAGCTCCGCGACGGCGCCGCCGAGCGGCGTACGCAGCAGCAAGCGCACAGGCATGTAGACGCGGCCTTCATCGAAGGGAGCGAGCCAGACCGTCATGCTGTCGTTCTTGCGCAGCATTTCTGTGAACTTCCGTTTCTCGATCGGCGCGACGGCCACATACCGGATGTTGCAGGCGATGACCTCCAGCGTTCGGCCGAGGCCGTGCGGCGTCATGGTCATGGTCTTTGCGTAGCTGAGTTTCAGGTCGTAGCGGCGCTTTCCGTCGAAGACGGGGATGACGCGGTCGCAGGGATGTGCGCCGGCGGCGACAGGCACCAGAACGGCGCTGATCGGATCCTGCGTCGAGAGCTGCTGATAGGGCACGACCTCCAGCTCGCCGGGCCTGACGGGTGGCGTCGCAGTAATGCGCGGCATGCCCTGGGCGTCGTAATCGAGGCGCATCGTCTTCGCCGGATGGTCCCATTCCGACGAGACCGAGCGGTAAAGACGCGGATGAACGGCCGTGTCGGCGAAATTGCCCTCGCTGGAAAGATCGAAAGTCGCTTCGTAGAAGGCCCGGGGGAGGCCGGCCGTCGTCAGCAGAGCCCTGAGGTTGTAGCTGTCGCCGTCGAGGCGGGCGTGGAACGTGCCGCTCGCAAAGAGGAAACCGCCTAGGTAGATCGTGTAGTCGGCCGCGATATCCGTCGCGGCCCTCGCGGGGGCGGAGAGCGAGACCAAAAGGGTGGCGGCGAGGGGCCAGAGGCGGAGCGTCTTCATGCAGGCTTTCCGAGCCCGGGCGGCAGGCCGGGCTACTTTCGTCGCAATATAGAGATTTTTAGGCGGGATTGAGGCTCGGGCGTCTTCCCAAAGCGATACCGGGCCGGGTATGCAGCTTATGCAAATCCGCGCAGACTGCGGACCGGGGAAGAAGCTGCCGATGACCAGGAGAGACGCCGATCCGGCCCTGCTCGCCGAACGCATCCGCAAGGGCGAGCGGACGGCGCTGGCGCGCGGCATCACGCTGGTCGAATCCTCCCGCGCCGACCACCAGGAGCAGGCGCAGGCGCTTCTTGCCGAGCTTCTGCCGGATACGGGCAAGGCGATCCGTCTTGGCCTGTCGGGCGCGCCAGGCGTCGGCAAGTCGACCTTCACCGAAGCCTTCGGCATGTTGCTGACCGAACGCGGCCACAAGGTCGCCGTGCTCGCAATCGACCCCTCCTCCGCGCGCAGCGGCGGTTCGATCCTCGGCGACAAGACGCGGATGGAACTGCTTGCCCGCAATCCCAACGCCTTCATCCGTCCATCACCCGCAGGCCGTACGCTGGGCGGCGTCGCGCGGCGGACGCGCGAGGCCATGCTGCTGGTCGAGGCGGCGGGCTTCGACGTGGTGCTGGTCGAGACGGTGGGCGTCGGGCAGTCGGAGACTTCCGTCGCCGACATGGTCGACATGTTCCTGTTGCTGCTGTCGCCCGGTGGCGGCGACGAGTTGCAGGGCATCAAGCGCGGCATCATGGAACTTGCCGATCTCGTCGTGGTCAACAAGGCCGATGGCGACCTCATCCCGGCGGCGCGTCGCGCGGCGATGGAATACAAGGCCGCGCTTCATCTGATGCGGCCGAAGAATCCCTTCTGGACGCCCGACGTCAAACTTGCCTCTGCATTGAAGGCGGAGGGGCTCTCCGAAATATGGGAGGCCGTCGAGACGCACCGGGCGGCCCTTGAGTTGGGCGGTGAGATCGAACGGGTTCGCTCGGCTCAGGCCCGGGCCTGGATGTGGACCGAAATCCGGGAGGGGCTCTTTTCTGCCCTCATGGCGAACAAGGAAGCGGCCCATCTGATCCCGGCGCTCGAAGCGGAGGTGGAATCGGGCCTGGCCACCCCGACGGCCGCCGCGCGACGGCTGCTTCGGCTGGTTCTGGGGCCCGAAAAGCCTTAAAGGCCAGAAAAGCCACGCTTTTTGGCGGTTCCCGTGGCTTTCGGTCCGCCCGCCCCTTGACGCATAGGGGCAGGCCTTTTATACGTGCGCGCCTGCGGTTTCCGCGTTTGGCGGCACCGCCCGAAATTCGTTAAACCTGAGGGATCGGGTCGACGCCAGCGGACTCTCTGCCGGCCGCCTTTTCCTCGAACCGTAAGGATATGGTCCCATGTCGCGTCGTTGCGAACTCACCGGCAAGGCCGTGATGTCGGGAAACAATGTGAGCCACGCGAACCGCAAGACGCGTCGCCGCTTCCTTCCCAATCTCTGCAACGTCTCGCTGATCAGCGACGCCCTCGGCCGCCAGTACAGCCTGCGCATCTCGGCGCATGCGCTGCGCTCGGTCGAGCACAATGGCGGCCTCGACGCTTTCCTCGTCAAGGCGCGTCCGACCGATCTTTCGACGCGCGCGCTGAAGCTGAAGCGCGACATCGAGAAGGCGAAGGCCGTCGTTCAGGCTTGAGAGCGGAAATCTCCTCCAAAAGTGAGTGAACGGGCAGCCTCGGCTGCCCGTTTTGCTTTTCAGAAGCCGATTGTCGCAGCTAGACTTCGGTTCTTCCGGGGGGAAGATGATGATGCTGGATAATGGGGTCGAACGACGCACGCCGCCGAAGAAGGCGGGTGTCGTTTCGCGGGGCGTTACGGTGACCGGACAGCTTGTTCTGCCGGTGCTGGGGCTTTTCGGCGCGCTCGGGCTTGCCTGGGCGTGCCGGAGCTATGTCGCCACGGATTTTCGCTTTCTTGCCGGACTTCACCCTTCGCTCGACCTGCGCGATGGTTGGCTCACATGGGGCGTCCTGCTGCTGCCTTGCGTCTTCTTTGTCCTCAATCTGACAAGCCGTCGCTACGGTCCCGCAATCACATTCGCAGCGGTCTTGCTCGTCTGGGGTTTCCTCGCGGGGGGGATCGCACTCGCCTTGCGTCAGGACGCGATCTCCTCGTTCGAAGCGATCGCTTCGCCCCGCTCGGCTGCCGCGCTCGTTGGCGCAATGTTTCTCGGGCAGATCGTTAATATCTATCTCTTCGACTGGTTTCGGGGCATCCCGTGGTGGAAGGCGCCGCTCGTGGCGGCGTTTTGCGGCGGGTTGGTTTTTACTGCCGTATTTCATACGGCAATGGGCGGCGACTGGAATGCCGGAACTCTTCCGCGCCTTGGGGTGCTTGGCGCCGTGCAGTTTATCTGGGCTTTGAGTCAGCTGGCGCCGACACAGCTTTTGCGCCGAGCGATCCGTCCAGAGTCTGGCTATGGGGGGGCATGAGCGTCTCGGGCTTCAGGCGGAACATCATCAGAATTGTCCGCTGCAATGGATTGAAATTATTGTCCGAGATCGCATAGACCCAGATATTGCCCCTCTCGTCCTGGCGAACGGCAAGCCCTTCCATATTGTCGATCGAACGACGTTGGCCGACATCGAGCAGCACGTCGCCATCGACAATCGCGCCTGGGCGGACTGAATCCTCCCGGATCAGCCGCAACTGCATGCCAGCGCCCGCGAGCAGCGAGAAACGCCGCTCCAGCAGCAGGAAGTCCCCATTGGGCAGACGCACGATATCCGTCGGGTGATAAGGATCGTGCAACCGGAAGGAAAGGCGTTTCAAGGTGCGGCCTTCGGCAATGAAGGCGCGCACGTTGCCGCGCGGATCGCGGGTATTCTCGGTGACGATGAGGAGCCGGGCGTCCTTGACGTTCGGACGCGGCTTCAAGAGCGTCAGCGCCTCGATGCCGCTGTTGGTGTTCAGCTTGCCGAAATGGCGCTCCGTCAGAATCGGTTCCGGCTTTGCCTCGAAGCCATCCTTGCCCAGATCGTAGCGCCAGACGCGATGCTGACGTTCAAAGCTCACATAGGCCTTCGATTTGAGCGGATCGGGACCGTCGACGGCGAGGCCCTCAGCATCGGCGAGAATTTTGCCCGTAAGAGGTTTGCCGTCGATGCCGAGAAGCGGTGCGATCTTCGCTTCGCCCATTCCGGAGAGACGGCCCTTTTCGTCATAAAGGAGCTGACCGGTGAGCCAGTAGCCCTCGTCGGAAACGGCGAGAATACTGCTGCCGTCGGCGTGGACTGCGAGGCCGGACCAGCCGCCGAAGCGTTTATGCGTCGATTTGAGCTCGATTTCGCCGGCCCACTCAAGTTCGCCCGCGCGCATGTCGCTGCGGCTGTCCGGGTTCCAGTGGAGAGGAGAGACGGAGAGGTCGATCTTCTCGGTCTCGGCGAAGACCGAAGAGGCGGGCGATAAAAATGCAGCCGCGGCAAACAACGCGATGAATGTGCGCCGCAGGACGCCATTCGGCAAAAAACGCTTAGGCCACTGCATACCCTGGACTTCCTTCGCATCCCGCTTCGCCGGATCGTCCCGGACGATCCAAATGCGCCGGGCATCATATCGGGGTCAGGCCGTTCTACAAGCGCCCGACGGTCGCGCTGCATGACAATCGGTGAAAGAAACGGAAGGAAGCGGCGGACGACTGTCCCTAGCGGCCAGGGCGTCCACCATGCACCGAAATGGCGTCGCGGCGCCCCGGGGTGCGCGGGGCGGATTGGCCGCCGCGCCGGGGACCGGATTCATCGTCGAAGAGCTCTGCGAGTTTCTCGGTCATGACGCCGCCCAATTGCTCGGCGTCGACGATCGTGACCGCACGACGATAGTAGCGTGTTACATCGTGACCGATGCCGATGGCGATGAGTTCCACCGGAGACTTCGTCTCGATCTGCTCGATGACGCTGCGCAAATGGCGTTCAAGGTAATTTCCGGCGTTGACGGAAAGCGTCGAGTCGTCGACCGGGGCTCCGTCGGAGATCACCATCAGGATACGGCGTTGCTCGGGCCGTGCGAGCAAGCGGTTGTAGGCCCAGATCAGCGCCTCGCCGTCGATGTTTTCCTTGAGGAGCCCCTCGCGCATCATCAGGCCGAGATTGCGCCGGGCGCGCCGCCAGGGGCTGTCGGCGGCTTTGTAGATGATGTGCCTGAGATCGTTGAGGCGGCCTGGCATGGCGGGCTTGCCGTCGGCGAGCCATCTCTCACGCGCCTGACCGCCCTTCCAGGCGCGGGTCGTGAAACCGAGAATCTCGACCTTGACGCCGCAGCGCTCGAGGGTGCGCGCCAGGATGTCGGCGCACATGGCAGCGACGGTAATCGGGCGGCCGCGCATCGAGCCCGAATTGTCGAGCAGCAGCGTCACCACCGTGTCGCGGAAATTCATGTCGTGCTCGACTTTGAACGAGAGCGCGTGCAAGGGATCGATGACGACGCGGGTCAACCGCGCCGCGTCGAGGAGCCCTTCCTCGAGATCGAATTCCCAGGTGCGGTTCTGCTTCGCGAGCAGACGGCGCTGAAGGCGGTTTGCGAGGCGCGAAACGACGCCCTGCATCTGCTGCAACTGCTGGTCGAGATACTGCCGGAGCCGTGCGAGTTCTTCTGTGTCGCAAAGGTCTTCGGCGGCGATCACTTCGTCATATTGCGAGGTAAAAATCTTGTAGCTCGGCTCGCGGTTGCGGTCGTCGCCTTGCGCGTTGGGACGCCATGGTTGGTTGCCCTCGCTGGTCTCGTCGGTCTCCCCGTCCATCGGCGCGTCGTCGGACTCGACCTCGACCGTCTGCTCCTCGCCTTCCTCGCCTTCGCCCTCGCTGTATTCGACCTTGTCGGCGGAAGCGCCTTCCGGTTGCTCGGCTTCGCCGGACTGGCTTTCTTCCGACGACTGGTCGGAATCGCCTTCTTCGTCGTCGTTGTCGTCGGACTGCTGGTCTTGCGCCTGGCCGAGTTCGTCGGCCATGTCGAGATCGGCCAGAATATCGCGCGTCGCGCGGGCGAAAGCGGTCTGGTTCTCGATGATGCCGCCGAGGCGCTTCAAATCCTTGCCAGCTTTTTCTTCAATCCAGGGACGCCAGAGATCGACCAGCGTCTTCGCTGAAGGCGGCGGCGTTTCGCCGGTGAGCTGCTCGCGCACGATCATCGCGACGGCTTCGGCCAACGGCGCTTCCTCGCGTGTCTTGATGCGGTTATAGCCGCGCGCCTGGCAGCGTTGCTCGAGGGCCGCCGTGAGGTTCTGCGACATGCCGGCCATTTGGTTGGCGCCAATGGCTTCGCAGCGCGCCTGTTCGACCGCGTCGAAGACCGCAAGCGCGTTGCCGCCTTCCGGCTGGAGGCGGGCATTCACCTTTTCATCGTGATGGGCGAGACGAAGCGCATAGGCATCCGAAACGCCGCGCACCTGCGCGACTTCTTCCGGCGGCAGCGAACGGCTCGGCAAGGGCAGGCGAGCGCGAAGGCCGCGTAGACCCGGCGGCTCGGTGCCGAAGGTCACGCTGAGCTCGGCATTCTCCGCAATTGTGCGCATGGTGGTCGTCAGCGCACGCTTGAACGGTTCGACGGGGCCTTCCTTGCTCTTCATCTTATGGGCGCTCTTGCGCTCCTCGTTCGGCGGATCAGGCGACCATGATGTTGGCGGCTGAATCCGGCAGATCCTCGCCGAAACAACGCTGATAGAATTCTGCGACCGTGGCGCGTTCCAGCTCGTCGCACTTGTTCAGGAAGGTGACGCGGAAGGCAAAGCCGATGTCGCCGCCGAAAATCTGCGCATTCTCCGCCCAGGTCAGCACCGTGCGCGGACTCATGACGGTGGAGATGTCGCCATTGATGAAGGCAGAGCGCGTGAGGTCGGCGACGCGGACCATGGCCGATATCTTCTTCTTGCCTTCATCGGTCTGATAAGGCTTCGACTTCGCCAGCACGATGTTCACTTCGGCGTCGTGCGGCAGATAGTTCAGCGTCGTCACGATGTTCCAGCGGTCCATCTGACCCTGGTTGATCTGCTGGGTGCCGTGATAGAGGCCGGAGGTGTCGCCGAGCCCGACCGTATTCGCGGTCGAGAACAGGCGGAAAGCCGGATGCGGACGGATGACGCGGTTCTGATCGAGGAGCGTCAGCTTGCCCGAGACTTCGAGGACGCGCTGGATCACGAACATGACGTCCGGGCGGCCGGCATCGTATTCGTCGAAGACGAGCGCGACGGGATGCTGCAGCGCCCAGGGAAGGATGCCTTCGCGAAACTCGGTCACCTGCTTGCCTTCGCGCAACACGATCGCGTCCTTGCCGACGAGATCGATGCGGCTGATATGGCTATCGAGGTTGATGCGAATGCAGGGCCAGTTGAGGCGAGCGGCGACCTGTTCGATATGAGTCGACTTGCCGGTGCCGTGATAGCCCTGGACCATCACGCGCCGATTGAAGGCAAAACCAGCGAGAATGGCGAGCGTGGTGTCGCGATCGAATAGATAGTCCGGGTCGAGATCCGGAACGTACTCGTTCGGCTGCGAAAACGCAGGAACCTGCATGTCCACGCCGATCTTGAACACATCGCTTACCGAGACGGTCTTGTCCGGAACGTTCTCAGACATGCTGCCAGTCACTTCCAAGCTCATCTTACCTGCTTCCCAAATCCTGCTGTGCTGTCCGTGCGGCCGGGTATCGGGGCCGACGGGGCCGGAACGCCAGCTCCGTTTCCAGTCCGCTCATTCTGCAGCCTTGCGCAAGGCCAAGGGCTGTTCAAGTTTGCCCCCGAGCCTTCCAAACCGCCGCAGATCAGCAGAAGCCGCTCTTCCGGAGGTAATCATAGGCCTGGATTACCTTGCGCAGACGCTCTTCGGCCGATCTATCGCCGCCATTCGCGTCCGGATGGTGCTTTTTAACAAGTTCCTTATACCGGGACTTGATCTCGTTCAAGCCAGCGGCCTCGTCAAGCCCGAGAGTTTGCAAGGCCTGTCGCTCCAATGTGCGGGGTTTGCGGCGGCTCGGTTTCGGTTCCTCGGGCTTTGCCCCAGGGGCATCCCCGAAAAAGCCGAAGGCATCGTGAAACGGTGCCGCCCGGTGCAGATGCGGGGCGGCGCCACGGGCGTAACCCGGCGCGGCATTGACGCCGAGGCCCCAGGTGGGACGATGGCCGGTCAGCGCGTCGCGCTGGAAGGCGGCGACTTCCTCATCGGTCATGCCCTGGAAATAGTCGTAATTGTGGTTGAACTCGCGAATGTGTTCGGCGCAGAACCAGCGGTATTGAGCGCCAGCCGGCTCATCGCCCTTGGCGGACGCGTTGCGCGGCGCGCGGTGGAGGCCGACGGCGCGGCAGCCGGACCATTCGCAACCCCGCAGCGCTGCTTTGCTCTTGGCTGCCTCGCGCGCCGCGGCGTCGCCCTCCGTGCCTCGCTGTTTGCGAGGCGCGATGCGGATGCTGTCGAAATATTTCGAGTTCAGGTTCACGGTCAAATTATGGGTTGGCTGGCGCGGCAAAACAAGGAAGCATGGCGTCCGCTATCATGAGATTAACGAGGTGTGGCGTGCCGGTCGCTGAAACGATCCGCGAGAAGCTCGAAATGGCGTTGAAGCCGGACCTGTTGGAGATCGAGGATGACTCGCATCGCCACAAGGGCCATGCGGGGCATCGTCCCGGCGGTGAGACGCATTTCAATGTGACTGTTGTTTCCGCCGCTTTCAATGGCCGGACGCGCATCGAACGTCACAGGCTCGTAACGGCCGCGCTTGCGGCGGAGATGGGCAATCCCATCCATGCGCTTGCCCTGAAGACGTTGACGCCGGAAGAAGCAGCGCGCAGCTGAAATCCGCGGGCCGGGGGTCAGTTTGGCGCCGACGGGGTAATGCGCAGCACCGCGAGTTGGTTGCGCTGCCGGCGGAGAATTTCGAATTTGAAGCCATAAAAGGTGAAAGCCTGCCCCACTTCGGGAATGGCCCGAGCCTCGTGAATGACCAGGCCGGCGATCGTCGTCGCTTCCTCGTCCGGCAAATGCCAGTCGAGCTTGCGGTTCAGGTCGCGGATCGGCACCGTTCCACTGGCAATCACGGAGCCGTCCGGTTGAAGTCTGATGCGCGAGCGCTCGATGTCGTGTTCGTCGGAAATGTCGCCGACGATTTCCTCGAGGATATCCTCGAGCGTGATAAGTCCCATCAATCCGCCATATTCGTCGACGACGAGAGCGAAATGTGCCTTGGCGCGCAGAAAGGCGTTGAGTTGATTCACCAGCGGCGTCGTGTCCGGCACGAACCACGGCTTGGTCGCGATGTCGAGGATGTGAATCGCATCCGGCTTCCAGTCGACGCTGGCGAGCGCGCGCAGGAGATCCTTTGCATGCAGCACCCCGACGATGTTTTCAGGGTCGTCGAGCCAGAGCGGTATGCGCGTATGCGGGCTTCCCAGGACCTGCGCGACGATTTCCGCGTTGGGCTCGGAGGCGTCGATCATGGTTATGTTCTTGCGGTGAACCATGATGTCGCTGACCTCAAGATCGCTAAGATCGAGAATGCCGCCCAGCATGTCCACGTCGCGCTTGACGAAGCCGCCCTCCTGATGATGAAGGTTGATTGCGCCGCGAAGCTCCTCATGCGGCGAAAGGACGTTCGCAGTGTCGCTGACGTCGATGCCGAAGATCGCGAGCGTCCCGCGTACGATGAAGCGGACGGCTGTCGTGACCGGCGCGAAAATCCAGATCACGATGCGCACGAGCGGCGCGACGGCCAGCGCGAAGCGATCCGTGTTGGTAATGGCGTAGGTCTTCGGCATGACTTCCGCGAAGATGACGACGAGCGCGGTCATGACCAGTGTCGCATAGACGACGCCCGCATCGCCGAAGAGCGTCAGGAAGACGCTCGTTGCCAGTGCCGAGGCGAGGATATTGACGAGATTGTTGCCGAGCAGGAGCGCGCCGATCAACCGCTCCAGATCGTCGGTGAGGGCGAGGACCAGTTTCGCACGCCTGTTCTTTTCTTCCGCAAGCCGGTTCATGCGCGCGCGCGAGGCGGCGGTGAGCGCGGTCTCCGAACCGGAGAAGAAGCCGGACATCGCAAGCAGCGCGACGATCGCCGCCATGGTGAGGCCGAGGCCGAGCGAGATCATCAGGCTGTCTCTCTCTCCCTCAGAAGGGTGCGCAGGACGTCGGAATCGACATCGCGTGTGATGAAGGCCTCGCCGATGCCGCGCGCGAGAATGAAGGTGAGCTTGCCGTCGACCACCTTTTTGTCCTGCCCCATCAGGGAGATCAGTTCGTCGGCGCCGGGAAGGCCCGGGACGTCGGCAAGACGACTGGGCAGGCCCGCGCGGGCGAGATGGCGGCGGACGCGGATCGCATCTTGTCCGGGGCAGAGACCGAGCCTCGCCGACAGGTCGAAGGCGAGCGCCATGCCGACGGCGACGCCCTCGCCATGGACGAGACGGTTGGAAAAACCGGTTGCGGCTTCGAGCGCATGGCCGAACGTATGACCGAGATTGAGGAGGGCGCGGACATTGCTCTCGCGCTCGTCGGCAGCGACGATCGCCGCCTTCGCCTCGCAACTTTTCACGATCGCATGGGTGCGGGCCGCGACATCTCCCGATTTGATGCCGTCGAGATTGCCTTCGAGCCAGTCGAAGAAGGGACGGTCGTTGATGAGGCCGTATTTGACGATTTCGGCATAGCCGGCAAGGAGTTCGCGCATCGGGAGCGTTTCGAGCGCGTCGGTGTCGGCAAGGACGAGGCGCGGCTGATAGAAGGCGCCGACGAGGTTTTTGCCCTGCGGGGTATTGATGCCGGTCTTGCCACCGACGGAGCTATCGACTTGCGACAGCAGCGTCGTCGGTATCTGCGCGAAATCGACTCCGCGTCGCGTTATGGACGCGGCGAAGCCGGTGAGGTCGCCGATGACGCCGCCGCCGAGCGCCAATACGAGATCGCCGCGCTCGACACCCGTCTCGAGCAGCCACTCGGTCAGGCGTTGCAGTTCGGCGAAGCATTTGGTGCCTTCTCCCGGCGGCATTCTGATCGCGTCATGCCGGATGCCCGCCTCGTCGAGCCCGCGTTCGAGCGCTGGCAAATGGAGGCGCCCGACATTCTCGTCGGTGACGATGACGACGCGGGCCCGGCGCAGCAGCGGCTTCAGATAGGCGCCGGCGCGCGCCATCAGGTTCGGCCCCACTTTGATGTCATAGGATCGTTCCGCGAGCGCCACATGCACCGTTTTCACGTCCGAACTCATCCGGTGGCCTCTTTCGCTTTGTTCCGGTAGGCCTCGATCCGGGCGACGACGTCATCGACCACGCTATCATGCGGGCCCTCGACGCTCTCCACCGTGAGGTCGGCCTGTGCATAGATGGGGTAGCGCGCCGCCATCAGCCGTTCCATGACACGACGCGGATCGTCCTGCTTCAGAAGCGGCCGGTTTGAACGGCGACCGACGCGTTTCATCAACACGTCGAGATCTGCCTTCAGCCAGACCGATATGCCGCGCGCCGCGATATGGGCGCGAGTGGTTTCGTCCATGAAGGCGCCGCCGCCGGTGGCCAGCACCTGAGGCCCTTCCTCCAGGAGACGTGCGATGACGCGGCGCTCGCCGTCGCGGAAGGCCGCCTCGCCGCGGCGCTCGAAGATTTCAGGAATGGTTTCGCCGGCCGCGCGCTCGATCTCGGCATCGGCGTCGACGAAGGGAAGGCCGAGACGCTGGGCCAGCCGGCGGCCGACGGTCGTCTTGCCAGCGCCCATCAGCCCGACGAGCACAATCGAACGCAGGGCGGCAGGAACCGGCGCGGGCCGCGCCTCAGGTCCGGCGTCGGGGGACGGGGTGAGGCCGCTCGGGGGCGGCATGTCTCGTCTGCTTTCGGTCGTCATCGGCTTTCTTGGTTTATCTTATCCGTTCCGGCGGGCAAAGACCCTGACGGCGTTCCACCTTAACGGGTCGTAAGGCGGCCGCGACGCATTGTCACAGTCGCCATCGGATAAACCGTCAAGGGTGACCTTGCCGGGCCGGCGATCTACCCCGTCAGCAGGGCCACATATAGCACCAGGGCCGAATTTGCGCCCAAATTTTGCCGCAAGCCGGGCATAAAGGGGAAACTCAAGGTCCGCTCGGCGCTATGCTGGGGCAAGCCAGAAGGACAGATTCATGAACAGCGCCATTCGCCTCCTTATTCTCCTCGCGGTTCTCGCGGGGGCGATCATCGGAGGTCTCATTTATCTCGGCCAATCCGTGGAGCCGTCGGTCCAGCCCGTCGAAAAGGTTCTCCCCGATGGCCAATTCCCCCGTTAAGGGCGAAGGCGTGACACGCCGCGCCTCCGATCCGCATGCGAGTGCCGGTCTGGCGGGGTTCGTCGCCTTTCTCCTCGTGTCCACGGCAGCCGTTGCGGACACGCTTGGTACTATTGCCGTTTCTCCGCCCCCCGGGGATGCGCGGGAAACCGGGACGCAGAGCGCCGGTCCCCAGCGTATCGTGCCGCCAGGTTTTGGAGCGACAAGCCCCGGCGCGGCCGCAACGCCGCCGGTTGGTGCGAGTTTTCCGGGTGGAACCGACCCGTCCGCTCAAGGGACGCCGCAGGTCGTGAAGAGCCTGCCAGGCAGCGCCGGCTCGGGCATCACCGTCTCGACGCTCGGCGGCGTAGATGCGTCCGCTGCGGGTCTCCTCGGACAAAACGAGGGCGGCTTCGGATCCGACATGTGGCGGGGTGCGACGCGTGCCGACATCGAGCGGCATCTCGCCGAACTGCCCGTCGTGACCGGTTCGCCTGTGATGAACGATCTCACCCGGCGGTTGCTGCTGACCGGCGCGGAACCGCCCGCCGGCCCGCAGAGCGGAACCTCGCTGCTCGCCGTCAGGCTCGATCAGCTGACGCATTCCGGACATGCGGATCTCGCGGTCGACCTTGCAAAGAGCGCCCAGGCCGATAAGACGCCGGCCGTCGCCGTTGCGCGGGCTCGCGCAGCGCTGGCGACCGGCAATCACGACGAGGCGTGCAACGCGCTTGCCGACATTCCGACCGGCAGTGACCCGGCCCACGACGAGACGGCGGCTTTCAGCCTCAAACTTTCGGCCTTTTGCCAGGTGCTTGCGGGAAAGAAGAGCGAGGCCAATCTCACGCTCGACCTTGCGCGCGAGGAGGGACTCGACGATCCGATCTTCTATTCGCTGGTTGCGGAGGCGACAGACGGTCTCAAGCTGAAAGCAGACGATCCGAAGCAACTCGATATTCTGGACGTCGCTCTCTACCGGCTTGCGCATCGCGAATTGCCGAAGAATGCCGGACAGATCGCGACCGTGCCGGTCGTGCAGACACTGGCGCGGGACGAAAGCCTGCCAGCGGAGACGCGGATCGTCGCCGGTGAACGCGCGGCAATGCTCAGCCTGATCAACGCGGACGAACTTGCCGGTCTCTACAAGTTGCCGAGCTTCACGCAGGCCGATTTCGACGGGCTCAAGGCGGCAACTTTCCCCGAGCAGCCGGCGATACGCCGCGCGCTGCTCTTCCAGGCGATCAATGTCGAGATACTGCCGACGGAGCGCGCCGCTCTCATCAAGCTGATGCTGTCGACAGGTCAAAGCGCGGGCCTCTATCTTTCGACAGTCGAGGTGTTGCTGCCGATCCTCGCGCAGTTGACGCCCTCGCCGACGTTGCGCGATCTTGCACCGGCGGCGGTGCGCGCCTTCCTGCTTGTGAATGACAGACCGCATGCGTTGCAGTGGTATGCGCTGATTGCGCCGCAGGGACAGGGGATCGGGCGCGATGCGCGTGAACTTGGCGCACTGATCCGTATCAGCAATCCTCAAGGTCCCGGCGGCAATGACGATCAGATTACGGCGGACATCCTCGCGGATCTGAGTTCCGGAGTTGCGGCGGTGCGCATGTTCGCCGTCAGGGAAGCACTTTTGCTGCAGGCTCTCGGATATCCCTTGTCGCCGAAAGTTCTTGCAGCGGTGACGTCGGTGACGCCGACCGAATTGATGAACCAATTGCAGAATGCCGGCCAGAAGGGCGTGGTCGGGGAAGTTGTGTTGCTTTCGCTGGTAAGTATTGGGCCTGGGGGGCCGGATGGCGCAGATCCTCACGTGACTGCGCAAGCCGTTTCAAGTCTCAGAGCGGTTCATCTCGATGCCGAGGCGCGGCGCCTCGCCACCGAAGCTCTAATGGGACGCAGTCATGCCGAACCCGGGTGAGTTCCATGTCCAACGATCCTATCTCGACAGAGACAAACGGAAGACATCACGTCGATGCTTTCCTTGAAATGCTGAGCGCCGAGCGGGGTGCAGCGCGCAATACGCTCGACGCCTATGCGAGAGACCTGAAGGATTTCGCGGCGTTTCTCGCTGCGCGTGATCGAAGCGTCGCCGATGCCCGGACGATGGATGTGCGGGATTATCTCGAAGGCCTTTCGGTGCAGGGGCTTTCGGCCTCGACGGCGGCACGGCGTCTTTCGGCAATCCGCCAGTTCCATGGCTTCCTCTATGCGGACGGCGTCAGGCCGGACGATCCGTGCGGCGCCATTGAAGGACCCCGCCGGGCGCGGCCCTTGCCCAGGACGCTTACCGTGGAGGAAGTCGATGCGCTGCTGCGCGCGGCGCGTCTCGTGGAAGACGGCCGATCGCAGGAAGAGGCGGTTCGCGCCTATAAGCGCGCGCGCCTCGTCTGCCTGATGGAAGTTCTCTATGCGACGGGTCTGCGTGTTTCCGAACTCGTGGGTCTGCCCTTGGCGGCTGCGAAGGGCGACGGGCGCTTCCTTACCATTTCAGGCAAGGGCGGACGCGAGCGGCTCGTGCCGCTGTCCGAGACGGCGCGCCTCGCGATCGACGAATATCTGCCGCTGCGCGTGCTGAGGCTCGGCGATTCGGTATCGCCCTGGCTTTTCCCGTCGCGCGGACGGCAGGGGCATCTGACGCGGCATCGTTTTGCTCAGCTTCTGAAAGATCTTTCGATCGCGGCGCAGCTCGATCCGAATCGTGTCTCGCCACATACGTTGCGTCATGCTTTTGCGAGCCATCTGCTCGCCAATGGCGCGGATCTGAGAGCCGTACAGCAGATGCTCGGCCATGCCGACATTTCGACGACGCAGATTTACACGCATGTGCTCGACGGTCGGCTCAAGGCACTGGTCGAGGATCATCATCCATTGGCGAAAAAAGACAGCGCTTCGTCCTGATCCGTTTGTCCCGGCCGGCAGCCCGGCCGTCAACCGATAAGGGATGCACGGAGGAGCCGCGCGGCCTGGCGCAGCTTGTCTGGATTTCGCACGATATAGACGATGTTTATCCGGTCGTCGGCGACGTCGAAGCAGATGATCGAATGGAGATGACCGGCTGCAAGAAGCGCGATACCGGGTTTTCCATTGACCGTGATGGGTTCGTCCCGATAGGGCTGCGGAAATTTCTTCCTGATGCCGAAGAAGAAGCGCGAGATGCGGTCGGCGCCATGAATCGGGTTGAGCGCGGCCGCCACCTTGCCGCCGCCGTCCGAATAAAGGATCGCGTCTTTGCGCAACGAGGCGAGAAGCGCGTCGGGATTCTCCGTCGCGAGCGCCGTGGCGAAAGCGGCGGCGAGACGCGCATGTTCGGCGCGGCTTGCCTCAAAGCGGGGCCGTTCGTCCGCGACGCGGCGCCGGGCGCGGCTGACGATCTGACGGCAGGCTGCCTCCGATTTGCCGAGGATCGTAGCGAGGTCGCCATAGCCGTAGTCGAAGGCTTCGTGCAACAGGAAGGCGGCGCGCTCTTCCGGCGCCAGCCGCTCCAGCATATGCAACAGTGCAAGCGAAACCTCGTCGGCAAGCGAGAGCTTGTCCTCCGGCGAGAGTGCCGGATCGATATTCGCGGCTTCGACGATCGGCTCGGGCAGCCACGGGCCGACATAGGATTCGCGGCGGGTCTTGAGGCGGCGCAGATGGTCGATACCGAGACGGCTTGCTGTGGTGACGAGCCATGCCTCGGGGGAGCGGACTTCTTTCGCGTCGATACCGCTCCAGCGCAGCCAGGTTTCCTGCACGATATCCTCGGCGTCGCTCACCGCGCCGACAAGGCGGTAGGCGACCGCAAAGACCCGCGCGCGGTGGCGCGTGAAAATCGCTTCCGTCGCTAACGGCCGCTCGTTTCGATCCGCTTCCATGTTCTCACTCTACCCGATCACGCGGCGCGAGGGCTGGCGAGATCGGCGCGGACGGTTTCATGGCCGATCACAACGCGGCTGCAGGCTTGCCCGTAGCCCATGACCCGTTTCACGGTCGGGAAGACACGAGTGCTGGCGATCGCGAGGGCCAGTTCGGCGATGGCGGCCTTGCCCCACCAGCTTTCAATCAGCGGCCGCAGCTCCTCACTGCGAAAATCGCGGGCAGCGATGGCCTCGGCGAACTCGAAGACCGTTCTTGTACGTTTATCCATGGCGCCCAGATCGCGCATGACGGCGGCGCGGAGGATGTCCGCTGGAACGCCGGCGGAACTCGCCATGTTGACGACCGTTTGCAGGCAGGGGCCGCAATCTTCAGCATGCACGGCCGCGATACGGGCCACCGCGTGCGCCTCGATCGGCAGGCGTTTGCGATAACGGCTCATCGGCACGAAGAGTGCGAAGCGCCAGAAGCCGCCGGGAGCCGCCTCGTAAATGTCGCGGAGAAAGTCGGTCGGTTCGCCGGTGATCTCTTCCTGACGGCGCAGGCTCTTTTCGACAAAGGCTTTCAGCATGGTCTTTTCCTTCCATTGTCAGACATGATCGTGACGGACCCACCAGGCGAGAAGCGCGCTCACGAGGACCGGCGCGAAGACCCCGGGAGCGTCGATCAGCAGGTGGTCTGGTTCCAGGCGACCGGCGGCGACGTCCCACAGGTGAAGGAGCGCATGCAGGCCGAGATAAAGAGCGACGGTACAAAGAAGCGGCAGAGCGAGCCTCAGCCGCAGAGCCGCGGCCCCTGTTATCAGGCCGAGCGTCAAATAAGCGACGCCGATGTCCCGGACGAAATGCGGGTTATAGGGACCGGTATCGGGTACGCCGGCGATGGCGTCGTACCAGGAGAGGGGATCGGCCAGCATGTAGAGTGCGTTGGCCAGAAATCCGGCCGCCCAGAGGGCGAGCACGGCACGTTTGATCTGAAACTGGCGGATATCGGCGGTGGCCGGGGTCATGCTCATCGGTCCTCCTCGCCGCTCCGGTGGCGGCTTGTTGACGACCCTGGGTCCTGTGCCGTCCGGGGTCGCCCATTAGACGAACGGGGGCCTTGCCTTGTGACAAGGGCCATGCGCCGTTTACCAAGGGGCCTGGGGAGCCTGTGCCGAAGGGGGAAGCCTGGCGGTTGACAAGGGGCCCTCCCCAAGCCAGTGTGCCGCGCAAATCCTGACAAAAGGATCCTTTGCCCGGGAGGCCACCCCGGGTGTCTTCCAAGGCGGACAGCGGGACTTCCGGGGCGCGATGCACACATATCTCGACTTCGAGAAGCCGATTGCGGAGCTGGAAGGTAAGGTCCAGGAACTGCGACTTCTGGCCCAGGACGATCCCACGGTGAGCATCACCGACGAAGTGGCCAAGCTCGAGCAGAAAGCCGCACAGCTTCTTCAGGATACCTATTCGGCGCTGACGCCATGGCAGAAATTGCAGGTCGCGCGACATCCGCGCCGTCCGCATTTCGTCGATTATGTCGAGCGTCTGATCGAGGACTTCACGCCACTGGCCGGCGACCGTCTGTTCGGTGAGGACGCCGCGATCATGGGCGGGCTCGGCCGGTTTCGAGGGCGATCCGTGGTCGTGATCGGGCATGAGAAAGGCTCCGACACGCAAGGCCGCATGAAACACAATTTCGGTCTCGCACGGCCCGAGGGCTACCGCAAGGCCATCCGCCTGATGAAGCTCGCGGAGCGGTTTGAAATTCCCGTCGTCACTCTGGTCGATACCCAGGGGGCCTATCCGGGTTCCGACAGCGAGGAGCGTGGCGTTGCGGAGGCGATCGCTCGGTCGACGGATTGCTGTCTCTCGCTTGGGGTGCCGCTCATCTCGGTCATCATCGGTGAAGGCGGATCGGGCGGTGCGGTGGCGCTGGCGTCGGCAAACCGCATTCTGATGCTCGAACATTCGGTCTACAGCGTCATCTCGCCGGAAGGTGCCGCTTCGATCCTGTGGCGCGATTCCGCCAAGGCCAAGGACGCCGCGACGGCAATGAAGATCACCGCGCAGAACCTGCATCAGCTTGGGGTGATCGACCGGGTTCTGCCCGAACCCATCGGAGGCGCGCATCGCGAGCGGGCCCAAATGATCAAGGAGACGGGCGACGCGATCGAGGAAGAGCTGCGCGGCCTCGAGCGGCTTGACGGCGAAGCGCTGAAGCGGTTGCGCCGGGAAAAATTTCTCGCCATGGGTCGCGTCGGCGTTCTCTGATCGTCCGGTCGCGCTATCTGTTCTGTCGGTTGCGTTTTCCACGGGTTTCAACCGATTGCGCCTGCGCGGCGCGAGGAACGAAGCATGTCGTCCGTGCAAGACAGCCTTCGCAGCGATGGAGCGCGGCGCTTTTTCGCCTATTGGGACGGCATTCGCGGCGACGGGCTGGTTCCCGATCGTCAGGCTTTCGACCCGGTCGCTATACGCGATCTCATGCCCTCGATCACGATCCTTGAAATCTGGTCGCCGGAACGCATCGTTTCACGCCTCGCGGGCACCGGTGTCTGCGA
>NZ_DATKFR010000187.1:0-12678 GCF_035511255.1 Parvibaculum sp.
CAACTGGCCTGGCCCGAGCTCAATTTCGGCATACCCTGGCTGTCCTACGGGCGGCTCTTGCCGGCAATCTCGATCAGAAGCCGGCGGCGACGCCGGGCGCCGACGGCTGGATGGATTTCTTCTACAACCGCAAGGTGCTCGACGGCACCGAGGTCAAGGCGGCGCGCGCCCGCGCCTTCGTGCTGCCGGAGGGCTTCTATCTCCTGGTCGGGCGCGATGTGCAGGAGCGGCGCATCATCGAAACGCTGATAACGAGTGCGCTCGTCTGGGCGATCGGGCTCACGGTCGCTCTCGGCCTTGCTGGCGGACTCTTCATGAGCCGCAACATGCTCGCCCGCGTCGACGCGATCAACCGATCGAGCAGCGGCATCATGAAAGGCGATCTCTCGCAGCGGCTTCCCATCGCCGGGACGGGCGACGAACTCGATCAACTCGCGCGCAACCTCAACGCGATGCTCGATCAGATCGAGGCGCTGATGATCGGCATGCGACAGGTGACCGACAATGTCGCGCATGATCTCCGCAGCCCGCTCAACCGGCTGCGCAGCCGGCTCGAAGTGACCTTGCTCAGCGAACCGTCGCCCGAGGAATATCGCCAGGCGCTGGAACGCACGATCGCGGAAGCCGACAGTCTCCTCACCACCTTCAATGCGCTGCTGATGATCGCGCGGGCGGAGGCGGGCTCGCTGCGCGAGTCGATGAGCATCGTCGATCCGGCGGCGGTCGTCGCCGACGCGGCCGAACTTTACGAGCCGGTCGCGGAGGAAAGCGGGCTCAGGCTCACGGTCGACGTCGCGGAGGGGCTCAGCGTCAGGGGCAATCGCGAACTTCTGTCGCAAGCGGTCGCGAACCTTCTCGACAATGCGATCAAGCACGGCAAGCCGCAGGACGGGACGTCCGAGCCGGTGGTCGCCGTCACCGTCGCCGCCGACCCGGACGGGCATATTCTCATCGGCGTCGCCGATCATGGCGCCGGCATTCCGGAGCAGGAGCGCGGGCGCGTTCTCGAACGTTTCGTGCGGCTGGAGACGAGCCGCAACACGCCGGGCAGCGGTCTGGGCCTCAGCCTGGTCGCGGCGGTCGCGCGGCTTCATGGCGGGCGCATCGCGCTCGACGACAACAGGCCGGGCCTCTGCGTCACGTTGATCCTGCCGCCCGCGGCCTGACGAAAGCGCTTACACTTTGGCGGAACGCACTTTAGTCTTTGCCGCTGCGGCGGAGGGAGACGGAATTTGAGTGCGGATGTGAAGGTTTTGCGGGACTGGGCGGCGCGGGCGCCGAAACCGTTCGACGGTGAACGCGCGCTGACGGCGATGCAGGATCTGGAGGCGAGTGTCGCCTCGATCGAGGATGCGGCCTTGCGTCGTCGCATGGAAGGGCTGCTCGCCGATGCCGATACGCGGCGGCTTCTCGACGGCATCTTCGGCAACTCGCCCTTTCTCACGCGCATTCTCCGCGTTCATCCAGACTGGTTGCCGAGACTCGTCGACGAACCGCCGGCTGAGACGCTTGCGGCGCTGATCGCGCGGACGCGCGCGACAGCCGGCGCTGCGACGCAGGCCGATCTCATGCGCGAGTTGCGGCTGGCCAAGGCCGAGGCCGCGATCCTCATAGCGCTTGCCGATCTCGCGACAGCCTGGTCGCTCGAGGAGGTGACGGCGGCGCTGACCGATTTCGCCGATGCCGCCGTGCAGGCCGCCGTCGAATGGCTGCTGAAGGATGCGGCGCGGCGTGGACAGATAGCGCGCGCCGCAGAAGAGGTGACGCAAGCCGGAAGCGGCCTCGCCATTCTCGGCATGGGCAAATACGGCTCGCGCGAGCTCAACTATTCGAGCGACATCGACATCGTGGTTTTTTACGAGCCCGGTCAGTTGCCGCTCAAGGAGGGGACGGAAGAGGGGCCTTTCTTCGTGCGGCTGACGCAGGCGCTGGTGAAGATCCTGCAGGAGCGCACCGAACACGGCTATGTCTTCCGCACCGATTTGCGCCTGCGTCCCGATCCGGGCGGCACGCCGGTTGCGGTGTCGCTGCCGGCGGCCGAACATTATTACGAAAGCCGCGGGCAGAACTGGGAGCGGGCCGCCTTCATCAAGGCGCGCGCCGTTGCCGGCGATCCGCAGGCCGGCCAACTCTTCCTCGAGATGCTGACGCCTTATATCTGGCGCAAGAATCTCGACTTCGTCGCCATCGACGACATTCATTCGATGAAGCGGCAGATCCATGCGGTGGGCGGACACGGCACCATCGCCGTCGCCGGGCATAATGTGAAGCTCGGGCGGGGCGGCATCCGGGAGATCGAATTCTTCGTCCAGACGCAGCAATTGATTGCCGGCGGGCGCGACCGCGAACTGCGCGGCCAGCAGACTTGCCCGATGCTTGACGAGTTGGCGCGCAAGAACTGGATCGCACCGGAAGCGGCGGAAGAACTCAAATCGGCCTATCGGTTCCTGCGCACGCTCGAACATCGGTTGCAGATGATCGCCGACGAACAGACGCATACGCTGCCGGCGACCGAGGAAGGGCTCGATCACGTCGCCTGCTTCATGAATTTCGACAGCCGGGCCGATTTCGCCGAGACGCTCACGGGCCATCTCCGTCGCGTGCAGGGGCATTACGCAAAGCTCTTCGAGACGGCGCCGCCGCTTGCGGAAGAAAGCGGAAGCCTCGTCTTCACCGGAACGGAAGACGATCCCGAAACGCTCGACACCTTGCGCAAACTCGGCTTCGTCCAGGTCTCCGACATGTCGGCGACGATCCGCGCCTGGCACACCGGCCGGTTCGCGGCGACGCGGAGCCCGCGCTCGCGCGAGCTTCTGACCGCGCTGATGCCGGCGCTGCTGCGGGCTCTGTCGAAGACATCCAATCCCGACACGGCCTTCACGCGTTTTGACCAGTTCCTGACGAAGCTGCCGGCGGGCGTGCAGCTTTTCTCGATGCTCTATTCCAATCCGGGGCTGCTCGATCTCCTCGCCGACATTTGCGGCACGGCGCCCAGGCTCGCGAATTATCTTGCGCAGAACTCGGCGGTGCTCGAGTCGGTCGTCGATCCGAACTTCTTCAAGATGCGGCCGGATCGCGACATGCTGCATCGGAGTCTGCGCGCCGCGCTCGAACATGCGCGCGATTACCAGGACGTACTCGATTTCACCCGCGTCTGGGCGCGCGAACATCGCTTCCGTCTCGGCGTGCGCGTCCTTGCCGGCAATGCGGACGCGGAGGAGGCGGGCCCTGCCTATGCGGCGATCGCGAGCGAACTCGTCGCCGCGCTGGCGCCGGTTGCGGAGGAAAAAATCGCCGAGCGCGCGGGACATGTGCCGGGCGGAGATTTCGCCGTCGTCGCGATGGGCAAGCTCGGCAGCGAGGAGATGAGCGCCGCCTCGGATCTCGACCTCATCATGATCTACGATCTCGCCGATCCGAACGCGACGTCGGACGGCGCGCGCCCGATGTTCGCCTCGCAATATTATGCACGCGTCTGCCAGCAGCTCATCAGCGCGCTCACCGCGCCGACCAGCGAGGGCAAGCTCTACGAGGTCGATCTCAGACTGCGTCCGTCGGGCAATTCGGGTCCGGTCGCCACACTGTTGCAGAGCTTCGTCGATTACCAGAAGAGCGAAGCCTGGACCTGGGAGCATATGGCGCTGACGCGCGCCCGCGTCCTCACCGGCCCGGATACGCTGAAGGCGCGCATCGAAGCCGCGATCCGCGAAACGCTGCGCCGGCCGCGCGACATCGGCAAGACGGCGCATGACGTCGCCGACATGCGGGCGCGGATCGAGCGCGAGTTTCCGAGCGGGAATGCATGGGAACTCAAATATGTGCGCGGCGGGCTCGTCGATCTCGAATTCATCTGTCAATTCCTTCAGCTCGCGCATGGCGCCGCGCATCCCGAAATACTGCACACCCATACGCGGGCAGCGCTCCAGGCGATCGCCGATGTGGGCATCCTGCCGGCCGCCGATGCCGACCTTCTGCTTTCCGCCGCCGATCTCACGCTCAATCTGACGCAGGCGATCCGCATCTGCGTCGAGGGCGTGTTCAAGCCCGAGGAGGCGACGCCGGGGTTGAAAGCGCTGCTGGCACGGGCCGGCAACGCGCCCGATTTTTCCGCTCTCGAGGCCCAGCTCCGCGAATCGCAGGCGGAGGTTTACGCCGCTTTCGAGCGTATCGTCGCCGCTGTGGCGACGCCCTGAACCCACGCCCATCCGGCCGCGGGATGGCGAAAGACTTGCAGCGTCCTCCTGCCGGCCAGGCATCGATCATTAACGGCGAAGCCATCGCCGGGCGGGATCGATGGAAATCCCTGGACATATGTGGTTAACGCTCCTTCCGGTTTCGGCACGGGGGAGCACCCGTCTTATCCAAAGCGTATCAAACCGGTACGATTGGGCAGGCGTCTCCGCTTGAGACGGGCAGGGCGCAGTTGGGGTTCGACGCATGGAGCGTCACGACGCGATCGTCATCGGAGGTGGGCTCAACGGGCTGACGGCTGCGGCTTATCTTGCGCGCGCCGGCGCCCGTGTGCTGCTTCTGGAGCGGAACGCCGTGCTAGGCGGTGCGGATGCCGCTTGCGAGATCGCGCCCGGCTTCCAGATCGCTCGCTACAATCTCGGCCTTTCAGCACTGCCGGCGCGGATCGTCTCCGAACTCGAACTCGGACGGTACGGGCTACGCTCCCTGCGCGTCGACGGCGGCGTCTCGCTACTCGAAGGCGGCGGCTATATAGCGAGTTATCGCGACGGCATCGTCCATCGCCGCGAACTGGCGCGCTTTTCGCTGAAGGACGCCGATGCCTGGACACGCTTCCGGCGCGACATGCTGCGCGGCGTGCAGCAGCTTCGCCCGCTTCTGGCGGCGCCTCTCCCCGATCCGTCGCGCCTCTCCTTTGCCACGCTGCGCCGGTTGCTCAAGACGGCGTCGCGATGGGGCGGCATCGAGGCCGATGCGCTCCATGAGCTGACACGCCTCTGGACGCTCTCCTGCGCCGATTTCCTCGACGATTATTTCGAGTCCGACGACATCAAGGCGCGGCTCGCCTCCGACGCGCTTCTCGGCGTGGGCTTCGGTCCGCGCGCGCCGACCAGCGCGCGTTATCTGCTCGGCGCCTTCCTTGAGGAAACCGTCGGCGCGAGCGCCGGCGCGCCGGCGCGTCAACTCGCGGTCGGCGGACCGGCCGCCGTCGCGAATGCCCTCGCCTCGGCGATTGCCGCCCATCGCGGCACCATCCGCACCGAGGCCGAGGTCACCGACGTGCTGATGCGCGACGGCGCGGCGCGCGGCGTCGTGCTCGCCAATGGCGAAGAGATATACGGCCGCGCGATCCTCTCAGATCTCGATCTGAAGCGGACTTTTCTGGCGCTTTTCCGCTGGAAGGAACTGCCGGAAGGTTTCGTCGAGAAGGTCGGCCGCTTTCGCATGCGGGGCGTCAGCGCGAAGATCAATCTGGCGCTCGACGCCGCGCCCGAATTTCCGGCCGTGCCGGCGGTCTGTCCGGCGATCCTCGGCGGCGTGCGCCTCGCGACGTCATTCGACGAGATGGAGCGCGCCTGCGACGACTGGCGCGACCGCATTCCGCCGCGCACGCCACTCATCGACGCGTTGATCCCGACGCTCGCCGACCGCTCGCTCGCGCCTGCCGGCAAGCACGTCATGTCGGTCGCGGTGCATTACGTGCCCGAGGCGCTGCATGACGGACCCTGGACGGCGGAGCGCAAGGACGAACTTGCCGATCTCGTCGTTGAACGCCTCGCGGACCACAGCCCCGGCATCCGCGACCGCATCGTCGCGCTCGAAACGCTGGTGCCGCCCGACATCGAAAGCGAAGTCGGCCTCACCGCGGGCGATCTGGCGCAGGGCGAGACGACACTCGACCAGATGTTCTTCAACCGCCCGATGGCGGCGCTCGCCGGCAACATGACGCCGGTCCGCGATCTCTATCTCTGCTCGGCCAGCGTCCATCCCGCGCCCATCGGAGCGGGCTATGCCGGCGCTAACGCCGCCGCGCTCGTCGCTGCGTCCCTCGGAAAGCGGGGATAGCGATGTTGCTCGCGGACCGGAGTTTCGATGCGATCGTGATCGGCGGAGGGCATAACGGCCTCGTCGCCGCCGCCTATTTCGCGAAAGCGGGACGGCGCGTCATCCTGCTCGAAGCGTCCGAGGTGCTGGGCGGCGCGTTGGCGACCGGGGAGATTTCGCCCGATTACCGGATATCGACGGCGGCGCATCTCGTCGAAGCCATGCCGCGCCGGATCGAGAAGGATCTGAAACTCGCCAGGCACGGCTTGCGTTTCGCCCAACGTCAGATGACGACCATCGCGCTCGCGCGGGACAAGCGGCATCTGACGATGTCGAGCCGGCGGCAAGACCTCGTCGCGCTCAGGCAATGGAGCGCGCAGGACGCGGCCGCCTATGTTGCCTTCACGGCGCGCATGAAGGCCTATGCCGGGCTGCTGCGGCCGATGCTCGGCGCCGCTCCACCCGTTTCCGGCGAGACTTCGGATGCCGCTTCCGTCTTCCGCAAGCTCGTCTGGAACGCACGGCGTCTGGGAAAGGCATCGTTCGAGGATTTGCTCCGGGTTCTGCCCGAGAGCATCGGCGATCTCGCCGACGAGAATTTCGAGATGCCGCTGTTGAAGGCGGCGCTCGCCTTCGAGGCGGTGCGCGGAACGGCCGAGGGACCTTTCTCGCCAGGCACTTCGTTCAATTTCATCTACCGTGAAGCCATGCGGCACGAGACGGCGGGCATCTCCTTGCCGCAAGGCGGTCTCGGCGGCTTCGTCGAGGCGCTGGCGCGCGCCGCCGAAAGCCTCGGCGTCATCGTCAGGACATCGGCACCGGTAAAGCGGATCACTGTCGAGAACGGCGTCGCGACCGGCGTCGAAACGGAAGCGGGCGAGCTTCTGCTCGCGCCGGCCATTCTGTCGAATGTGGATCCGTCCGACACGATGCTCCGGCTCGTCGGCCCTGCACATCTCGATGCGAGGCTCGCGTCGCGTCTCGGGCGCACGGGCCGCCGCGGCGCCACGGCCAAGCTCAATCTTGCGCTGGACGGACTGCCCACCATTCCCGGCCTCGCGCCGTCGGAATATGGCGCGCGTCTTCTCGCCGTTCCTTCGCTGCAGGAGCTCGATGCCGCCTTTGCTTCGTTCAAGCGCGACGAGCTTCCATTCGAGCCGCCGATGGAGATGACCATTCCGAGCGTCGTCGACCGGACGCTCGCGCCTCTCGGCCATCATGTCATGTCGATCCTGATCCAGTACGTGCCTTCCGACGTGAAAGGCGGCTGGGCCGGCCAGCGCGACCGTTTTCTCGACCGCGTTCTCGAAACGCTGTCCACCTATGCGCCCGATATTCGCGACCGCATCATCGCCGGCGAAATGCTGTTGCCGTCCGATATCGAGGCGAAGTTCGGCCTTCCCGGCGGCGACTGGCACCACGGCGAGCTGCGCGCCGACCAGTTCGCGATGTTCCGGCCCGCGCCCGCGCTCGCGCGCTACCGGACGCCGCTCAAGGGGCTTTATCTCTGCGGCGCCGGCAGCCATCCGGGTGGCGGCATCTCGGGCATGCCGGGCCGGCTTGCGGCCGAACTCGCCTTGAGCGAGGGGAGGCGTGCATGAGCGGAGACGACGACATGCAGCCGGTGGAAGAAGAACTGCTGGAAGAACCCGCGGGCGAGACGCGCGCGGAGGACATGCCGGCGGCGGACGAGGCGCCCATGGAGAATCCGGTGGAGGAAAGCCCGTCGGGAGAGACATCGCCTGGCGAACATCCACCGTTCGCGAATCCCGACCTCGATCTTCTCGACGCGATCGCGGAGATAGATCCCGCGCTTTTCGAGCGGAAGGCGGAGGAACCGCCTTTCGGTCGTCAGGTGCTGACGACGGCGTTGCATCTCGCCGCCGCCGCCGAGAGCCGCACAAATCTCTGGACGCAGTGGAACGGCTTCACGACGCCGGACATCCTGACGGATATCGAGGACGAGTATCGCGCGCTGCGCCATGCGGCGGCGCTCAGCGACATATCCCCGCTCGTCAAATACCGGATCAGCGGGCGGGACGCGGCGGTCTATCTCAACCGGCTGGTCGCCGACAATGTGCTCGCGCTCTCGGTCGACGAAGCGATGCCCGTCGCGTTCTGCGAGGACCATGGTCTGGTGGTGGGCGATGGGCTTCTCTTCCGGCTGGACGAGAACGAATATCGTCTGGCGACGGAGGAAACGCATCTCGCCTGGCTTCAGGACAGCGCCTTCGGTTTTCAGGTGCGGGTCGAGGATCTCGGCACGACGCTGGCTGCGCTCTCCGTGCAGGGGCCGCTTTCGGCCTCCGTTCTGGCGGCGTCCGGATTGCGCGATATCGAGACGCTGAGACCCTATGCGGCGCGCTGGTTCGACATCGCCGGCATGCCCGTCTATGCGAGCCGCACGGGAATGAGCGGCGATCTCGGTTACGAACTCTGGATAGACCCCGAGGATGCGCCGATGATCTGGGTACGTCTTCTCGACAAGGGTGCGCCTTTCGGCCTTGCCGTAACGGGGTTTGCCTTGCGCGAGCTGGCCCGCGTCGAAGCCGGCATCCCGCGCGCCGGCCGGGATTACCTCGGTGCCTTCTCGGCCGTCGATCCCGCCGACGCCTCGACGCCTTTCGAGCTCGGGCTTGCCTCCATCGTCGACCTTGAAGCGGGGCATTTCACCGGCCGCGACGCCTTGCAACGCGCCAGGGCTCGTCCACCGCGTCATTTCATCGTGTCTCTCGCCGTCGATTTTCCCGAACCGCTCGATTTCCGCGCCATCCAGTGCAATGGCGCCGTCGAAGGTCTCGCGACCAGCACGGGATTTTCGCGGGAGCTCGGCGTCAATCTGGCGATCGCGCGGTTGAAGGCGCCCGCCGTCGCGTCAGGCGCGGTACTCACGGTCGATGTCGAGCGGAGGGAGGGCTTTAGTCTCCGCCGTCTGATCGTTCCGGCCCGCGTGTTGACGGAACCCGCGCTGACGATGCCGTCGCGCCACGTCGTTCCGGCGCCGCTCCTTTCCATTGGTTAATGTTTTCTTTTCGCGGCTGAGGCGCGACGCGCGACGGAATTGTTCGCAAAGCGCGTTTCTGTCTCCGAGTGACAGGACAACGTTCCCGCCGGCCCTTCCCCCCTTCGGACCGGCTTGCCCCCGTTGCTCTGGCCGGGACGGCGATGTTGCGCGGTCCCGGCCACCCAGCTTCGACATATGTGAGGAGGATGGCATGCGAGGCTTCAGGATCGAATTGATGGCAGGCGTCGCCGCGATTGCGATCGGTCTCCTTCTTCCTTTCGCAGCCGGCGCGGCGAATGTCGACGACAGGCGGGACATGGCAATGGAAAAACTCGATGCCAACCATGACGGCGTCGTCAGCGACGCGGAACGAAATGCGGCGCGTCAGGCGCGCTTCAAGGCGGCGGATGCGAACGGAGACGGTTTCGTGACGCGCGAGGAGTTCGCAGCGGCCGGACCGGCGCGCGACGCCGGGCGCAAGAATAAGATGTTCGCATTGATGGATGGCAATGGAGACGGCAAGGTCTCGCAGGCCGAATTCGACGCCGCTTCGGCGAACATGCGTGAGCGCATGAAAGCGGCCCGGCAGGATTGAGGGCCGGACCAAAGCCGGTGCGCCGACGGGAAATCCCGGATAGGATCGCCTGCGATCGAACGACGGGCGGCTTGCATAATGCCGTTCCGGGTGAGTTCGGCGGAAGCGAATTTGACGAAGGGGGCGCTGTCGGTTGAACGACGCGTCGGATGACGAATTGGTGGCGCGCGTGGCGCTGGGCGACGAGGCGGCCTGCCGGCTGCTCGTCGACCGGCATCTCACGCGTATGCTCGCGCTGGCGCGGCGCATGCTCGGCAGCCAGGCCGACGCCGAGGAAGTCGCACAGGAAGTATTTCTGCGTGTCTGGACGCACGCGTCGCGATGGGAACCGGGCAGGGCCCAGTTCGGAACATGGCTTCACCGGGTCGCGACCAATCTCTGCCTCGACCGCTTGAGGCGACACGGCACAGAGGACATCGATTCGATCCCCGAGCCGCAAAGCGACGATCCGACGCCGCATGAGGAGCTTGAGCGGAGCGACCTCGCGCGGCAGGTGGACAGGGCGCTTCAGGCCTTGCCGGCGCGGCAAAGGGCTGCCGTCACCTTGACGCATTATCAGGGGCTTTCGAACATCGAAGCGGCGGAAACGCTCGGGATCAGCGTCGAGGCCGTGGAATCGCTTCTGGGCCGGGCCCGGAGGCAACTTCGCGCGGCACTTGCGACGGAACGCGACGAGTGGCTACGTAAAACAGGGGTCTAGGGCATCCTGAGATGCCGGGGAATGGCAATGGTTAAGAACGATATGACATTGGCGCGGTTGTCGGAACTCGTCGGGGCCTATGGGGCCTCGGCGGTCCGCTGGCCCGAGGCCGAACGGGTCGCGGCGGAAGCGCTGCTTGCCGGATCCGCGGACGCGCGCGCGCTCGTCGCGGAGGCGCGGGAACTCGATCTGCTGCTCGATATGGCGCCTTCCGCCACGGCATCGTCCGATCTCGCGGCCCGCATCATGGCCGCGCGGCCGCGCGCCGCGAGCGGCCGGATCGTTTCGGCAGGACGCGAGAGGCCGGGTCTCTGGCGCGCGATCGCCCGCCTGGTCTGGCCCTATGGCTCGCCGGCTTTCCCGGCCGGTGCGCTGGCGGCGTCGATCATGCTCGGCGTTACGTTCGGCGCGAGCTTTTCCTCCAGCATCGCGGCCTTCGGCCTCACGACGACGCAGGTCGCCGACAGCGCGGCGACAGCCACGGGTTCTGGCGAACAGCTCGTGTCGCTCGCTCTCGCCGAAAACGATTATCCCGAGGATTGGAAGCAATGAGCGATCTGCAACCGGATGAGAAAATGGCGGCTTTGGGCCGCGAGCGCCGCTGGCTCGGGCCGGCGCTGCTCGCCTCATTGGTGGTCAATCTCTTCCTCCTTGGCATGATTGCCACGGCGCTGATTTTCGGTCCGCGCCCGCCGGAAGGCAGGCAGTTCGGACAGGTGCCGCCGCCATTCCTGCGCACCCTGCACAAGGATGCGTCGGGCCTGCCCGACGACGACAGGGTAGCCTTGCGGATGATGATGATCCGTCAATTCCCGCTCATTCAGCCTCACATCGTGAAGATCGAAACCGCGCGCAAGGAACTGGCCGAGGCGATCGGCAAGACGCCTTACGACCCGGCCGAAGTCGAAAAGGCTTTCCAGAAGGTCGACGATGCGCAGGCCGAGATGATCCAGGCGACGCGCGGTGCGATGATCGAAGGCTTCGGAAAGATGAAGCCCGAACAGCGCGAGCGCCTTTCCAAAGCGATGTTCAAGCAGGCCGAACGCCGTCTTTCGAAAAGCGGCGACGGGCGGCCGGAGGGTCCGCCGCCGGGGCCGCTCGGCATCGACATATTGCCGTCCGAAGGTCCGCCGCATGACGGTCCGCCGCCGAGTCCCTGAACCGCCGGTGTGATATGGTCGGGCTCCTCGCGAGTCGGACAATCACGCAAAATGACCTGGTATCACGCAAGCATGTACGACGCGGGTCGCCCCGCGGGAAGTTTCTGGGAAGACGACGCGCCACCGCTCGAAAGCGGCGTCGATCTCGGTCCCCTCAATGGCGACGAGCGTTGCGACGTCGCCATTATCGGCGGCGGCTATACGGGTCTCTCCGCCGCCTATCATCTCGCCCGCGACTATCACGTCGACGTCCGTGTGCTCGAATCGGGCCCTCTCGGCTGGGGCGCTTCGGGTCGCAACGGCGGCTTCTGCACGCTGCCGCCGAGCGGCCTTTCGCTCTCCGACCTTATCGGGCGCTACGGCGAAGATGAAACACGCCGCTTCATCTCGTCGCAGGTGGACGCCGTCGAACTCGTGCGCGCACTGGCCCGCGACGAGGGGATCGACATTCAGCCGCAGGGCGACGGCACGCTGCATGTCGCGCATACGCCATCGCGCTTTGCGGAGCTGGAGGAAGAGCGCGAACTCCTGGGCGGCAAATTCGGCGTGCCCGTCGAGCTGTTGAGCCGGGAGGAGGTCGCCGAGACCTCCTATGATTCAACCGAGCAATTCGGCGCGCTGCTGAACAAGGTTGCCTTCGGCCTTCATCCCTTGCGTTTCGCGCGCGGTCTCGCCGCCGCCGCCGCGCGCCACGGCGCAAAGCTGCATGGCCGTTCGCATGTCGAGAAATGGGAAAAGGACGGCGGTGAGCATCGCCTCGTCACCAAGAACGGCACGTTGCGCGCGCGCCGCGTCATCGTCGCGACCAATGGCTTCACGCGCGCGCCGGTCGCGGCAAATCTGTCGAACCGGCTGATCCCGGTGCTTTCGAACATCGTCGTCACCCGTCCGCTGACGGATGATGAACTTGCCGCCCAAGGTTGGAAGACGGAGCGGCCTTGCAGCAACACGCGGCGTCTTCTCTTCTATTATCGTCTGTTGCCGAACCGGCGCTTTCTCTTCGGCGCGCGCGGCGATACGACCGGCAAGCCCGAAGACGGCGCGAAAATGCGCGCGGCGATGGAGCGCCGTCTCGGCGAAGTCTTCACGGCATGGAAGGACGTGCCGACGACGCATTACTGGCGCGGATTCGTCTGCATGAATGCGCGCATGACGCCGGCCATCGGACATATGTCCGACGATAAAAGCGTGTTTTTCGGACTTT
>NZ_DATKFR010000188.1:0-5392 GCF_035511255.1 Parvibaculum sp.
GGCGAGACCTGCTACACCCAGACGACGCCTCCGCCGGCGGCGGGCGCCAAGCCCTTCTGCGCCGCGAACGAGGATCGCAAGGTCGGCGATAGCTGGAAGGTCGCGGCGGCGGACGGCTCGGAAACGACGATCACGATCAAAGCGGGTCGGTGAGGGCTTCAGCAGACGGCAATAAATGAGGATGTCGTCCCGGGATTTATTCCCGGGACCCATCGGACGCGGTATTATATTGCGAGTCCATGGATCCCGGTGACGAGCACCGGGATGACATTGAATTTATGGTGAGCCTTACTCGACGGAAATCTTCGGCGCCTTGCGCGCGTTCGCGCCGAGCGCCTTGTCGATGTGTTCGCCGACGCGCCGGGCGATCTCGATGAACACTTTCGCTTCCTCGCTCTCCGGCGCCGTCGCGACGATCGGCGTGCCGGCATCCGACGTCTCGCGCACCGACATATGGAGCGGCACTTCGCCGAGGAAATCGCAGCCCAGCGTCTCCGCCATGCGCCGCGCGCCGCCCTGGCCGAAGATGTAGGATTTCTCGCCCGTGCCGGGACTGACGAAATAGGCCATGTTCTCGACGATGCCGAAGACCGGCACATGCGTCTTCTCGAACATGGCGAAACCCTTACGCGCGTCGATCAGCGCGATCTCCTGCGGCGTCGAAACGACGACGGCGCCGGTGAGCGGCACGCGCTGCGCCATGGTGAGCTGCGCGTCGCCGGTGCCAGGCGGCATGTCGACGATCAGCACATCGAGCTCGCCCCATTCGGTGTCGCCGAGCATCTGCGTCAGCGCCGACTGAACCATCGGCCCGCGCCAGATCGCGGCGGTGTCTTCCGGGACGAGATAGCCGATCGACATGGTCTTGAGGCCGTAATTGGTTTTCGGCTTCAGCTTCTTCTTTTCCGTGACTTCCGGCTTGCCGGTGAGGCCGAGCATGCGCGGAATGGACGGGCCGTAGACGTCGGCGTCGAGAAGGCCGACGCGGCGGCCGAGCTTCAGGAGGCCGAGCGCGAGATTGACGGCGACCGTCGATTTGCCGACGCCGCCCTTGCCGCTCGCGACCGCGACGATGGCGGCGATGCCGGGTACATTGAGAGGCGCGCCCTGGGGCGCCGGTTTGCGCGGTTCGGCGTGTGAGTGCCCGGCATGCGAGTGATCCGGGGCGGGCCGGCCGGCCGGCTGGTCGCGATGCGCCGTCAGGACGGCGGTGACACTGAGCACGCCGGGGAGTTTGCGCACCTGGTCCTCGCACTGCTTGCGCAGGGGTTCCGACGCCGGACCCCGCTCGGGCGCGACCTCGATGCTGAAGCCGACATGCCCATCCCTGACGACCAGGCCTTGAACGAGGCCGGCGGAGACCACATCCCTGCCGCTTGCGGGATCGACGATGCCCGAAAGCGTCTCGATAATGTCGTCTCTTGTGGCGCGATTCATGGCTTGTCCTGAGCTGTCGCAATCCCCACATTGCTAGTGCGGTGGTCGCGCGAAAGGGGTGCGCGACCGGGGCGGGGCGCGTTGCGCCCCGGGGGTGAGTGTCATATAAACCCCGATAAGAATAAAAACCAATATCGGCAATTTCCCCATACGAAGGACACTTGATGCCCTGGAGTAATCAGAACGGCGGTGGCGGCTGGCAGGGCGGGGGAGGTGGAAATCGTGGTCCATGGGGGCAGGGCCCCTCGGGTGGCGGAAAGCAGCCGCCGGACCTCGACGAGTTGATCAGGCGCGGGCAGGACAAGTTCCGCGAAATCCTTCCAGGTGGGACCGGCGGCACGCGCGGCCCCATTCTCATTCTGAGCCTCGTCGTCCTGGTCGCGCTGGTGGCGAGTTCGGTCTTCCGCGTCGACACCGACCAGCAGGGTATCGTGCTGCGTTTCGGCAAGTTTGTGCGCATCGAGCAGCCGGGTCTGCATTTCAAGTTCCCCTACCCGATTGAATATGTCGCGACGCCGACCGTCACGCGCGTCAATCGTACGGATATCGGTACCGCCGAAGCCGGCCGGCCCTCCACCGAGGAAGGGCTGATGCTGACCGGCGACGAAAATATCGTGGACATCAGTTTCTCGGTTTTCTGGCGCATCAAGGATGCGACGGATTACCTCTTCAAGGTCGAGGAACCGGACCGCGCCGTGAAGGCGATGGCCGAGAGCGCCATGCGCGAAGTGGTGGGCCAGTCGAATATCCAGGTTCTGTTGACGACGGGCCGCGGCGAGGTGCAGGCGAAGGTGCGCGACCTCATGCAGCAGGCGCTTGACGCCTATGGCGCCGGCATCGTCATCACCGAAGTCAAATTGCAGAAGGTCGATCCGCCGGCCGCAGTGATCGACGCTTTCCGCGACGTGCAGGCCGCGCGCGCCGACCAGGAGCGTCTCCAGTACGAAGCGAACACCTATGCCAACACGGTCGTGCCAAAGGCGCGCGGTGCAGCGTCGCAGATCACGCAGTCGGCCGACGCCTATCGTCAGCAGATCGTCGCCGAGGCCGAAGGCGAGGCAAAACGCTTCCTCCTGATCTACAACGAATACAAGAAGGCCAAGGACGTGACACGTCGGCGTATTTATATCGAGACGATGGAAGACGTGCTCGGCGGTATCAACAAGGTGATCGTCGATCCGAGCCGCTCGAACGGCGTCATGCCCTATTTGCCTCTGTCGGGATTGAAGCCCATTCCACCGGCGGCATTGAGCGGTTCGTCCGATGCATCCGGATCGTCGTCGACCGGCTCCGGCACGGAGGGACGGCCATGAACAGATCCATGGGTATCGGTGCGCTCGTCGCGGCCGCCTTTCTCGCCGTCATCGGTTACATGTCGCTCTTCACGGTCGACATGACGCAGCAGGCGCTGGTTCTTCAGTTCGGCCGTCCGGTCGGGCAGGCGATCACGGAACCTGGCCTCTATGTGAAGGCGCCGTTCGTCCAGAACGTCGTCTATATCGACAAGCGTCTCCTCAATCTGGAATCTCCGACCGAGGAAATCATCGCGTCCGACCAGAAACGTCTGGTGGTGGATGCCTTCGCCCGCTATCGCATCGTCGATGCCCTGAAGTTCTATCAGGCCGTCCGCGATCCGCGCCTCACGGAGGCCCGGTTGCAGCCGAGCTTCGGCTCCGCCCTGCGCAACACGCTCGGCGACAACAGCCTCGAGGCGCTCGTGCGCGACAACCGTGCGGGCCTGATGCGCAAGATTCAGGGGAACTTCAGCAAGGCGACCGCCGAGCTCGGCATCGAAATCGTCGATGTGCGCATTCGCCGCGCCGATCTCCCGGAAGCGAACAGCCAGGCGATCTTCCGGCGCATGCAGACGGAGCGCGAACGCGAAGCGGCTGAAATCCGCGCTCAGGGTCAGGAACAGGCGCAGCGTATCCGCAGCAAGGCGGACCGCGACGTGACCGTGTTGCTGGCCGATGCCGAGCGCGATGCCCAGATCGTGCGCGGCGAGGGCGATGCGACGCAGAACAAGGTCTATGCCGACGCTTTCGGCCAGGATCCTGAGTTCTTCGCCTTCTATCGCTCGATGCAGGCCTACAAGAAGAGCCTGAAGGGCGATAATTCGACCATGGTCGTGGCGCCCGATTCGGAGTTCTTCAGCTACTTCGGAAACGAGAGCGGGGCGGCGCCGAAGCGCTGAGGAGGCCGAGTTGACCGAGCTTTTCTCCGCGCTTGGCCTTGTGCTGGCGATCGAGGGTGCGCTTTACGCGGCCTTTCCGAGCGTCATGCGTCGCGCTCTGGCTTCCATCGGGACGCAACCGGATCTCGTTCTTCGGAGCACGGGCCTGCTTGCGCTCGTCATGGGGGTTGTGGTCGTCTGGCTTGTGCGAGGCTAGCCGGAACGGGCGGCCTCACGCGACATGGGCTCGCGGTATGGGATGAGGAGCGACGGTCGATGCGGCGGGTTCGGATTCTGCTCCAGGGATGGATTAGGCCCGCGGTTTTTGCGTTCCTTCTCGCCAGCGCTTCCGCCGCGCCCGCCGAGGCGCGCATCATACCGCAGAACCTTGCCGATCTTGCCGCGACCCTGTCGCCGGCCGTCGTCAATATCTCGACCACGCAGACCGTCACCGGCACCGGGGAAGAGGGTGCGGACGAGCAGGGCGACGGGGACAATGGCCAAGACAATGGCGACCAGGGCGATGACGACGACAGCGGCGGCGATGGCGACGGCGATTCGCCCAATCCCTTCGGGCAGGAAGCACCCGCAATACCCGGCCAGCCTGAGAAGGTGCAGTCGCTCGGCTCCGGCTTCGTGGTCGATCCATCCGGCATCATTCTCACGAACAATCACGTCATCGACGGCGCCGACAAGATCGATGTCACCTTTTCCGACGGCACGACCCTGCCGGCGAAGCTCAAGGGCCGCGACGACAAGACCGACATCGCCGTTCTGCAGGTCGAAACGAAGCTGCCGCTGGCCTATGTGAAGCTTGGCGACTCACGCAAGATCAGGGTCGGCGAATGGGTCATGGCGATCGGCAATCCTTTCGGCCTCGGCGGCACCGTGACGGCGGGCATCGTCTCGGCGCTGAACCGTGACATCCACGCCGGCAATTACGACGATTTCATTCAGACGGACGCCGCGATCAATCGCGGCAATTCCGGCGGACCGCTCTTCGCGCTCAACGGCGAGGTGATCGGCATGAATACGGCGATCATCTCGCCGTCTGGCGAATCCGTCGGCATCGGTTTTGCGACGCCGTCGTCCACCATCGCGCCGGTGCTGGCGCAAATCCTGAAATACGGCGAAATCCGCCGCGGCTGGATCGGCGTGCGCATCCAGTCTGTGACGCCGGAAATCGCTTCGACGCTCGGCCTGCCGGAGGCGCATGGCGCACTCATCGCGGGCGTGATGCCGGGTGGCCCTGCGGAAGCCGCCGGCATTGAGACCGGCGATCTCGTGGTCGGCTTCGACGGGCAAAAGATTCGCGAGATGCGCGACCTGCCGCGCATCGTCGCGGAGACCGATATCGGCAAGAACGCGACGATCGAGGTTCTGCGGGCCGGCAAGGAGAAGAGCCTGACGGTGACGGTCGGCCGTCTTCCCGACAGCGATAAGGCTGAGACGGATACGCCAGTCAAGAAGCCGCCGGAGATGGAGAAGACGCAGGCGCTCGGCCTCGATCTCGTCGCGATCACGCCGGACATTCGCGAACACTTCAAACTCGGTGCGGATGCAAAGGGCGTCCTCGTCGCCGATGTGGAACCGTCGAGCGACGCTGCCGATAAAGGCATCCGCCCGGGCGACATCATCATCCGCGTCGGCCAATCGGACGTGCAGACGCCGAAACAGGTCCTCGCCGCCATCGCCGTCGAGAAGAAGGCGGGCCGCACCTCAGTGCTGCTGCGCCTCCTGAGCGGCGGCGCCCCGCGCTTCGTGGCTTTGCCGCTGAAGTAG
>NZ_DATKFR010000189.1:0-7215 GCF_035511255.1 Parvibaculum sp.
TCCGTCACCCCGGCCTTGTGCCGGGGTCCATCTGGCCACGAGTCCGATTAGAAGATGGATGCCGGACCAAGTCCGGAATGACGTCGATGAAAATCGAAACCGCTTACTCGACCATTCCGAGCGCGTGCAGGTAGAGCTCCAGGATCGCTTCCTGTTCCTGGCGCTCGGCCTTGTCCTGCTTGCGGATGCGCACGACCTGGCGCAGCGTCTTGGTGTCGAAGCCGTTGGCCTTCGCTTCGGCGTAGACTTCCTTGATGTCGGCCGAGGTCGCGGCCTTCTCTTCTTCCAGACGCTCGATCCGCTCGATGACCGAGCGAAGCTGGTCCTGCGCGACGCCGCCCGAATTCACAGGGGTATTGCCGTCCGCCATGATGCGTCGCTCCAGTTCCGTGTCAGCGATGGTGAGGGGTGAGACACTATCGGGGGCGGGTGCCCCCGGCAATATCGCGGCCAGAGAAAGCTGTGGATAGATCGCCCGCGCGAAAACGCCCGTCAGCCGTGGCTTTTCTTCTGCGCCGCCTCGAAGGCCGCGAGCTGCTCGGGTGTCGCCTCCGGCTGATACTTCGCCTTCCATTCGGGAAAGGGCATGCCGTAGATCGTTTCACGCGCCTCGTCCTTCGACATCGCGACGCCCTTGTCCTCCGCCGCCTCGCGCAGCCAGTCGGCGAGGCAGTTGCGGCAGAAGCCGCCATGGATCATCAGGTCGATGTTCTGCACGTCGGTGCGCGTCCGCAGATGTTCGACGAGCCTGCGGAAGGCCGCCGCCTCGAATTCGGTCTGTGTCGTCTTATCCATCGCATGTCTCCTTTCGGCTCATATGGTGAGCCGCGCATCCGTATGCGAGCCGTAATGCCGCACGTCGCGCAATCCCGGCAGTTTGGCTGCGACGCGCAGCATCTCCTCGATCCGCGCCGCCCATTCGCGCTGGCCCGCGACATCGGCGATCAGATCCTGCCGGATTTCGATCAGCACATGCGGCAGGCCCTTCACCGTTCCGTGCTGGTAGAGGCAGTCGCCCTTGAGCCGGCCCGAATAAGGTTCATTGTCGCCGACGACGAGCCCCGGCTCCAGCCGCAAGAGGCGCAGCATCTCATTGGGCAATCTGTCGTCCCTGTCCCACAGGATGCCGACCTGCCAGGGCCGCGCGCGGCCCCGCCAATGCGGCGTGAAGCTGTGGATCGAGACGATGGCCGGCACCTGATCGCCCGCCCGCGCCAGCGCCGCCTCGATCGCCTCGTGATAGGGCCGGTGGAAAAGCGCCAGCCGGCGCTCGAATTCGTCGCGGTCCTGAAACGGATCGACGTCGCGGTTCCCCGGCACGATGGCCCCGTCCGACAATTTCATCACCAGCGTCGGATCGTCCGGCCCGCGATTGAGGTCGATCAGCAATCGCGACCAGCGTGCCAACACTGCCGGACAATCGAGGGTTTCGGCGATCAGCCGCGAAACGCCCGCCGCGCCGATATCGTAGGCGATATGGCGTTCGAACTCCGCCGCCGCGAGGCCGAGCGTCCCGTAACCCGGCGGCAGCGCATTGGAGGCATGATCGCAGACGACAAGAAATCCCGAATCGCCTTCGGGATTGATAAGCTCGTAAGGGAGGAGATCGCTCGGGGAGGTCGACCCCTCGCGTGACCGGGATTGCATGGCCCCACTATACCCGAGCCGGGAAATGCAGAGAATGATCTCCTGATGCCGAGCGACCATTCAGCCGAGCGCCGCCTGTTGCTGAGCCTCTTCGAGGAGGCCATGCGCTCGGCCCTGCCCGAAACCTGCCTCGCTCCCCATCTGCCACCCGCGCCCGCCGGGCGCTTGGTCATTTTCGCCATCGGCAAGGCCGCCGCGTCCATGGCCGCCGCCGCCGAGGCGCATTACGCGCAAACGGCGCCCGCCGCCCGCATCGAGGGCATCGCCCTCACCCGCTACGGCCATGGGCGGCCCACGCGGCATGTCGAGGTCGTGGAAGCCGCCCATCCAGTGCCCGACGCCGCCGGGGTCGCCGCGAGCGGGCGGCTTCTCGCGCTGGCCGCCACGCTCAAGCCCGACGATCTCGCGCTGGTGCTTCTCTCCGGCGGCGGCTCGGCGCTGGCGGTCTTGCCCGTCGAAGGCGTCAGCCTCGCCGACAAGCAGGCGCTCACCCGCGCATTGCTCGCCTCCGGCGCACCGATCTCGGAGATGAACTGCGTCCGCAAGCATCTTTCGTGCATCAAGGGCGGCCGTCTCGCCGCCGCCATTCATCCGGCGCGCATGGTCACGCTGGCGATCTCCGATGTCGCCGGCGACGATCCGAGCGTCATCGCCTCGGGTCCGACCGTTCCCGATCCGACCACGCGCGACGAGGCGCTCGCCATTCTCGACCGCTACCGCATCGAGGTTCCCCCGCATCTGCGGGCTGCCCTTCTCGCCGCGTCCGAAAGCCCGAAACCGGGCGACGGGATTTTCCACGCCGCGCGCTACGACATTGTCGCGAGCGGCGCGCGGGCGCTCGACGCGGCGGCGAAAATGCTCGCGACACAGGGCTATGAGGTGACCGATCTCGGCGACCGCATAGAAGGCGAAGCGCATGAGGTCGCCCGCGACCACGCGCGGCAGGCTCTGGCGGCGAAGGCTCGGAGACATCGTGTCGCGATCCTTTCCGGTGGCGAGACCGGTGTGACGTTTTCACAAAAGGCTGAAGGCGGTAGCGGCGGACGAAACCAGGAATACGCGCTGGCGCTGGCTCTGGCCCTTGGCGGTGTCGCCGGCATTTCGGCGATCGCCGGCGACACCGACGGGATTGACGGCGGCAGCGGCTCGGCCGACGATCCGGCGGGTGCGCTCGTTCTCCCTGACACGCTCGCGCGCGCCCGAACGCTCGGTGTCGATCCCCTCCTGTCGCTGAAAAGCCACGATTCAGGTGGATTTTTCGCCGCACTCGGTGATCTTGTCGTCACCGGGCCCAGTTATACGAACGTGAACGACTTCCGCGCCATTCTGGTCGAAGGGGAGCCATCAATGAGGAGAGCCACCCGGTGATACGTCGGCGCAACGTCAAGATCATAGCGACCCTCGGGCCTGCTTCGAGTTCGAAGGAAATGATCCGCGCGCTTTTCGAAGCGGGCGCGGACGTCTTCCGGCTCAACATGAGCCATCTCAGCCATGACGGGCTGCGCAAGGTTCACGCCCTTGTCCGCGAAGTCGAGGCGGAGGTCGGTCGGCCCATCGGCATTCTCGCCGATCTGCAAGGACCGAAGCTCCGCGTCGGCGAGATCGAGAACGGTTCGGTCATGCTGGTCCCCGGCGACAGTTTCCGTCTCGATCTCGACAAGACCCCCGGCACCAAAACGCGCGCGCCGCTGCCCCATCCCGAAATTTTCGCCGCCGTCAGCGAAGGCAACAACCTGTTGCTCGACGACGGCAAGATCAGGCTTCGCGTCACCAGGGCCGGCGCCGATTTCGCCGAAACGGAAGTCGTGGTCGGCGGACGCCTCTCCAATCGCAAGGGCGTCAACGTGCCCGACGCCGTGCTGCCGGTGAAGGCCCTCACCGAAAAGGACCTCGCCGATTTCGAGGCGGCCCTCAATCTCGGCGTCGACTGGATCGCGCTGTCCTTCATCCAGCGGCCCGAGGACATGGCCGAGGCCCGCAAGATCGCGCATGGCCGCGCCGCCGTGCTCGCCAAGATCGAGAAGCCGCAGGCCCTCGTCCATCTCGACGAGATCATCGACATCTCCGACGCGATCATGGTCGCGCGCGGCGATCTCGGCGTCGAGCTGCCGCTCGAACAGGTGCCCGGCTGGCAGAAGCGCATTACCCGCGCCGCGCGCCGCGCCGGCAAGCCCGTCGTCGTCGCGACGCAGATGCTCGAGTCCATGATCTCGTCGCCCGTGCCGACGCGCGCCGAAGTTTCCGACGTCGCCACCGCCGTCTTCGAAGGCGCCGACGCGATCATGCTCTCGGCGGAATCGGCGGCCGGCCAGTATCCGGTCGAAGCCGTCCGCACCATGAACAAGGTCGCGGAGTCGATTGAGTCCGATCCGACCTATCCCGGCATCATCTATGCCCAGCGCAACGAGCCCGAAGCGACCGGCGCCGACGCGATCAGTGCGGCGGCACATACCGTCGCCGACACGCTGAAGGCCGCGGCCATCGTCTGCTGGACCAATTCCGGTTCGACGGGCCTGCGCGCCGCCCGCGAACGCCCGCTCTTTCCGATCATCGTGCTGACGCCGATCGTCGACACCGCGCGCCGCCTCGCGCTGGTCTGGGGCCTTCACTGCGTCCTCACCGAAGATGCCCACGATCTCGACGACGTCGCCGAACGCGCCTGCCGCATTGCCTTCAGCGAGGGCTACGCCCAGCCCGGCCAGCGCATCATTGTCACCGCGGGCCTCCCCCTCGGGACGCCGGGCGCGACCAACATGCTGCGCGTCGCCTTCGTCGGCCGGAAGGGAAGCTCGGTGGACTGACGGACGCAGTTCTGGAGATAACGGAATAGGTGGGAAGCAGCGTCACGCTGGTCAAGGGGCGCGGTTCGCGGAATATTTTTCGCGAAACTTATCCCCGGCATCCCGAATCGCCGGGCGGGGTTCAGGCCTTCATAAAATCGCCGCCGGCATTTCCGGGTCCATAACATGCGTCCCCACGCGGGGACGCTCTCCCCGCGCCAGCCGTTCCAGCGCGTCGATCACGACATCGGCCCGCACGTAATGCGGCATGTGGCCGACACCCGTGAGCTTGATCAATTCCGACCCGGCGATCTCGCCATGCAGCGCATAGGAGTGGAGCTTCGCCCAGACGACCTTGTCGCGATTGCCGGTGACGATGATGGTCGGCACACGGATTTCGCTATAGCGTTTGCTCTGGCGGATGAGATGCCCGCGCAGCCGGCCGGAGTCCAGGCTGTTCGAGCGGAAATGTCGCGGACGGAAAAGCAACGGCAAGCCGATTGCGTGGACATAGCCATCAGGCACCGGATCGGGCGCGAAGACCCCCTTGACGCCGGCACCCACCATGAGCCCGCCGGCCGGAACCATCAGTGTACGAATAAACAGGGCGCCGGCAAAGGGCGTCGCGACCAGCCGGTGATACCAGGCTGCCTCGCCTTCCCAGACATGCGTCGCGCCGGCCAGCACCAGAAGTCCCGCAAGATCGTCTGGATATGCAAGCGCCCAGACGGTCGCGACCGCGCCGCCCCAGCTATGGCCGAGCACCACCGGCCTCTCGATGCCGAGTTTCGCGCAAGCCGCCTTCAGCACACGCGCCTGCACCGCCGGGTCGCTCATGTCGCCCGTGCGCGGACGTTCGCTCCAGCCGTGACCCGGCCTGTCGAAGGCGACGACGCGGTGACGCTTCGCAAGCGCCGGCATCAGGCTCTCGACCATGTCGCCGAGATTGCCGCTCGCACCGTGAATGAGCACGATCGGCGCGCCGTCGGGGTTCGCCCCCTCCTGGCCGGCATGGGGGCCCATCTCGACATAGTGAATACGCGCGCCGTCCACCTCGACGAAGCGCCCGCGCGGCGGATAGGTCCGCGCGATCCGCGCCGTCGCGACGACGGAATAGATCGCGAGCGCGGCAAAGAGTACGAGCAGGAGCGCGAGGAGCATCAAGACCGCTCACTCACGAATTTCACCTTCGGCACCGTTCCCGTCGCCTCGGCGATTTTCTTCAACGTCGCCATGGTGGGCAGACTCCGTCCGCTTTCCAGCCTCGCGACGAAAGGCTGGGTCACGCCCATCCGTGTCGCAAGCTCACCCTGGGTCAAATTCAATCTTTCTCGCGCCCCAATGATGGCGCGGGCGACCTCGAATTCGAGCGACATTTCGTCGTAAGCCGCGCGCACCGCTTTGTCTTTCAGCAATTGCGCCGAAAGAGTCCGCAGCGACTTAACTTTTCGTGTCATCGTCCCAATTCCTCATACGCTGCCGCGCCACATCGAGATCACCCTTCGGCGTCTTCTGAGTTTTCTTGACGAAGGCATGCACGACAATCAATCGGCGACCGGATGTCGCAAAATAGATTGCACGGGCAATTCCGTCGCGCCCGGTCAACCGCATCTCCCACAACTTGTCGCCGAGGTGCCGGACATGCGGCGCGCTTACCCTTTGCGGTCCGAAGTCTTCCAGCAGACTCGATATGCGTAGGAACCGTGCCTGCATATCCGCCGGAAGCGATCGAATCTCCCTTTCGGCCTCGGGAATGACGAAAACCGACCAACGATCCATGATATAACTATTTAGTTATAATTTGCAAGTCGCGGATTTACACAGCACGCAACCGAACGCGTCAGATGCCTCGACCCTCGACGTCGAGCGACAGCGCCTTTTCCGCTTCCGCCGCGCCGTCGAGCCACGGGTTGATCGCCAGCGCGCGGCGGTAGACGTCGAGCGCGCCCTTCTTGTCGCCGAGATCCTGCAGGATGACGGCGAGACCGCCCATCGCGCCGAAATGGCGGGGTTCGAGCTTCAGCACGCGCTCGATGTCCCGGAGCGCCGAGGCGTAGTCATCCTTCAGGAAGAAGATCGCCGCGCGCTTGTCCCAGCCCTCGATGAAGGCCGGATCGAGGGCGACGACTTCGTTGAAATAGAAAAGCGCCTTGTCGTAGTCCTTCGCGGAGAAGGCATCGAGCCCGCGCGTCATCAGGAGATCGACGCTCGGGCTGCCCGACTGCATCCAGACCTCGAAGATCGCGGCCTCGATCGGCTGCGCCTCGGCGGCGCTTTTCGCGTGGGCAAGCTTTTCGAAAAGTCTGTCGAGAACCTCCGCACGGTCCGGCTCCTTCGCCTTGGATCCGCTCTCAGACCCACTTGGGGATTCGACCTGTGGCACGGTCTGGGGCGTCACCGGTTCCGCCGCCGCCCAAGCATTGCCGCCGCAGATCGCAATCTGCGCGGCGAGCAGGGATGTGAGTGGGAAGCGCTTGATCATGGATCGAGCATAGGCGCGGTGCGAAGCGCGGCCAAGGCCTCCCCCGAGGCCCCCAAGGGAGTGGACCGCGCGACTCAGTTGTTCAGATCCTGCCGGATGCAGCCGTCGAACTCGGTGATGTAGTCGGCACCGAAGGCGCTGGACGGGGTCTGGAAGCCAGGCGTCACCTCGCCGCTCAGAACCCGGCGGACGGTTTCGAGGCTGGTCATGGCGGTCAGCGTATAGCCCTCGGGCGTGCGCAGCTTCGAGACGACGCGCTCGCCGGCCGCATTGACCGCTTCTCCGAGCAGCACCGCGAAGCCCTCG
>NZ_DATKFR010000190.1:0-1750 GCF_035511255.1 Parvibaculum sp.
TCCGATCGGCGAGATGAAGCGTTCGACGGTGCATCTCCTGGAGGAAAAAGCATCCGAGCATCCCGATCGCAATTTCATCGGCGAGCGCGACGCGTCGGGTGCATGGACCTACATCACCTATGGCGATGCGAACCGGGCCGCCGATGCGGTGGCAACGGCGCTTCTTTCGCGCGGCATGGGGCAGGCGACGCCGCTCCTCATCCTGTCGGGGAATTCGATCCCGCATGCGGTGATGACGCTCGGCGCGATGAAGGCGGGCGTTCCGGTGGCGCCGGTCAGCGTTCCCTATTCGCTGATGAGTTCGGATTTTTCCAAACTCCGTCACGTCTTCGAGTTGACGCGGCCGCGCATGATCTTCGCGCAGCAGGGCTCGATATTCGAGCGTGCGCTGCGCGCTCTCGATCTTTCGAGCGTCGATGTCGTCACCTGCGAAGGCGTGCCGGAAGGCGTTGCAGGTTTCCACTACGACGCACTGCTCGCGACGCCCATCGACGAAGCCGCCGTGCGCGCCTCGATGGACAAGGTCGGTCACGATACCGTGGCAAAATATCTTTTCACCTCCGGTTCCACCGGCATGCCGAAGGGTGCGATCCAGACGCATCGCATGATGATGGCGGTGGTGGCCGGCCAGCAGGCACTCCGCACCGAGGAGCCAGATCCGAACGAGGTGCCGCAGAGCCTCGAATGGATGCCCTGGAATCACATCTCGGCCGGCAATATCGGCTTCAACGGCAATCTTTCGGCGGGCGGCACGGTGCATCTCGATGCGGGAAAGCCCGTTCCCGGTCTCTTCGAGCAGACGATCCGCAATCTCCGCGACGTTTCTCCGCGCGTCTTCGGCTCGGCGCCTGTCGCCTTCGCGATGCTGGCGGACGCGATGGAGAAGGACCCGGAGCTTCGCCGCAACTTCTTCCGCAATCTCGAATTCATGGCCTATGGCGGCGCGACGCTGTCGAGCGATCTTTATGATCGCATGCAGGCGCTCGCCATCGCCGAAACGGGTTTCCGCATTCCGCTCACCACCATGTATGGCGCGACGGAGACGCAAGGCATCACGGTCGTTCACTGGTTGACGGAGCGCGTCGGTCTCATCGGCTTGCCGCTGCCGGGGATCACGTTGAAGCTCGTGCCGAACGGCACCAAGCTCGAGGTGCGCGTCAAAGGCCCGACCGTGACGCCGGGCTATCTCAACGACCCGAAGAAGACGAAGGAGGCTTTCGACGAGGAAGACTTCTATTCGCTGGGCGACGCCGCGCGTTTCCTCGATCCGGAGCATCCGGAAGAGGGCATCGTCTTCGACGGCCGGGTGACGGAGGACTTCAAGCTCTCGTCCGGCACATGGGTCTCGACGGGCACGTTGCGGGCCGATGTGGTCGCGGCCTGCTCGCCGCTCATGCAGGACGCCGTGGTCTGCGGGCTCGACAAGGCCTATATCGCGCTGCTCGCCTGGCCGAACATCGCGGCGGCAAAGGCCATCGCCGGGCTCCACGACAGCGCGACGCCGCAGGAAGTCGTCGCCCATCCGAAGGTCGTCGCGCATCTCCGTGAGGCGCTGCAGCGTCATAACAAAGATTGCGGAGGGTCGTCGGCGCGCATCGCCCGCATTCACCTGATGACCGAGCCGCCCTCGATCGACGGTCACGAGATCACCGACAAGGGCTATGTCAACCAGCGGGCGACGCTCGACCGGCGGGCGCATCTCGTCCAGCGGCTTTACGAGGAGACGGCGCCGGAGGATGTGATCGTCGTC
>NZ_DATKFR010000191.1:0-2073 GCF_035511255.1 Parvibaculum sp.
ATGCCGAAGAGCGTCCAGGCCGCCTTGTCGCATTGGGGCGGGCGAGATCCACCCTGCAGCTGCGCCTGCAGATCCGCCAGCGAATTCGAGACGAGGCCGCTCGACGTACAATCGGAGGGACCCGCCCACCATTTGTATTCGACGCCGGCATGATAGCCGGAAATCGCCGCGCCGATCGCGAAGGCGAGCGCGCAGAGGCCGAGGAGCACCACCGGCGCGATGCCGAGATTGGCCTCGCGCGAAAGGACGCCCGCGACGAGTGCGGCACCGATCGCGAAGACGTAAGGGATACGCTCGATCAGGCAGAGATGGCAGGGCTGGTAGCCGAGCGCATATTGAAAGAAATAGGCTCCGCCCAGCGTCGCGACGCTGACGAGAAGAACGATCCAGGGGATGGCGAGCGGCGGTATCCGGTCGAGCATAATGCCTCATTCAATCATGCCTCAGGTTCCGGGACGAGAGGCTTTCCGCCGCAGCAGGGCGAAGTCAGGTGGCGTGCGGGCCGGCGGTCGGAGCCGTCATGTTCACGCCTGCCCCGTCGCCCAGCACATGTTCGATCATGCCGCGCGCGATTTCGCGCTCGCCCATGATGATGAGATTGGCGCCATGCTGGCGCAGATAGTCGACCTCGGCGTCGGAATGAGCCCGAGCGATGATTTCGAGCGAGGGGTTCGCCTTGCGCGCCTGCTGGACGGCCTGTCCCGCCTCGAAGGCATTGGGGATTGCGACGAAGAGCCAGCGGGCGGCGGCGAGATTCGCGGCCGCGATCGCGTTGGGCTTCGCCGCATTGCCTTCGATGACCTCAAAGCCCTGCCGCCGGAGCTTGCCCGCAATGTCATTCGTGTCTTCGATAACGAGAACCGGGATGCCGGCCTGCTGGAGACGCTTGCCGACCAGGCCGCCGACCCGGCCGAAGCCGATGACGACCGCATGATCGCGGAGAGCCGTGGCCGGAAAATGCTCCTCGAGCTCCTCCTCGACCTTGTCGGCGAGGTCGTTCCGGCCGAGCTTTTCGAGCCAGGGCTTCATGCGGTCAAGCGCGAAGAAGAACAGCGGATTGAGCACGATGGAGAGGATGGCGCCGGCGAGGATGAGATCGCGGGCGCGTTCCGGCAGCAGATCGAGGCTGACGCCGAGCGTTGCGAGGATGAAGGAGAATTCGCCGATCTGCGCGAGGCTCGCGGAAATGGTGAGCGCGGTGGTCATGGGGTGGCCGAAGGCGCGCACGATGAAGAAGGACGCGACGGATTTGCCGATCACCACGATGGCGAGCGTCGCCAGCACCGGCAGCGGATCGCTGACGAGGATGTGCGGATCGAAGAGCATGCCGACCGAGACGAAGAAGAGTACGGCGAAGGCGTCGCGGAGCGGCAGCGATTCCTCGGCGGCGCGCTGGCTCAGCGGCGACTCGCTCAGAATCATGCCGGCGAAGAAGGCGCCAAGAGCAAAGGAAACGTCGAAGAGCATCGCCGCGCCATAGGCGACACCCAGTGCGATGGCGAGGACGCCGAGGCGGAAGAGTTCGCGAGAACCCGTATGCGCGATGTAGTGGAGAACCCATGGAATGACGCGGCGGCCGACGATCAGCATCAGCGCAACGAAGGCGACGACCTTGCCGAGTGTGATCGCGACGGTCTTTGAAATCTCCACAACGTCGATCGTTCCGCCGCCCGTGCCATCCGCCGCATGCAGCAATCCGGCGACCGCCGGCAGCAGCACCAGGGTCAGGACCATCGCGAGATCCTCGACGATCAGCCAGCCGACAGCGATGTGTCCGCGCTCGGTGTCGACGAGGCGGCGTTCCTGCAGCGCGCGGAGGAGGACGACCGTACTCGCGACGGAAAGAGCGAGGCCGAAGACGAAGCCTGTACCGACGGGCCAGCCGAGCGCCCATGCGAGCGCCATGCCCAGAACCGTCGCGGCCGCGATCTGCACGAGCGCGCCGGGGATGGCGATGGCCTTCACCGAAAGGAGGTCCTTCAGCGAGAAATGCAGGCCGACGCCGAACATCAGCAGGATGACCCCGATTTCCGCAAGTTCGGGGATGAGGGACTGGTCGGCGACGAAGCCCGG
>NZ_DATKFR010000192.1:0-5905 GCF_035511255.1 Parvibaculum sp.
AGAACGCGCGGCGGCGCTGAAACTCGCGCGACCGGATTTCGCGGTTCATGTCGCGAACGATCTCGTCGACGCGCGGGCGCTCCTCGACGCTCAGTCCTTCGGCAGAACTTCGTCGTAAACCGAGAACATGCGTTCGATGGCAAGCGCGTTCGAAAAATGATCCTCGGCGCGGAAGCGCGCGGCCTCGCCCATGCGCTCTCGCAGATCGCGATCCTCGATGAGCCGGCGCAGCGCCGCCGCCAGTGCCTCGACATTGCGGACGGGCACCAGCAATCCCGTCTCGCCGTCGACCACCACGTCGCGGCACCCGACCCAGTCCGTGGTCACTGCCGGGCGGCCGATGGCTGCCGCCTCGATCAACGCCCGTGGCGCGCCTTCCCTGTAATAGGAAGGCAGACAGATAATGGCCGCGGAGCGGATGACTTCCGCCATGTCCTCGCGCCAGCCCCAGCATTCGACGATGCCTTCGCGCGCCCAGAGATCGAGATCGCCTTGCTCGATCGGATCGGGATGCGCCGTATCGACGGTGCCGACCAGCGCGAAGCGCGCGTGGACGCCCCCGGCCTTCAGCCGCCGCGCCGCCTCGACGAATTCCCGCACGCCCTTCGCCGCGATGAGCCGCGACGGCAGGATCACCAGCGGTTCCCCCGACGGCGGCTCCGGCGAAAAGGAAAACTGATCGAGATCGAGCCCGCCGCCGACGAAGACATGGCTTTGGTCCGCCCGGACGATGCCGTTTGCAACCAGATCGTCGCGGTCGCCGCCATTCTCGAAAATCACACGCGCATTCGGATGCGCGAAGACGAAGCGCAGGGCGTGTCCCGCGATCGGCCGCAGGAATCGCGCGAGCGGCTGCTCGTCGTCGAAGAGAAAGCCGAGCCCGGTCACCGAACAGACCAGCGCCGGAACGCGCAGCAGCCGCGCCACGACGCCGCCATAGATCACCGGCCTGATCGTCACGGCATGCACAAGGGCCGGTCGCAATGCGCGAATGAGCGAGAAGAGACGCCAGACGAGAACGAGCTCGCCCCAGATCGAGGGAGCGCCGCGCCGCAGGGGCTTGTTGTGAAGCGTCGCCTTGCCGAGATCGAGCCCCTCCAGCGAGGCCTCGAACGGCACGGCCACATGCACGTCGTATCGTTCCGTCGCCGCGCGGACGCGGTCCGCCCAATGCGCATGTAGATTGAGCGCCACGGGAAAGATGTAGAGAAGGCGCGGCCGCTCCCCCGTCATGCGCCGCGCTCCCATTGCGCGCGGACGATCGCGACGATGCGCGCGAGGTCGTCCTCGCGCATCGCCGTGCCGGACGGAAGGCAGAGCCCGCCCGCGAATAGCTTCTCCGACACCGCGCCGCCGATCCGCCGCGCGTCGCGGAAGACGGGCTGCATATGCATCGGCTTCCAGACGGGTCGCGCCTCGATGTTCTCGGCTTCGAGCGCAAGCCGCAGGCGCTCCGGCGACGGCGCACCTTGCGCTTCGTCGAGCGTCACGATGCTCAACCAGCGATTGGCCTGGCCGTAGGCCGCCTCCGGCATGAAGCCGATGCCCGGCAGGTCGCCGAGAGCGGCGCGATAGGCCTCGAAGATCGCGCGCCGCCGCGCCACGCGCTCGCCAAGAACTTCGAGCTGGCCGACACCGACCGCCGCGCAAAGCGCCGAAAGACGGTAGTTGTAGCCATAGATCTCATGCTCGTAATGCGCCGCCGGTTCGCGTGCCTGCTGCGACAGCATCCGCGCGCGTTCGATCAGCGCTCCGTCGTCGCTCGCTAGCGCGCCACCGCCGGAACTCGTCACGATCTTGTTGCCGTTGAAGGAATAGGCGGCAAAGAGTGCGCCCTTTCCCGCGTGCCGGTCTTTGTAGCGCACGCCAATGGCCTCGGCGGAATCGACGATCACCGGCACATCGTAACGCGCGCAGAGCGCGAGGATCGCGCCGAGATCGCAAGACTGGCCATAGAGATCGACGGGGATCACCGCACGCGGGAGCCGCCCCGTCTTCGCGGCTTGGTCCATCGCCGCCGTCAGGAGACCGACATCCATCGTCCAGGTGTCGGGCGAGACGTCGAAGAAAACCGGCTGGGCTCTCTCGTAAAGGATTGGCGCGACACCGCCGATGAAGGTGAGGGAGGATGTCCAGACTTCGTCGCCCGTTTCGACGCCGATCAGCCGCAGCGCAAGATGGATCGCGGCCGTGCCGCTCGCCAGCGCCGCGACATGTGCGTGTCCCGTGACGGCGCCTATAGCCGCCTCGAAGCGCGAGATCATCGGGCCTGCCGGCGCGACATAATTCGACGCGAAAACTTCGTCCACAAGTTCGCGCTCGCGTCCCGACATATGCGGCGGCGAAAGGAAAATGCGCTCGCTCATTGCGTCAGGCGCCCTGCCGCGCCGGAACGCCGGCGACGGTCGCGCCGTCCGGCACGTCCTTCGTCACCACGGCGCCCGCGCCGACGGTCGCCCATTGTCCGACCTTGATGCCCGGCAGAATGACGGCCCCCGCGCCGATGAAACTTCCCTCGCCGACCTGCGCGGCGCCGGCAAGACAGGCCATGCTCGCGATGTGAACGTAAGCACCGACACGGCAATCATGCTCGATGACGGTGCCCGTGTTGACGATCGCATGCGCACCGACAAAAGCGTCTGGCTGAACGATGGCGCCGGCGCAGACAAAGGCGCCGTCGTCGACATCGCTCGAGGCATGCACCCAGGCGGTCGGATGAACGAGCGTCGTCCAGCGGGCCGGCAGCATGGTCGCGAAACGCTGCCGCACCTTGTTGGCGCCGATGGCGATAAAGGCCGCCCGCTCCGTCTCGCGCCACCATTCGAGCGGCGCCGTCGGCGCACTGACGCCGACGCCGAGCACGGCCGAACCGTTCTTCGCCGGATCGTCGTCGAAGAGCCCCTCGACGACGAGACCGCCCGCCTCCGCCGTCGCGATCGCGACCTTGGCGTGGCCGCCCGCGCCCAGTATCCAGATGCCGCTCATTCCTTCCCCCGTCTTCCCTCGGCGCGCCCTGCCCTCACCTCGTCGTCGAAGCGGGGCATGGTCTCGTGGCCTTCCGCGCTGATGCCGCGCCGCGCCAGCACATGCCAGATTGTGAGGAGAATGATCCGGAGGTCCAGCAGGAAGGAGCCGTTTTCGACATAAAAGAGGTCGAAGCGGAAGCGCGCGTCCCAACTCTGCGCATTGCGGCCGTTGACCTGCGCCCAGCCGGTGAGGCCGGGCCGCACGGCATGGCGTCGCACCTGCTCTTGCGTATAGACCGCGAGATAATCCGTCAGCAAAGGGCGCGGGCCGACAAGGCTCATGTCGCCCCTGAGCACGTTCCAGAGTTCCGGCAATTCGTCGAGGCTGGTCGATCGGAGAAGCCGGCCGAAAGGCGTCAGCCTTTCGCGATCGGCGAGCGGCCTGCCCCCGGCATCCGTCGCATCGCGCATGGTGCGGAACTTGAGAAGCTCGAAGGGCCGGCCGCGAAGTCCGGGCCGCGTGTGACGGAAGAGAACGGGCGCGCCGAGATCGAGCCGGACAAGGACCGCGATCACGAGCGCAAAAGGCGATGCGACGACAAGCGCGAGCGAAGAGGCGACGATGTCGAAGAAACGCTTCGGCCCGCGCATCCAGAAAGAGCGCGGCGGCCGCACGGCATCGACACGACGGATGAGCGCGGCGATTTCCACCGCCGCGACGTCCCACACCATGCGCGAGCGGATGAGGCCGCCCTCGCTCACCGCCGCGTAAAGCGCCTTGTCGTCGAGCAGCCGCGACACGGCGCGCGCGAGGCCTTCGGCCGTCGCCTGGTCCGCGACGATGCCCGTCACGCCGTCCTCGATCTGCTCGACGAGCCCGCCGACCGGCATCGCCACGGCGGGAATGCCGGCGACCTGCGCGAGCGAGACAATGCCCGATTGCGTCGCCTCCCGATGCGGCAGCACGACGATGTCGGCCTTCGAAAAGATCGCCGGTATTTCGTCTTCGGGAATGTAGCGGATGTCGGCCTCGACGCCGAGCCGCCTCGCGCGAGCCGCGTAGGGCGAGAAGTCGCCGGAGCCCGCGATGGTGAGCGTCAGCGACGGATGCGTGAGGCGCAACGCCTCGAAGGCGTCGAGCAGCGTGTCGATGCCCTTGTAGGCCATGATGCGACCGAAAAAGAGAAGCCGCGTCGGCGCCGCGTTCTCGCGCCGAGGCGCCGCCCCCATCTCATAAGGGCCCATCGGCGCGACGGCGATCGCCGACGGTTCGATGCCGAGCCGCGAGACGATCTGGCGCTTCACATGTTCGGTCATCGCGACGAGCCCGTCCGCGCGCAATATCTCCGCGTCGATCAGACGTTGCGGCGAGCTCACATCGTCGCCCGGATGGACCGCGCCGTCGTGAACCTTCAGCACATAACGGCAACCGAAAAAATGAATGAGCGGAATGAAGACGACGTTCCAGGGGTGGCTGAAGGGGCAGAAGACGATGTCGATCTTCTGGCGCCGCAGAAATCGCGCGAAGGCGAAAAACGCGCGCGGCAGCCGCCACAAGGTCGGCAGCAGCGAGGGCTTTGCCCGCGCCGGATAGGTGTCGATGGCGAGCAGCGGCAGACCGAGCGCGGCAAGATCGTCGAAGCGGCTCGCCTGCGTCGAAATGCCGAGCGAGAGCTCGAGATCGCCGCGCCGCATCAGCGCCCGCGCCGTTTCCAGCGTGTGGGTCGGCGCCGCCCCGCGCCGGCCGAGCGACCAGATCAGCACGCGGGCGGTCATCGCCGCCCCGCCGCCGGTACAGGGGCGTGCGGCCCTTGCATAACGGCAAGGGGGCCTGTTGAATGAGCGCCGAATCGGAGCCGGGCGGCATGCGTCCCGGCCCAAGCGGCCCATCCCCTCCCTTGGCAGATACCCATGACCATTCCCTATTACGAGCCGACCCTTGCCGGCCGCGAGAGAGAGTATCTGGACGAGGTCCTCGCGGCAAAGCAGCTCATGGGGGATGGTAAATTCACCAGGGCCTGCCATGCCCTGCTGGAGCAGAAGACCGGCGCCGTCCGCGCCCTGCTGACCCATTCGGGCACCGGCGCGCTCGACATGATCGGCCTCCTGCTCGAGATCGAGCCGGGCGAGGAAGTCATCATGCCGTCCTACACTTTCGTCAGCACCGCGAACGCCATCGCGCTCCGGGGCGGCGTGCCGGTCTTCATCGACATCCGCGCGGACACGCTCAACATCGACGAAAAGCTGATCGAACAGGCGATCACGCCGAAGACCCGCGCGATCATGCCGGTGCATTATGCCGGTATCGGCTGCGAGATGGACACGATTCTCTCCGTCGCGAAGGAGCATAACCTCGTTGTCGCGGAAGATGCCGCGCAGGGTTTCGGCGCGACCTACAAGGGAAAGCCGCTCGGCACCTTCGGCGCGCTGTCGGCGCTGAGCTTCCATGCGAGCAAGAACGTGATCGCGGGCGAAGGCGGCGCCCTCCTCGTCAACGATCCCGCCTATCGCCTGCGCGCCGAAATCGTGCGCGAGAAAGGCACCAATCGCAGCCAGTTCTTCCGCGGCGAGGTCGACAAGTACACCTGGGTCGATCTCGGCTCATCGTTCCTCCCGAGCGAAGTCACCGCCGCGTTGTTGTTGGCGCAACTCGAACAGGCGGACGGCATCAATGCCCGCCGCGTCGCGCTCTGGACCGGCTATCACGAGGCGTTGGCCTCGCTCGAAACGCGCGGCCTCGCGCGCCGCGCGGCGGTTCCGCAGCATTGCGGCCATAACGGGCATATCTATTGGCTGGTCTTCGAGACGGGCGACCTTCGCGCCAGGGCGCGCGATCTCCTCGTCGCCGAAGGACTGATGGCTTCGGCGCATTATGCGCCGCTGCACAGCTCGCCTGCGGGCAAACGTTTCGGCCGCGCGGCAAGCGGCATGGCGATCGC
>NZ_DATKFR010000193.1:0-17110 GCF_035511255.1 Parvibaculum sp.
AAGACACCTTCGGGACAGATTGTTCAGGATGCGTCCGGAAACTGGGTCAAGAAGCCCTGATCTGTTCCGTTCCGATACGAAGCCGCCGGTTTTTCACTGGCATGGCGCTTGCTCCCTTGGCGGCATAGCCTTGCCGCCGCCGTTCGATCTGGCGGGCGGGGCCGGCGCAGGCACCCGAGGTGGGGCCTTACGGGAGCCGCGCCGGCCGCTTGTTACCTGCTTCGTTACAGTCCGTGGCCTCGACAGCACAACGGATGCGGCGCTCCCTCGACGAGGGAGCGCCGTTTCTTTTCTGAGCGCGATTGCTTCAGCGCGATTGGCCGCCGCGCGCAACGAAATAGGGATTGTCCAGGCCGCGTCCGGTCTTGCCGTAGAGAAGCGGCGCACCGTCGAGAAGCGTGACGCTGCCGCCGGCCGCCGTAAGTACTGCATGACCCGCCGCCGTATCCCATTCCATGGTGCGTCCGTGGCGCGGATAGAGATCGGCTTCTCCAGCCGCGATCAGGCCGAATTTGAGCGACGATCCGGCAACGAGAAATTCCTTCACCCGGTACATGTCGAGATATTCGTCCGTCTTGTGGTCGCGATGTGTGCGACTAACGGCGACGACGAGACCATCGGCCGCGGGCTGTCGAACGGCGATGTGCCTTGGCGTCGACCATCCCGCCAGAGGATCGTTGGTATACGGAGAGACCTGGTGCTCATAAGCCTCCCCCGGCCCATGGCCGTAGAAGAGCCGCTCCATGGCCGGCGCATAGACGACACCGACGACCGGGGCGCGATCTTCGACGAGGGCGATGTTGACCGTGAATTCGCCGTTCTTACGCAGGAATTCCTTGGTGCCGTCCAGCGGATCGACGAGGAAGAAGCGCCGGCCGATCTCGGGGATATATCCGGCGGCGGCCTGCTCCTCCGAGACGACCGGAATATCGGGCGCAATGCGATGGAGCCCGTTCAGAATGATGTGCTCGGCGTCGTGGTCGGCGGCGGTGACGGGGCTATCGTCCTCCTTGTGGCTCGCTTCAATGCCGCTTTCGTAATGCGCCATGATGGCTGCGCCCGCCTCGACGGAGAGACGTCTGAGCTCCGCCGTCAGCGCCGCAAGATCGGTTACATGACTCATTTCGTGTCCTTTACGGCAGAAGGCCGCGACAGCAACGCCGGTGCAGGACGGGGCCAAGCAGACCGGGAGGGCGCTCCGGGGCTGGCATCCGGCGCGGGGCGATGCTATCAGCATTATAGGGCTTGAATGACAGAGTGGGGCGATCGGGCATGAGCGAAGCAGGCGACATTTCGGCGCTGGAACTGGCGGCACTTCTCTGCAGCCGCGTCTGCCACGACGTGATCAGCCCTGTCGGAGCGATCACCAACGGGCTCGAGGTGCTGGCAGACGACGACGATGCCGAGATGCGTACCCATGCGATGGAACTCATCACGAAGAGCGCGGCGCAGGCTTCCGCCAAGCTGCAGTTCGCACGGCTCGCTTTCGGCGCCGCCGGGTCGGCCGGTGCGGAACTCGATCTCGGCGACGCGAAGGCGGTCGCCGAGGGACTGATGAAAAGCGAGAAGGCGACGCTCGCCTGGGACGCGCCGCACGCGACCATCGGCAAGGACTATGTGAAGCTGTTGCTCAACATGCTGCTGATCGGCATCGCCTCCATTCCGAGAGGCGGAGACATCGCGGTGCATGTCGGTAGCGATCTGGCGCATCCGCATCTCAGGGTTAGCACCAAGGGGCAGGCGGCGCGTATACCTGACGAGACGGCGAAATTCCTGGGCGGCCGCGATCCCGAACATTTTCTCGATGCGCGGGCAGCCCAGCCTTACTTCACGGGCCTTGTCGCGCGTTCGCTCGGCCTCGTGATCGAAGCCCGGATGGAAGGCGAGGCCTTCGTCATCGAGACGAAGGCCGCAGCATAATCCTCATCCACTCCTCATACGAAAAAGGGCGTCTCTCGCGAGACGCCCTTCCCCGATTCATGCGCGCGGGATGCCCGATCAGGCCGAGGCCTGGACCGGCATGGCTCCCTCTGAGGGATCGCGCAGCACATAGCCCCGTCCCCACACGGTTTCGATGTAGTGATCGCCACCCGTGGACGCCGCGAGCTTCTTGCGGAGCTTGCAGATGAACACGTCGATGATCTTGAGTTCCGGCTCGTCCATACCGCCATAGAGATGATTGAGGAACATCTCCTTGGTGAGCGTCGTACCCTTGCGGAGCGAGAGCAGCTCCAGCATCTGGTATTCCTTGCCGGTCAGATGGACGCGCGCGCCATCGACCTCGACCGTCTTGGTGTCGAGATTGACGGTGAGCTTGCCCGTATTGATGACGGACTGGGAATGCCCCTTCGAACGGCGCACCACCGCATGGATGCGGGCGACGAGTTCGTCCTTATGGAAGGGCTTGGTCATGTAATCGTCGGCGCCGAAGCCGAGACCGCGGACCTTGTTCTCGATGCCGGCCAGACCCGAAAGGATCAGGATCGGTGTCGCCACCTTGCCGAGGCGCAGCGATTTGAGAACCTCATAGCCGCTCATGTCGGGAAGGTTAAGGTCGAGAAGGATGATGTCGTAGTCGTAAAGCTTACCGAGATCGACCCCCTCTTCGCCGAGGTCGGTGGTGTACACATTAAACCCGTCAGATTTCAGCATCAGTTCGATGCTCTGAGCGGTTGCACTGTCGTCTTCGATGAGCAGAACTCGCATGGTCCCCCTCTTCGCCGCGGAAAGTCATATTTCCGCCGCTGCGGCCCAAAAGTTAAATCCACGATGGTGAAGATAGCGCCAATTGGTTAATAAAGGTTAACCGAAGTCAAAGAATTTGAGAAAAATTCATACGTTCAGTTAAGGGCTCGTTCAGATCGCTTTTTTTCCCGTAAACGAGACGGGAGATAGGTCCAAACCGAAGACTTCACCATTTTCGCGCGAGGCGGGTTGTGGGCGGGCGGTCGTCGAGGCTCAGCTTCAACCGCCAAGGTTTACGCCGTCTTAAAGTCTTGCCGTCATGATTACCCAATCATTGGGGAAGCCGGACTCCCCATAACGGTTGCTGGATGCGGGGACCTAGGACGTGCGGGCTTTATTGGCGGAGATCGGCGCAGTTGCCGAGGTCGGACATTACGGGCGGGTCGTCAGCATTCAGGGGCTGATGGTCGAGGTCGCCGGTCCGCTCCATGCCATGGGCGTCGGCAGCCGGTTGAGCGTGTCCAGCCGCACCGGTGCAGATATAGAGTGTGAGGTTGTCGGTTTTCGCGACGGCCGCGCGCTCTGTCTGCCCTTTGGCCAGCTCTCCGGTATCGGCGTTGGCTGCAAGGCCGTCGTCAGCGCCGAAGAGCCCCATGTCTATCCCTCTCATGCCTGGCTCGGCCGGGTCGTCAACGCGATGGGTGAGCCGATCGACGGCAAGGGCCCGCTCGCGCAGGGTGCCGAGCCCTATTCGCTGCGGAGTCTGCCGCCGCCAGCCCATCATCGCCAGCGCGTGAAGGGCAAGGTCGATCTGGGTGTCCGCGCCATGAACACCTTTCTTTCGATGTGCCGCGGGCAACGCATGGGCATCTTCGCCGGCTCTGGCGTCGGCAAATCCGTTCTCCTTTCGATGCTAGCCCGCAATACATCTTGTGACGTCGCGGTGATCGGGCTCGTTGGCGAGCGTGGCCGCGAGGTGCAGGAATTTCTCGAGGACGATCTCGGCCCCGAAGGTCTCGCGCGCTCGGTCGTGGTCGTTGCGACCTCGGATGAAGCCGCGCTGATGCGCCGTCAGGCCGCCTATCTCACAATGAGCATCGCAGAATATTTCCGCGATCACGACAAGGACGTGCTCTGCATGATGGACAGCGTGACCCGCTTTGCCATGGCGCAGCGCGAGATCGGCCTGTCCGCCGGCGAACCGCCGACCAGCAAGGGCTACACGCCGACCGTCTTCGCCGAACTGCCGAAGCTTCTCGAGCGCGCCGGCCCGGGGACGGGCCATGGCAGCATTTCCAGCCTCTTTACGGTTCTGGTCGATGGCGACGATCACAACGAGCCGGTGGCCGACGCCGTGCGCGGTATCCTCGACGGCCATATCGTGATGGAGCGCTCCATCGCCGAACGCGGTCGCTATCCGGCCATCAACGTTCTGAAGTCGATTTCGCGCACCATGCCGGGTTGCAACAGCGAGGAAGAGAACGCGCTGATACGCCGTGCGCGAGTACTGATGTCGACCTATGACGACATGGAAGAACTGATCCGCCTCGGCGCCTATCGCCCCGGCTCCGATCCGCTTGTCGATGAGGCGATTTTCTATCAGCCCGCCCTCGACGCCTTTCTCGGACAGAGGAAGGACGAGGCGACCGGAATGGCGGCCGGTTACGCCATGCTTACCGACATCCTGTCCCGGACACCGGCGCCGAGGGAGGCTGAATGATGCGCAATCGGGAATCGCTTATCCGACTTCACCGCTTCCACGCCGACGAAAAGCGCCGCAAGGTTGCCGAGCTCGAGTTGATGGTGCAGGAATTCCGCGTGCGCGAGCGCGAACTCGAGGCGCAGGTGCTGGCCGAACAACAGAAGGCCGGCATTTCGGACGTCGCACATTTCGCCTATCCAATGTTCGCCAAGTCGGTCATCCGGCGTCGTCAGAACATCCTCAATTCGATCGAGGATATCGAGCGCCAGATCGAGGTCGCCAAGGAGGAACTGGCGGCTGCCTTCCGCGAACTCAAGAAATACGAGATCGTAGAGGACAATCGCAAGCGCCGCCAGCGCAGGGAGGCGGTTCGGGTCGAGCAGATCGAACTCGACGAAATCGCACTCGGCATCCACCGCCGTCAATAGCGCGCGACCCTCCGTCCTTCTCACTTCACTCTTGCGACAGCTTCGTTAGAATGAGCGCCCTTCTTCAAGAAAAGGGCGAACGCTCATGCCTTCCTTCGACATCGTCTCCAAGACCGACTTCCAGGAAATCGACAACGCGCTGCAAAACGTGATCCGCGAGATCGCGACCCGTTACGATTTCAAGGGATCGCATTGTACGATCGAGCGCAAGGAGCAGGAGATCACGATCAACGCCGACGACGAACTGAAGCTGAAGCAGATGCATGAGTTGCTGCAGGGTCATCTCGCGCGGCGGAAAATCGAATCCGGCATTCTCGATTACAAGGACCCGGAGAAAGCGGCCGGCCAGAGCGTCCGTCAGAAGGTCGCGATTCGCGAGGGCATCGACAAGGAACTCGCCAAGCGCATCGTCAAGGATTTGAAGGGATCGAACCTGAAGGTGCAGGTCGCCATCCAGGGCGACGAGTTGCGCGTCTCGGGCAAGAAGAGGGACGACCTGCAGGCGGCCATTCAATTCGTGAAGGGGCTGCCCATCGAGCAGCCCCTTCAGTATGAAAATTTCCGCGATTGAAGTGCGGTCTCAGCCGCGCAGGACGAGGCGGCGGATCAAATAGATGATGCTGATCGCCACCAGATAGCCGACGAAGCGAATCCCGACGAGTTTCCAATAGGTGACGTCGCCGAAATTCGGCAGCGGGCTTGCGTCATGCGCGAGCACGCGACGGACGATATTTGCGGCTTCATGCACAAGGGTCGCGCCGATCGTCCAGCCGACGATCTGATTGTAGCGCCGCATCAGGCCGGCGGCGATGACCGCGATGACGATGCCCTGCACGGAGTTGACGGTGTCGAAGCCCTGAGCCGCGAGCGCGCAGGCCTGATTGAGATATTCGGTGAGCTGCTGCATTGGTCCCCCCAACCTTTGCGATACGGAACTGCCTCGTCTGAAGGCAGACTGCCTCGATGCGAAGCAGGCACAGGTTAGCTCAATTTGGGACGACGTCTACCGCGATTGCAGTGCAACAATAATTCGTGTGCGTCGCAAAAGCGTCATGCGCCGCGGCGCAGCACCGGCCCGGGGGTCGATTTCGGGAGCGGCACGAGCAAATCCCGGGCGAGCTTCCGGACGGCTTCACTCGCCTTCGCTTGCGGATGACGAAAGAGGATTGGCGTCTGCCGACGGATGGCGTCGCGCACGAGATTGTCGCGGGGCACAAAGCCGGCGAGCGGCGGGGCGATGCCGAGAAAGGTCTTGCAGGCGTTGGTTAATGCCGCATGGGTCCGCCAGGCGTGCTCGCGATCATTCGCGAAGTTGACGATGACGCGGATGTCGGCTTCGGCGTCCTGGAGGGTCAGGAGCTTGATGAAGGCATAGGCGTCGGTAAGCGAGGTCGGCTCATCGGTGACCACGACGAGAGTCGTGCTGTCGGGTGTGCAGAGTGCCATGACGGACTGGTCTAGGCCCGCCGCAAGGTCGATCACCACATGCGCATAGCGTTCGGAAAGTCGGCTCAACGCACGCGCGATACCCGCGATTTCGGTCCGCGTCAGCGCGCTCAACACGCCGGACCCGGACTTGCCGGCCAGCACATCGAACTTGACGCCGCCCGCCGCGCCCGAAACCGAGGGAATCTCGTAGGTCGTGATCGCTTCCTCGATCCGCGCGCGGCCTGCAATGACGGAGCCGAGATCAAGCGTTGGCACGAGGCCGAGATGCACGTCCACATTGGCGAGGCCAAGATCGCCGTCGAAGAGGAGGACATCGCGATGCATTGCAGCGAGCGCTTCGGCCAGCGTGACCGAGAGCCAGGTCTTGCCGACGCCGCCTTTGCCGGAGGCGATCTGGATCATGCGCGGGCTGGTCATTGGGGATCCTGACTGATCTGTTACACGGCGGCGAGAACGGGAGTGTCGGCACGCCTGTCGCGCGTATCGAGAATGAGGCGCGCGCAAACAAGCGAATTCATTGAGGCGAGACCTCGCGCGAGATAGGGCGTCACGCTCAGTTGCGCCAGCGCAAAGCCTGCGCGGTCGGCGGCCGCGAGCGTCGGGCCGAGACGACGCGCGATGTCGAGCTGCGTGACGATGAGGCGACGGACGCCAAGCTCGGCGAACCTGCCCGCAGCTTCCGACAGCACCAGCGCATCGCCCGCGGCGGAAAGAACCAGAACGGGTTCGACGCCGGCGACGAGATGGGCGCCGTCGGCCAAGCGTCTCAGGGCGTCGAACTCGCCGCAGTCGAAAGGATTGACGCCTGTCGTGTCGATGAAGCAGACGCTTGCGGATCGGTGGCTTCTCGCCTCAGCCCTTTCATCGAGAAGAATGGAGAGTTCGTCGAGATTCGCCGCCGGATGAACGGCGACATCGAGAAGCTTGCCATAGGCTTCGGATTGCGCGGCGGCACCGGCGCGTGCGCTATCGGTGGTGATGAGGTCGACGCTCGCACCGCCGATCAGCGCGTTGGCGGCGAGCTTTGCCATGGTGACAGTCTTGCCGGAGCCGGGCAGGCCGACCAACATGATCGGCGCCTGCGGATGAGTGGGCACGGGCTCGAAGGAAAAACGGACCTCGAATGCATGGGCGAGAGCGGCAAGCGCATCGTCGCTGCCGAGCGCCGTGGCGGCGGCGACGAGCGCATCGCGAAGGGAGGGAGGCACGCCTTGCGCATCGAGTGCGGTGGCGATCAGCGTCTCGTCGAAGGAAATGCCCGAATGGACGGGCGCCGTCGGCTGCGGCGACGCATCGGCATGGTCGCGTCGCGGGAGCGGCCCAGCCCGGAGGCGATCACGGAGCATCTGCTCGAGCGAGGCTTCGATGTCGGGCAGGCTTGCCGGGTGCGAAGGGCTTGCCATTTTCGGGCGGCTCTCAATCGCCGCCGTGACTTCCATGCGTCCGGCATCGTTGATGAAATTCGAAACGATGATCGCCTCGGGTCCGAGCTCGCGGCGCACCTGGTCTATGGCTTCCGCCATATCCGCCGCGATGAAGGTCCTGAGCCGCACGTGTCCGTCCTGCCGTTAAATCGAACCGACGGTCCGCAGCCGCACACGCGGATGGATTTCGTTCTGCGACATGACGAAGGTCTGCGGCCTGAAGCGCTCGATGATCGAACGCACATAGGGCCTGACACCGGGGCTCGTCAAGAGCACCGGCACCTCGCCAGCACGGCCCGCTTCTTCAAACATGTCGCGGACCGAGGCGATGAATTCCTGAAGCTTCGACGGCTGCATGGCGAGCTGCTTCTCTTCGCCCTGACCGACCAGCGACTCGGCGAAGGACTGCTCCCAGCGCGGCGAGAGCGTGAGGAGGGGCAGTGTGTTGTTCGCGTCGGAATGCGAGGCGCAAATCTGCCGGGCGAGACGCGCGCGGACATGTTCCGTGATGAGGTTGAGGCTCTGCGTGTGGCCGACGGCTTCCGCAATGCCTTCCATGATCGTCGGAAGATCCCGGATCGAGATGCGCTCGTTGAGAAGCGTCTGCAATACGCGCTGGATACCCGTAACGGTGATCTGGGTCGGCACAATGTCGTCGACCAGCTTCTTATGCTCCTTGCCGAGTTCGTCGATGAGCTTCTGGACCTCCGCATAGGAAAGGAGGTCGGCCATGTTGTCCCGGATGATCTCCGTGAGATGCGTGGTGAGCACGGTCGGCGGATCGACGACGGTATAACCACGGAAGGAAGCTTCCTCGCGCAGACCTTCGTCGATCCAGGTCGCGGGGAGGCCGAAAGCGGGCTCCGTCGTGTGGAGGCCCGGGAGCTCGATGCGTCCGCCATGCGGATCCATGACCAGAAGCTGGTTGACATAGACCTCGCCGCGACCGGCCTCGACTTCCTTGACGCGGATCGAATAGGCATTCGAGTCGATCTGCACATTGTCGAGAATACGCACCGAAGGCATGACGAAGCCCATGTCGGCGGCAAGCTGCCGGCGGAGCGCCTTGATCTGGTCGGTGAGCTTCTGATGATCCTTGCCGTTGATGAGCGGCAGCAGCGCGTAGCCGATTTCGAGACGAAGTTCGTCCATGCGCAGCGCCGTGCCGATCGGCTCCTCGGCCACGGGCGCGGCTTCGCTTTCGGCAGCCTCCGCCTGGACGAGTCCCTCGGCTTTGAGGCGGCGTGCCTTCGTCACATAAAAGGCGAGACTGCCGGCTCCGGCGGAGAGAAGCAGGAACGGTATCATCGGCAGGCCCGGGAGCAGCGCCATGATGCCCATGACCACCGACGACATGCCCAGAGCTTGCGGATAGCCTGAAAGCTGTTCGAAAAGCGCCTGGTCGGCGGCACCCTCGACGCCCGCTTTCGAGACCAGAAGGCCTGCGGCGGTCGAAACGATGAGAGCCGGAATCTGGCTGACGAGACCGTCGCCGACGGTCAGGATCGTATAGGTCTGCGCCGCGTCGGCGAAGGAAAGATTGTTCTGCGCCACACCGACGATGATCCCGCCGACGACGTTGATGAAGGTAATGAGAAGGCCGGCGACGGCGTCGCCGCGGACGAACTTCGAGGCGCCGTCCATCGCGCCGAAGAAGGAGCTTTCATTTTCGAGATCGCTTCGACGCTGGCGCGCGACCTTCTCGTCGATGAGGCCGGCTGAGAGATCTGCGTCGATCGCCATCTGCTTGCCGGGCATGGCATCCAGGGTGAAGCGCGCCGCGACTTCCGCGATGCGGCCCGAACCCTTGGTGATGACGACGAAGTTGACGATGATCAGGATCGCAAAGACGATCACGCCGATGACAAAATTGCCCTGCATCACGAAATGGCCGAACGCCTCGATGACCTTGCCGGCGGCGGCGGTCCCGTCATGGCCGTGGGAGAGGATCAGGCGCGTCGAGGCGAGATTGAGCGCGAGGCGCAACATCGTTGCGATCAGGAGCACGGTCGGGAAGGCACTGAATTCGAGCGGCTTCTGGATGAAGAGCGCCGTCATCAGCACGAGCACCGAAAAGGTGATCGAGATCGCGAGCGAAAAATCGAGCAAGAAAGCCGGCATCGGCAAGATGAGGACGACGATGATCGTCATCACGCCGATGGCGAGTGCGAGATCGCCGCGCTTGGCAAAGTTGCCGAGCACACCGGCTAGGGTCAGGCCGGGAAAGCCGAACCCGCTCAGCGGCCCGCCGGTCTTCGAATTAGCCATACTGGCTTCGCTCATCTGGATTGGTCCCCGTCAGGTCCGTCTTGTTGTTGACGTTCAGCCGAAACTGACGCGCTGCTCGCCGCCCGGAACGGGCACGGCGATGCCGGCTTCGCTGTATTCCTTCAGCTTGTTACGGAGCGTGCGGATCGAGATGCCGAGAATATTCGCGGCATGGGTGCGGTTGCCGAGGCAATGGTCGAGCGTCTGCAGGATGAGGTCCTGCTCGACTTCGGCGACCGTGCGGCCGATGAAGCTGCGGCTCGCCGCGTCGGCGGCGATGGCCGCTCTCTGCGCGACGCCGAGTACGGGCGCCGGCTCGTCGTGGCGGGACCCATCCGGAAGGCGGATCGCCTCGACGTCGATTTCAGGGCCGGTAGCCAGAAGAACCGCCCGGTGCATGGTATTCTCGAGTTCACGCACGTTGCCCGTCCATTGATGACGGGTGAGGAAGCGACGCGCGTCGATCGAAATCGGTTTCGCAGGTATGCCGTTCGCCTTCGCGTAGCGATCGCCGAAATGGTCGGCCAGCGCCAGAATGTCGGCCGGCCGGTCGCGCAGCGGCGGCAGTTTGAGATTGACGACGTTCAGGCGATAGAAAAGGTCCTCGCGGAAACGGCCCGCGCGAGCATCGCCCTGCAGGTCGCGGTTCGACGTCGCGATGATGCGGATATTGACCTTGACGGGGGCTTTGCCGCCGACGCGGTCGATCTCGCGTTCCTGGATCGCGCGCAGGAGCTTTGCCTGGAGGCGGAGGTCCATTTCGCTGATTTCGTCAAGCAGCAGCGTGCCACCGTCGGCCTCTTCGAACTTGCCGATACGCCGCGATACGGCGCCGGTGAAGGCGCCCTTCTCGTGACCGAAAAGTTCGGACTCGAGCAGGTTTTCCGGGATGGCGGCGCAGTTGACCGAGATGAAGGGCTTGTCGCGGCGCAGCGACTTGCGATGCAGATAGCGCGCCATGACTTCCTTGCCGGTGCCGGATTCGCCCGTGATGAGAATACTGGCGTCGGACGGCGCGACCTGATCTGCGAGACGGATCATGTCCGCCATCTTCGGATCCTTGAAGACGAGCGAATGGCCGTCGTCGGCGACTGCGGCGAGAACGGCGGCAATCAGTTCGGCGTCGGGCGGCAGCGGAATATACTCCTTCGCGCCGGCCTTGATCGCCGCGACAGCGGCGCGCGTGTCAGGATCGATGCCGCAGGCGACGACGGGAATGCAGATATGCTCGCTCTGCAGCTGCTGGATGAGCCCGGCGATGTCGCAACCGACGTCGACCATGAGAAGGTCCGCGCCGCGACCGGCGCGCAGGGTTTCGAGAGCCTGTTCGGCCGTTTCGGTATGCGTCACCTTGGCGCCCTTCGCCATCGCCATCTTGGTGGCGGTGGAGAGTTGGCCGTTCAGGGTTCCGACGATCAGAAGGCGCATATGCGACACTCCTCTTTCTTCATTCTTGCAAGCATTGATGGTTCAGGCCGACGGGTCGCGTTCAACCCACTTCGCCCTTGACGATTTCTGTCATGGTGACGCCGAGCCGGTCATCGACGACGACGACTTCGCCGCGCGCGACCAGGCGGTCGTTCACATAGATGTCGATCGCCTCGCCGACCTTGCGGTCGAGTTCGACGATGGTGCCGCGCCCGAGCTTCAGCAGGCTCGACACCTCCATATGCGTCTTGCCGAGCACGGCCGAGACATTCACCGGTACCTCGAACACGGCTTCGAGTTCCTGCGCCGTGCGCACCCGCTCCGGATCGTCCATGCCGAAGGTGTGGCTCTCGGCCGAAAGAGGCTCGGCATTTGCGAGATCCGGCAACGCGATTTCGTCGTCCTGGTCGGCCATTTTTGAGCTCCTAGCTCTCAGAAAGTTTTGTGCGTCGATGCTTCGGGCATCGCGAGGCTGTTGTCGGCTTGCGGCGTGGCGAGGGTTTCCGCATATCGGGCGATGATTTCGGATATTTCCTTTTCGATCTCTGCACGCGAGCGCATGACGCCGCCATCGGCCCATTCGACGATGCAATCGCCTTCGGCGATGTCGCCTTGACCCAGCAGAATGATGCGCCCGGTCAGACCGCGCTCATGCGCCATCCGGTCGACGATCTCCTTCAATCTCCCGACCAGTGCGTCGGCGACGCGGAGCACGATATGAGGCTCGCGATTGAGATGGCCGAGACAGTCGCGGAGGACGGACTCGATCTCTGCCTCGGGCCGCGCTGCAATCAGAGCCGGCGCGAGCTTGCGCGCGATGGTGAAGGCAAGCGCGGTGGACATGGCCCTGAGCGAGGCGCTCTCCGCCTGGAGTGCATTGAGCAGGCTCGCCGCATTCGCCGCGAAACTTTCCATGGCGTCGCCGATTTCGCGATCGGCCCGCATCGTCGCTTCGGCCTCTCCGGACGCAAACCCGGCGGCGTAGCCGTCGGTGCGCGCCCGTTCGACGTCCTCGGCCGTGAAGTAGGCCTTCGGCTGCACGGCCGGGATGACGACGGTTTCCGGTCCGTCGTCGAAACGCCTGTCGAAGGTGAATTTGACTGCCTGCTTCATGTCCATCTGCACTGCGTCCGGGGTATCCGCTCAGTAGATCAATTCGTCTTCGTCGTTGTTCTGCGCAATCATGATTTCGCCTTTCTGGGCGAGATCCTTGGCGATGTTGACCATCGTCATCTGCGCATCGTCGACGTCCTTCAGGCGGACGGGGCCCATCATCTCCATGTCTTCGCGCATGATCTTGCCGGCGCGTTCCGACATGTTGGCAAAGAAGAGATCGCGCAGCGCGTCGGAGGACCCCTTGAGCGCAATTGCGAGCTTGTTTTTGTCCACGGCGCGCAGCAGCGTCTGCACCGAGCCCGGATCGAGCTTTCCGAGGTCCTCGAAGGTGAACATCAGCGCTTTGATCTTTTCGGCCGAGTCACGGCTGCGCTCTTCCAGCGCGGCAAGGAAGCGGCCTTCTGTCTGACGGTCGAAATTGTTGAAAATTTCCGCCATCAGTTCGTGACTGTCGCGGCGATTGGTGCGCGACAGGTTCGACATGAATTCGGCGCGCAGCGTCTGTTCGACCTTGTCGAGAATGTCCTTCTGCACGGCTTCCATACGGAGCATGCGTGTCACAACCTCAAGGGCGAAATCTTCCGGCAAGTGCCCGAGGACGCGGGCCGCGTGTTCGGCCTTCACCTTCGAGAGCACGACGGCGACGGTCTGTGGATATTCGTTTTTCAGGTAGCTCGCCAGCACCTGCTCATTCACGTTGCCGAGCTTTTCCCACATCGTACGGCCAGCGGGTCCGCGAATTTCGTCCATGACCGAGTTGACGCGGTCTTCGGGGAGAAATTTCGAGAGCAGGCGCTCGGTCGATTCATACGAGCCAACGAGCGCGCCGGTGCCGGACATCTTGGACGCGAATTCGACCAGCAGCTTTTCGACCGTGCCGGCCTGCACGGTGCCGAGCGTCGACATGATCTGGGACATTTCCCTGATCTCGTCGTCGTCGAACATTTCCCAGAGCGAGGCCGCGTCGTCGGCGCCCAGCGCAAGCATGAAAATCGCCGCCTTCTGCGGGCCCGACATGGCCTTGTCTTCTACTTTTTTCGGTGCGGTTGCCACTGGTTCGATCCTCAGGCGGTTTCGTGCAGCCAGCTGCGGAGAATGGAAATGGATTCGTCGGGATGATCGACGACGAGCTCGCCGATCTTCTTGACCGAGGAATGCTTCACCTTCCCGGCCACCTGTGCGATGTCGATCATCATGTCTTCGTCGATGTTCTGGCCGGCGCCTTCCATCAGCGCCCGCGAAATGTCGCCGCCGGAAACCGATCCATCCGGGGCGGGAAGGGCGCCAGCGCTTGCCGCAGCCGGGCTCATGCCGAGCGCTGGCATTGCCGTACCGCGGCCGATGCCAGCGCCGGCGAGGCTGCCCAGCATCGGGCGGATGACGAAGAACATGGCGATAAGTGCGAGGATCGAAAGCACGCCAAGCTGACCGATCCGCATGTAATCGGCCTTGCTCAGCCCGAGGAACGGCGCCTCGACCGCCGCCACCGGATCGACGGCGAGGGGTTCGGCAAACTGCAGGTTGATGACTTCGACATGGTCGCCTCGGGCGTCGTCGAAGCCGATCGCGGACTTTACGAGAGCCTGAATTTTCGCGATTTCCTGTTCGGAGCGCGGGGCGTAGACGGATTTGCCGTCTGCATCTTTTGTGTAGTTTCCATCGACGAGAACGGCCACGGAGATGCGCTTGACGCGACCAGGCTCGAGCGTTTCGGTCTTGGTGGTGCGGGAGATCTCGTAGTTGACTGTTTCCTCGTTGCGGTTCGACGTCTGCTGTGAGGTCGTGCCCTGGTCTTGGGAACCGCCGAGATTGGCATTCGGCAAATTGTTGCCGACCGACACCGACTGCGCCTGCTTTCCGTCGGTGTTGTTCGACTTGTCCTCGACGGTTTGTGTCGAGCGGACGACCTGGCCGTTCGGATCGTAGGTGTCGGAGGTCTGGGTGACGCGGTTGTAATCCATCTGCGCCGTCACTTCGACGCGCGCCTTGTCCTGGCCGACGACCCGCTGGATGATGTCTTCGACATGCGTACGCAGGCGGTTCTCGTAAGCGGCGCGCTGCTCTTCGACCGTAGCCGTGATCATCGCCTGCCCGTCATCGCCCATACCGCTCGCAAGCAGGCTGCCGCGCTCATCGACGATCGACACATGGCCCGGCGTAAGACCTTCGACCGCCGAGGCGACGAGTTGCTGGATCGCCTTTACCTGTTGGACGCTAAGCGTGCCGCGAACCTTGAGGACGATCGACGCCGATGGATCGCGCTTGTCGCGGGAGAAGAGTTCACGTTCGGGCAGGACCAGATGGACGCGGACGCCATCAATGCCGTCGATAGAACGGATGGTGCGCGATAGCTCGCCCTCAAGCGCGCGCAGATGATTGATGTTCTGCAGGAAGTTCGTCGTGCCGAGCGCATCGGCATTGTCGAAAATTTCGTAGCCGACGCTGCCGCCTGAGGGGAGCCCCTTGGTCGCCAGCGCCATGCGAAGCTTCAAAACCTGGCTTTCGGGCACATAAATGGTGCTGCCATCGCCGCGCAGCTCGTATGTCACCTTCATCGCGTCGAGCGTGGCGCCGATCTTGCCGGCGTCTTCCTGCGCGACGTCCGCATAAAGGAGCGCCATTGGCTCCGACGTCATGCGCAAGCCGATATAGGCGAAGAAGCCGAGCAGCGACAGCGCCACGGCGCCGAGCGTTACCAGCCGGACAAGACCCAATGAGTTGAACAGATTCGAAAAGCCGCCCACGTTCCCACCTCAAGTGTCACCGCCCCGAAACGTCGGCCCTGTCCTTGGACAAACGTCGGTGCAAGACACTAGGTGTGCGGCAATTTCTTTGCCCTCCGAAGATCCGCGCCCGATATGCCCAGAAGCCCAAGCGGATCCCCGACCCTGTGCCGGTAGGTAATAATTACCGCGCGTAAGCTAAACAGATGCTTAACGCGCCCGGCAATTTTTGCCGATCGAAGGCGGGAGGAGAGAACAAAACGGAAAACGCCGGCGAAGGAACTTCGCCGGCGCGATCAGAACAGCAAGTACGCGGTAACGGCTCTACCTTACTGCCTGTACTGCTGGACGCGCGTCGCGCGCAGTCCCGCCAGGCCGTGGCGCTCGATCGAGCGCTGCCAGCTCAGAAATTCCTCGACCGTGAGCGTATAGCGCCGGCAGGCGTCATCGAGGCTGATCAGACCACCCCGAACCGCGGCTACGACCTCGGCCTTGCGGCGGATGACCCAGCGCTTCGTGTCCGATGGCGGCAGGTCAGCCACGGTCAGCGGGCTTCCGTCCGGCCCGATGACGTAGTTGATCTTGTGCGTTGGCTGCTCGCTCATCGAACAGAATCTCCGTGCTCAATTACTGACAGGCACCTTAGTGAAGTCCGTTTAAGAAACGGCTAAGCCGCTTCGTAAAATTGAACCAAAATCAAAGGCTTACCGTTTCATCCCGGGACGTTTGCCTCAAGATGGGTTCGAAACGGCGGTAATGTTGGCGTAGTCGACCTGGGCGCCGTTGACGGTGACCTTGGGGGTGCCGTTGCTGAAGTCGACCGCCGTCACCTTTCCGGTGATCGTGGTGGTCGCGGCGACGGCCGTGCCGCTCGCGTCGTTCGCTGTGACACTGATGTAGTAAGTGCCGTCGGGCTGGGCCGTGCCCGCGCTGTCCTTGCCGTCCCAGGTAAAGGTCTGATTACCGGCTTCCTGGTTGGACAGCGAGGTCGAATAGACGGTATTGCCGTTGGAATCGAGCACGCTGACATTGACGCTGGCGGCATCGCTGGCAAGGTTGTAACCCCAGTTCGCCTTGCCGTCGGCCAGCGCGGCGCCCGTGCCGACCGCCGTGACCTCCTTGCCAAGCATATTGATCGCGAAGGTCGCGTTCTGGTTACCGACAGTCGAAATCAGCGTTTCGAGATTCTTGTTTGCCTGGATCTGCTGCTCGACGCTCGAATACTGGACGAGCTGACTGGTGAACTCCGAGGAATCCATCGGATTCGTCGGATCCTGATGCTGGAGCTGCGTGGTCAGCAGCGTCAGGAACATTTCGTAATTGCCCGACAACGCCGTCGATGCGGTGCTCGACGAACTGCTCGATGCGGAGGCGGCCGCAGCCGCTATGGATTCGACGCTCATGAGGAACTTCCTTCCGTATCAGACGCGGATGTCGACACCGCCCGAGGCGGACAGGTTGAGGTTGTAGACGGGCCCCTTGACGGTCTCTTCTGCTCCGCCGGTATCGAGCGGACTGCTGCCGGCATTGCTGCCGGACGAGTCCTGCGCATTGCCGCCGCTGCTCTGGTCCTGCAGCGAGAAGCTCAGACTGTCCGAGTCGGCCTGGAGACCGGCGTCGCTGAGCGCCTGCTGCAAGGCGCGCGCGTCGCGCTGCAGAAGATCGAGCGTCGAGGCGTGCTCGACCGTCATGTGAGCGGCGACATGGCCGTCCTTCTGGACCTCCATGCGCACATCGATGCGGCCGAGTTCGGGCGGATCGAGGCGAATATCGAAGCGGTTGATCCCCTTCTGAACGTTGCGGGCGATCTGGAGCGCGATCGCCATCGCCGGAACGACGGTCGGCGTCGTCTGGCCCGGCAGCGTTCCGATGCGGATGGTCGCGCTG
>NZ_DATKFR010000194.1:0-5953 GCF_035511255.1 Parvibaculum sp.
AGCAGATGGAGACGGCCCGGCGAGAGCTTCGCGAAACGCGGATCGTAGACATGCACCATCAGCGTGGCGCGGCCATGCCAGATATGGGCGATGCTGCCCGAGATCATCTCGCCGTCGAGCGTGAGCGAGGCGACCTGCAGATGCATCAGCCCGTCCTCGCAAGGCAGCGAGGCGAGTTCGAGATAGGCGGCGCGGTGGGCTTCGTCCTCGAAGATCGAAACGATGCCTTGCGCGCGGAGTTGCGCGGCCTTCGCGTCGAGGATGATACGGGCCATGGCGCGGGCTTCGGTCGGCGTCTTCGCGATGCGGAAGGCGAGTTCGCCCTGCTCGCCGAGCCTGCGCTCCTTGACGCGGTCGGTGCGGCGCGTCTCGGGCCGGAAGCGGGCGGAGAGTTCGTCGGGGTTCGCCGGCAGCGCGAAGAGATAGCCGGCATCGGCGGCGATTTCGCCGCCCAGCGCGACGAAGGGATTGGCGAGCCGGCCGAGCCGCGCCGGCTGATTTTCAAACAGAACGACATCGTGCTTCGGGAGCGAGCGAACGATCTTCGGCCAGAGCGCGGCGAAGCGTCCGACCGGCAGGCGCTCGGCGAAGTCGCGCGCGAGCAACGGCCCCTTGTAGTCGGCGAGCCTTCCGCCGAGCCAGACCAGGCATCGCGCGCCCATGCGGCGCTCGATGCCGAGCGGCGCGAGCATCAACGGGCGATCGCCGAGCGAAATCATCAGAATGGCGGGCTCGACGCCCTCGGCCGCGCCGACCGCTGCATGCCAGGCGGCGAGCCAGTCGTAGCTCTGGAAGCCGGTGCCCACCGCCTCGGCCTCGAAACGGCGCCAGGTGGCCTCGGCCTCGAGGAAGGACGTGAAGAGCTTGAAGCCAAGCGCGCCGCGGGTCGCGGCGCGGCGGTCGAAGGGACGTTGTGCGGAACCGGTACGCAGTGCCGTTGCGGGACGCGGCGAGAGCGGATGCGGCCTCGCCGCCGCGTCCCTGATCCCGTCCTCTTCGCTCGTCATATCCATAATCCCGCTTCCCGCGCCGTTCCGGCACAGTTCCCGTTCCGTTTGTGGACGGGGCCGCGCCTTCGCTTCTTTCGGAGCAAGACTCCGGCCAGCGCGTTAGGTGTCCATCGGGATCAACCAATGGGGAGTCCAGCCGTTGCGCATTTCACCAGCCGTCCTCGCCCTCCTCGCCTGCGCGGCGGGGTTTGCTGCCGGATTTCCGGCTCACGCCGCCGGGTCCGAGGAGGACTGCACGGCGAAGGAAACCCATGTCGATACGGCCGCCTGCCTGACGGGCCGCGCGGCAACCGAGCAACAGGCGCTCGCCGACGCCATGAAACGGGTCAAGGAACGCATCGCCGGCATCGCGGACGATGCGCGACGGGTGCAGGTGAGCGCCGCTCTCGATCAGGCGCAGCAGTCCTGGGGCGCCTATCGCGACGCGCAATGCGGCATGGAGCAGGAGCTCGATCCCGCCGGCACGCAGTCGAGCAGTGCAAAGCGGCTGATGTGCGAGGTCGATGTGACCAGACGGCGGGTGGAGGTCCTGTCCGAACTTGCGGCCAGGATCGCGCCGGCCGGCCAACCCGCGCTCTCGGAAAACTTGCCGACGGATTGATGGCGGGGCTTCCGCCCATGCTAAAGTCCCTCCGCCAAGGGAGGGGTCATGCCGTCACTCATACACATCGACACGCGGGGAGAGCCGGAAACGGGCGCGCCGGCGCCGGACCGCATCGTCTCCGGCAAGCCGCGCAACCGCACCTGGAACGCCTATGAAACGGATGACGGTCGTTTCTTCTCCGGCATCTGGGAGTCCGATCCCGGTTCCTGGCGCATCGAATATGAAGAGGCGGAGTTCTGCCACATCCTCGAAGGCGAGAGCCGCATCGCCGACGAGAACGGCCATGTCACCACGGTGCGCGCGGGCGACGCCTTCGTCATTCCGGCAGGTTTCAAAGGCACGTGGGACGTCGTGACACGAACGCGCAAGCATTACGCGATCTATCTGCCGGGAGAGACCGCGTGAAGGCCGCTCTCGTCACAGGCGCCGCGCGGCGCATCGGCCGCGCAATCGCGCTGGCGCTCGCCGAGGACGGCTGGTCGGTTGCGCTCTGCATCCGCCACGACCGCGCCGACGAGGATGCGGCGCAGGTTCTCGCCGAGATCGAGGCGAAGGGCGCTCGCGCCGTCGTGCTGAAAGCGGATCTTGCGGATCATGACGCCACCGCGCGGCTCGTGCCCGACGCCGCGAAGGCGCTCGGGCCCCTCACTCTGCTGGTCAACAATGCTTCCGTCTTCGAGCCCGACGAGGCCGCGACGATGACTTCGGCCTCCTGGACCGAGCATATCGACGTCAATCTGCGCGCGCCGGCCTTTCTCGCGCAGGCCTTTGCCGCGCAGCTTCCGGCGGGCGCCGACGGCAATATCGTCAACATCATCGACCAGCGCGTCTGGCGGCCCAATCCGCGCTTTCTGAGCTATACGCTGTCAAAAATGGCGTTATGGGACCTGACGCGCCTTCTCGCGCAGGGGCTCGCACCCCATATCCGCGTCAACGGCATCGGGCCGGGACCGACGCTCGCCAACGCGCGTCAGGCGCGCGAGGATTTCGACCGTCAGGCGGCCGCGACGATTTTGCGCCGCGGCACCACGCCGGAGGAGATTTGCGCGGGCATTCGGTTTATTCTCGCCGCGCCCGCGATGACCGGACAGATGATCGCGCTCGACGGCGGTCAGCACCTTGCGTGGGAGACGCCGGACGTCGTCGGCATTCCTGAGTAAATAGGCCGGAACAGCGAGTTACAGCATGAGTCAGTCCGAAAACGTCAGGCCTCTCAAGATCGCCGACGCGGCCCGCGCGATCCGACACGTCTTCGTGCGCGACCTGCTGCTCGACGCGCATATCGGCGTCTATGCGCATGAACAGGGCCGGACGCAGCCGATCCGGGTCAATGTCGATCTGACCGTCAGCGAGGCCGCGCATAGCGACAAACTCGCCAATGTCGTCTGCTACGAGACGGTGGTGAACCGGATCAAGGCGCTGGTCGCGAGCGGGCATCTCAACCTCGTCGAAACGCTGGCCGAAAAGGTCGCCGCCGATTGCCTCGAGGACGAGCGCGTGACCGTCGCCCGGGTGCGGATCGAGAAGCTCGCCGCGATCCCGGAGGCCGCCAGCGTCGGCGTCGAAATCGAGCGGGCCAGAACCCCCTTATAAGGCTCTTGGCACCGGGCCAGAACGACTGCCAAAAGCGACAATGGAATCAATGATTTGAATTGCATCCCGCGACGGGTACGGAGCATTTGTGCACAGCAACTATCCGGCCCGGAAAACGCGAATTTGCTTGACTTGGATTTGATTTGGCGGCAGGCCCCGCGCGTTAAAAAAGAAGAAATATGTTTAGAATCAATTAGTTAGCCTCGTCACAATTAACGGCTGGGCGTCACAAAAACTAATTGTGGCAAGAACTTGACACTTGTCCGGCCAAGAGTTTCAACAAACTTATCCACAGGTCGGATGGCTCGATTTTTAGGCGAATCCGATGTGCGTGTCGGATGCGCTACCATGGAAACCAACGAAATCCGGGACTTAGCGGAAGGCTGGTTTCGGCGCACCTGCGAGAAGCGATGAGCGAGCGGAACGACAGCGAAATCGAGGAGGCCGGCGGCGCGGGAAACGACGCGGCGACGACCGGCGCTGCCTATATCGCGGAGAAGGTGAAGCAGCTTCCCGACAGTCCCGGCGTCTACCGCATGTATGACGCGACCGGCGATCTTCTTTATGTCGGCAAGGCGCGGAGCCTGAAGAAGCGCGTCGCGAGCTACACCAAGATTTTCGGGCACACGAACCGTATCGCGCGGATGATCGCCTCGACCGTGTCGATGGAATTCATCACGACCGCGACGGAGACGGACGCGCTTCTCCTCGAAGCGAACCTCATCAAGCGGCTGCGCCCTCGCTACAACGTGCTGATGCGGGACGACAAGTCGTTCCCCTTCATCCTGCTGACCGGCGACCACGACTTTCCGCAGGTGGTGAAGCATCGCGGGAGCCGCTCGCGCAAGGGCGACTATTTCGGCCCCTTCGCGAGCGCGGGCGCGGTCAACGCGACGCTCAATGCGCTGCAGAAGGCCTTCCTGCTGCGCTCCTGCTCCGACAGCGTTTTCGAGAGCCGCACACGGCCCTGCCTCCTCCACCAGATCAAGCGCTGCAGCGCACCCTGCACGGGCGTCATCGACAAGGATGGCTATGCGGAACTCGTCGCCGAGGCGCGCGACTTCCTGCGCGGCCGCTCGCGCAAGACGCAGAAGGAACTGGCGGCCCATATGGAAGAGGCGGCGACCGCGCTCGATTTCGAGCGCGCCGCCATCTACCGCGACCGCATCCGCGCGCTGACCCAAGTCCAGCAGCATCAGGGCATCAATCCGCAGACGCTGACGGAGGCCGACGTCTTCGCCGCCTGGCAGGAAGGCGGCCAGACCTGCGTGCAAGTCTTCTTCTTCCGCGCCGGACAGAACTGGGGCAACCGCGCCTATTTCCCGCGCCACGACAAGGAGCTGGAGACCGCGGAAGTGCTCGACGCGTTCCTCGCGCAGTTCTACGAGGACCGGCATCCGCCGCGTCTCGTGCTTCTAAGCCACGACGTACCGGGCAAGGGGTTGCTCGCCGAGGCGCTGTCGATCATCGCGGGGCGCAAGGTCGCGGTCGGCGTGCCGCAGCGTGGCGAGAAGCGCGAGCTGGTCGACCACGCGCTGACCAATGCGCGCGAGGCGCTCGGCCGCCGGCTCGCCGAAAGCTCGACGCAGCGCAAGCTGCTCGAAGGCGTCGCGGAGGCCTTCGGCCTTGCCGAGACGCCGCAGCGCATCGAGGTCTACGACAACAGCCACATCTCGGGCTCGCATCCCGTCGGCGGCATGATCGTCGCCGGGCCCGAGGGCTTCATGAAATCGCAGTACCGCAAATTCAACATCAAGAGCGAAGTCGAACCCGGCGACGACTACGCGATGATGCGCGAGGTGCTGACGCGCCGCTTCACGCGCCTGCTGAAAGAGAGCGGCGAGGCAACCGGCGAAGAGGAACCTCGCCCCGAGGATGGCGAGAGCGAGGCGGAAGCAAAGGCGCGCGGCAAGGAATTTCCCGACTGGCCGGATCTCATCCTGATCGACGGCGGCGCGGGCCAGCTGAAGATCGCCTGCGACGTGCTCGCCGAACTCGGCATCGACAGCGTCGCCGTCGTCGGCGTCGCCAAGGGGCCGGAGCGCGACGCGGGCCGCGAGCGTTTCTTCATGCCGGGACGCGGCGACTTCATGATGGAGCCGCGCAATCCTGTCCTGTATTACCTGCAACGGTTGCGTGACGAAGCCCATCGCTATGCGATCGGCAGCCATCGCGCGCGGCGGTCGAAAGCGATCGGCGTCAACCCGCTGGACGACGTGCCAGGCGTCGGACCGGGCCGGAAACGCGCCTTGTTGCGTCATTTCGGGTCGGCGCGCGCCGTTGCCCGGGCCGGGCTCTCCGATCTCGAAGCGGTGGACGGGATCAGCGCGAAAGTCGCGCGCACGGTCTACGATTTCTTTCACGGCAGCCCCGATACATCCGCCAAATAGCGGATAAATAACGGCGCCGCCCGCTGACAGACGACGCAACTTTGCTATGCTGGCCAGGCACGGGGGGCCACCCCAATCACGAGGCGCGAATGCCGACAAACCTGCCCAATCTTCTCACCTATGCTCGCATCGTCATGGTGCCGGCGGTGGTCGCCTGTTTCTATTTCGACGGCGACGCCGCGCGCTGGTGGGCGCTGGCGATCTTCGTGCTGGCGGGCATCACCGATTTCTTCGACGGCTATCTCGCGCGCGCCTGGGCGCAGCAATCCAATCTCGGGCGGATGCTCGATCCGATCGCCGACAAGCTGCTCGTCGCCGCGGTCCTCCTCGCGCTGACCCGGGCGGGCACGATCGCG
>NZ_DATKFR010000195.1:0-12002 GCF_035511255.1 Parvibaculum sp.
CGCCTTCGGCTCGAAGGCGCTCGACGCGAGCCTGTTGCTGCTGCCCGCCGTCGGCTTTCTGCCGCCGGAAGACGGACGTGTTCGGGGCACGATCGCCCGCATCGAACGCGATCTTCTCGTCGACGGCTATGTCCGGCGTTACAACACCGGCGAGGTCGCCGATGGCTTGCCGCCCGGCGAAGGCGCGTTTCTGGCCTGCAGTTTCTGGCTCGTCGATGCCTATCTGATGCAAAGCCGCTTCGACGACGCTCACCGGCTTTTCGATCGCCTCCTCGCCCGTTGCAACGATGTGGGCCTTTTCGCGGAGGAATACGATCCGGTGCGCGAGCGCCTGGTCGGCAACTTCCCGCAGGCCTTCTCTCACGTCGCGCTCATCAACACGGCGCATAATCTCGCCCGCGTCACCCGGCCCGACCAACGCGCGGAACGCGATACGGTTTCACAGGCTGCGGGAGATTAGCTCTGGCGCCTGACGAGCGGTATTAGCATTGGTCGGGGAAATAGGATGTCCGGTCGATCCGGCCGCGATTGAACCAGAGATAGACGGTCTTCTCGCCGTTGCAGTCGCCGCAGCCATCCTCCACCGCATAGCGGACGGGCACGCGCCATCCGTAATGCTTGCCGAGCACGCCGATATTGCAGCTCGCGACTTCCGCAGGAAGGGGTGGCTGCACCGTGACGGGCTTGGCCGGATCTTTCAGTGACGCCCTGACCCACTCCGCCGACACCGCCTGATAATTCGGCGGAAGCTCGCCCACCGTCTCCGGCGTGTTGAAGCCCGCGGCCGGCCCGAGTTCGGCCGTGCATCCCGCCAGCGCCAGCGCCGCCATTCCGGCAAGCGCAAGCCCGCCCCTCGTCCTCAACAGAATCTGCCCCAGCATATGAATCGTCCCTCCGGCTCGGTGCGGCGAGCTTACCCGCATCGGAGGCGGCGGGGCAAATGGTCGGCGTCTCGGCTCTCAGTGCTCCGCCGGCAAGGGACCGCAGGCCGGCATGGCGTCGCTGAGGAAGGTCTGGTGGACATAGCCCGTCCCCGAACCGTCGTTGATCTCGACCCAGCCCGAGCGCATATCCACCTGCTCGACCGTGACGCGCGTGCAGCGGGCGACGGTACCGATGCGGTCGCTGTTCTTGCTGGGCCTCTCGCGCAGATAGACCGCCCGGGTGACGACCTTCGTCTCCTCGGCGGACGCCGTACCGGACTGCGCGGAGGCGTTGGCGGGCTCCACCATGGACTTCGCGGCGGTGGGCGTCGCGAGCGGAACGGGCGGTGAGGCTGTTTCCGCCGCGACCACGGATGGTTCCGTCGGCGCCATTTCCGCGGTCGCCTCCGCAACGGTGGGGGCCGGCGCCGGTGTGACGACAGCATCGAGGGTATCCTGAGCCGCCGGCGCTGGCGTCGATACCGGCGCGCTCGTTTGCGTCGGCGCGGCCGGTACCTGTGCGGCGACAACGGATGCGGCGGGCGCCGCGGAGGCCACGGGCGCGACCACGAGATGTCTCTGCGCCTTGAGCCCGGCGAGCACCTCGTCGGCCGTCAGCGGCTCGGCGATCGGGGCTTCCGATGAATGGCCGATCGAGAAGATCACGCAGAGCACGAGCATGAAGCCGCCCAGCGCGATGATCTGCGCCCGGTTGACGCGCCGCCGCTCCACCACCAGCGGCACGGGCGGGACGGTGCCCTCGCGCTCCTCGCGCAGGACACGCGCGAGAGCGTCGATGTCCGCGCCGATGTCGATGGTCAGCAAACGCTCCATGCTGCGGAGGAATCCGATCAGATAGGAGCGTGGAAAAAGCGCGCCGCTCTCTCCCCGCTCGATCGCCTCGACATAGGCTTCCTTCAGATGCAGCCGTCTGGATATCTCCGCGACGGAGAGACCCTTCTCGACACGGGCGGCGCGAAGCGCCATTCCGATTTCACTCTCAAGCATCGTCTCGCTCCCCGCTTGATTTTGGCCGCTGGATTTAAGCACCATGATCGGATCGGACATGTCGAGTTATGTAACCAAATTGGGGGATCGGCGCGCGCCATGACGTAAATCCGCCGCGCTTCACGTCAATCCGGCTCCATGTGCTACATCTCGGCGCAATTGTCGACTACCGGACTGTCGGTCCGGATTGCATAATCCGCCCGGGCCGGTTCGTTTCGGCGCGAACGCCGCCACTGAAAACCGGATCGCCATGCATCGCCGTGTGACTCTACCGACGACCCTGCTTGCTGCTTCTCTGGCGGCGGCCTGCGTCGCGCCTATGCCGCAGTCGGGACATGTCAGTCCTGCTGTCGACGGGATGGTTTCTCCGGTCATCGAACCGATGAAGCCACCCAGCCTGTCGATCCTTCCGATCTCTCCGCCGTTGGACCTTTCACCGAAGGACCGTACCTGCCTCGTCGCGGCGATGTACTACGAAGCCCATGGCGAAGGCGAAGACGGCATGCTTGCGGTCGGGCATGTCGTGATCAATCGCCAACTCGAGAGACCGCCCGGCACGAGCATCTGCGATGTCGTCTATGAGCGCGGGCAATTCGGCTGGACGCGCCGCGTCTCGCGCAAACGGGTCGCCATCGGCCGCACGCAAAGCTGGAAGACCGCCGCCGCCCTGGCAGACAAGCTCGCCGACGGTGGCCTGGAGGACATTACGGCAGGCGCGACCTCCTTCTATTCCATTCTGGAATTCAGGAAAGGGCCGCCGCACTGGGCCGCGGTCCAACAAGAGACCGCCCGCATCGGCAATCACGTCTTCATCGTTCCCTGACTCGGGTTGCGCTTATCCAACTGCCATCGGCGGCCATAAAAAAGGCGGCATCCCTCCGGATCATATGTCGAGGCAATGGCTCGGCGCATTGCACAAGACGACAATCCGGGTGATGGGCGACGTCAGTTCTTGAAACAGTTCTCGCGTGAGGTCGGGACCGGCTTCACGCCTTTCCTGCTTAGCGCTCCGCCCCCGCGAGGTGCGGAGCGGGTTCGCAATACTCAATCAGTAATTCGATGAGGATCCGTATCTTCCGTGCGGGATGCTGACCTGGTGGACGGATGACATATGCACCCGCAGGGGGTGGTGGATAACGCGTCATGACCGGCACTAGCGCGCCGGAGACTACATATTCGTGGGTGAGGCAATCGGGCAGGTAAGCGATCCCGAGGCCCGCTGTTGCGGCGGCAACAAGAGCTATGCCGTTGTCGGCCTTGAAGCGCCCCTGCGGACGTACCGTGATGACCTTGTCGCCGTCCATGAGTTGCCAGGCTTCGGTGCCCTGCATGAGAGCCTCGTGAACGGCGAGTTCCTCCGGCGTCTCGGGCGCCCCGTGCGCCTTGATGTAGTCCGGGCTCGCGACGAACTTCCCATAGATCGGTCCGACGCGTCTTGCGATCAAGTTGGAATCCTGAAGATAGCCAACCCGTATCGCACAATCGTACCCCTCCGCGACGAGATCGACGAAGCGATCACTGTAACATGTGTGGATCTGGAGTTGAGGGTGGCGGCGCGCCATTTCCGCGAGAATGGGAGCGAAGTGGGTCGGGCCGAAAGAAAGCGGCACGGCAACGCGCAGGCGGCCCCGGAGGTCACCGGCAGGCGTGATCATTTCCCTGACCGCGTCGATCTCGGCGCAGGCTCTCGCTGCATAATCTCGGAAGGTGACCCCCGCTTCCGTGAGGGCGGCGCCCCGGGTGGTCCGCGCAAGAAGCTGAACACCAAGTTCCGCTTCAAGCCGGAGGAGTCTTCGACTGACGATTGACTTGGAGATGCCGAGCCGAAGCGCAGCTGCCGAAACGCCCCCTGCATCAGCCACTTCTACGAAGGTCTGCAGCGCTTCGATGTCCATTTGGCGTTCCTCTTTCCGCGACACAGCTTTCCACCAGAGGGGACTACCGCAACTCGGATAGGAGCGGCAATAGTTCTTACAGGCACCGCACCCTTGATGCATGTCTCCGAAAACCAATGCCGCTCGCAACGGCAGCAAAGGATATAACAATGACTTTTCGTAACGGCCTTGCTTCGCTTCTTCGTCCCGAAGACTCGGTACTCGTTCTGATTGACCACCAGCCCTACCAACTCGCGAACGTGAACAGCCACGAACCGCAGATGGTGATCAACAACACGGCGGGCCTAGCGAAGGCCGCCAAGGCCTTCGGTGTCCCCACGATCCTGACCACCGTGATCGCCGAACGGGGCGGTCTTCTCTTCCCTCAGATCACGGATGTTTTCCCGGGTCAGGAAGTGATCGACCGGACACTCATCAACACCTGGCAAGATCAAAAAGTTGTGGACGCTGTCAAGGCCACGGGCCGGAAGCAGCTGATCATCGCCGGTCTATGGACCGAGGTATGCGTCGCGATGCCGACGATCCAGGCCCTCGGCGAAGGTTGGGATGTAACGGTGATCACTGACGCGTCAGGTGCCATTTCGGTCGAGGCACACGAGATCGCCATCAAGCGCATGATCGCCGCCGGCGCGAACATGATGACCTGGCTGGCGCTGGCGGCCGAATGGCAGCGCGACTGGGCTCGGACCGATCAAGCCGCCGCGTTGACGGAAGTGATCACGCAGCATGCCGGCGGCAGCGGCATCGCGTTCCTGTGGGAGCAGCAGTTGCTCAACACGCCGGTGCCGAACTCCGTTGGTTGATTGAGCGGGATGACGGGCCTATGACCGACCGACGCACAGGCCATCGTCTTCGCCCTGCTATGGCACCTAGAACCGAAGCACCGCGACCGCATCGCCGCAAAGTTGCCCATGCTTCACTAAACAGGACGTGCCCTCGCGCCCCGTCGCCCCGGCCAACAATGAAGTGCCTGTTGGTCGGGGCATTTTACGTCGAACTATGGAGCGGGCGGGCAAGGCAATGTCGGAATGGGTGAACTACCCAACAGCACGAACCTGTAAACGATAAGGCAAACGCCAATCAGCGCAATCAAATGCAGTCCCATCCAAAGGTGCGCCATGACGAACGCTTGAAACTTCTTCAATTGGATTTGACCAAGTTTTATCCAATGGTTCTTAGCGAAATTGTTCGGAAAGTGGTGCGGCTTGTATGATTGCTCTTTGATGAAATCGACATTCTCATGGTTTATCGGACATTCATCCAATGCCTGTCGATATTGTTCCTGAAGTTCTGTCAGTCGTTTCTTCGCATTATCGTAATCATTTTCGAGATCGATGTTCTTCAATTCGTGGTGAACTGTCGCCACCTTCCGCGCGCATTGATGCAGCAGTTCGCCTTGATGGTAGAAGTTCTGCGACCCATCGATCAGGCTAGTGAAGATGATGAACGCCGAAAGGACGACCGAACAGGCCAGCAGGATTTGCGATTGGTAGGATTGCAGGGCGATGATGTTCGGCAACAAGGAAAGCGCAATCACGAACAGCGACAGCAACGAAATTAAGTAGGACGAATTGCGCTGACGCGCTGCAAGTCGAAGGTTTGCTTGAAATCGAACATCACGCGTGATTTCCACGCTTCGCTTGAAGTCCTTCAAAGCGGTGTGCAGAACGTCGGTTTCGGTGCTCATAATGTCCCCCGGCCATCGGATATATCGCTAATTGGCGAAGGTGTATCGTTCAATCATGGATGAAACCGTTACCGCACAGATTGGCGCGAATCACTTCGAACCGGCGAAATCCATGGCCAACCGCATGTGGTAATTCATGTGGTAGATTTGCCACCGAGGCATATAAGCTATTGATTTTACTATAAAATTGGCGGAGACGGAGGGATTCGAACCCTCGATACGGCTTTACACCGTATAACGGTTTAGCAAACCGTCGCCTTCAGCCTCTCGGCCACGTCTCCGTTGGTCCCGTGTATGCCCAAGATTGAGGGCGGCATCAAGGGCGAACTCCCATATCGGCCCGTTTCCGGCCCGAAAAGGCGCCCAAATCCTCATGCGCGGTAGCGGATCAGCCCCTCTTGGGCGACCGAGGCGACGAGTTGCCCGTCCTTGGAATAGATGCTGCCCCGGTTGAAGCCCCGGGCGCCCGACGCGCTGGGGCTGTCCTGCGCATAGAGCATCCAGTCGTTCACCCGGAACGGCCGGTGGAACCACATCGCATGGTCGAGGCTCGCCGATTGCAGCTTGCCCGACAGCCAGCTCACGCCATGCGGGCGGAGCCCGGTGTCGAGCAGCGTCATGTCGGAGGCATAGGCGAGAATACACTGGTTGAGCGCGATGTCGTCGCCCACTTCCTTGCGCGCCCGGAACCAGACGTTCTGAACCGGCTCCATCGGCGCGGGGTCGATGAAGTCCTGCGGATTGACGGGCCGGATTTCGATCGGGCGCGGCCGCGCGAAATGCTTGCGGATGCCTTCCGGCAGCCGGTCCTCGATCGCCTTGCGCAATTCGCGCTCACTCGGCAGGTCTTCGGGCTGCGGCGCGTCGGGCATCGACACCTGGTGTTCGAAGCCCTGCTCCGGCACCTGAAACGACGCCGCGAGATTGAATATCTGCTTGCCGTGCTGGATCGCGACGACGCGCCGCGTCGTGAAGCTGGTGCCGTCGCGCGAGCGGTCGACTTCATAGAGGATCGGAATTTTCGGATCGCCCGGCCGGATGAAATAGGCGTGGAGCGAGTGGCAGACGCGGTTCTCGACCGTGCGATAGGCGGCGACCAGCGCCTGCCCGATCACCTGCCCGCCGAAAACGCGCTGCCAGCTTGCGTCCGGGCTGTGCCCCCGGAAAAGGTTCACCTCGATCTGCTCGAGGTTGAGAATCTGGATGAGATCTTCGACAGCGTCGGCCATCACGTTTCCTGTCGCTCGCGAGCTTCAATGCGCGCGCAACATAAGCGGAACGCCGCTGACTGTCATCCGCCTCAAGTGCGGTTCCGGGTCAGTGAGCGGCGAGCCATTCGCGCGCCTGGCGCTGGGCCTCGGCCACCTGGGCGGCGTTCATTTCGCGGGCGAGTTCCGCGCGGTAGGACCGCGCCGCCTCGCTGCCCCGCATCGCCGCGAGATTGAACCACTTATGCGCGGTGACCAGATCGACATCGACGCCGTTACCGGTCGAATAGATCAGCCCCAGTTCATAAAGCGCATCGCACTTGCCGCCTTCGGCCGCAAGCTCGCTCTCCTGGAGCATCTCGTGCTGCACGCGAGCCATCGCCCACCTCTTCCCATTCCCGGCGGCTCGCCTTCATCAACCCGCTTCGGCGCCCGCCTCAATCACAAGGGAGGTCCCTTGCCCCTTTTGAAGCATTCCATCGGCCTGCTGAAAAAATGGTTAACGCGGCATTTGCCAAAAAGGTTGCGTGTGAGACGGACGGAATCTTTCGCGCCGGCGTTCAGCCGAGGAAGCTCGGCACCTTCATGCCGCGCTGCACCGCCGGGCGGGCGCCGACATCGGCAAGCCAGCGGCGGATATTCGGGGCCTCCCCGACCACCTCGGGCTTTGCGCCCGCGATCAGATCGATCGCCGGCGCAAGCCAGGGATAGGTCACCATGTCGGCGATCGAGTAATCGCCCGCCATATATTGCGCCTCACCCAGCCGCTTCTCGAGCACCTTCACGAGACGCGCGGCCTCGTTTGTGTAGCGCTCGATCGCATAAGGCAGTTTCTCCGGCGCCGCCGTCATGAAATGAAAGAGCTGTCCGAACATCGGTCCGATACCCGCCATCTGCCACATCAGCCATTCGAGCGCGATCGCCCGCTGGCGTCCCTTGGGGGCAAGAAACTTTCCGGTCTTCTCCGCGAGATAGATCAGGATCGCGCCCGACTCGAAGACGGCAAGCGGTCCGCCGTCCCCCTCCCGGTCGACGATGGCGGGAATGCGGTTGTTGGGATTGATCGCCAGAAACTCCGGCGTGAACTGCTCGTTGTTGCCGAAATTGACCGGATGCACCGTGTAGGGAAGGCCGCATTCCTCCAGCATGATCGAAACCTTGCGACCGTTCGGCGTCGTCCATGTGTAGAGATCGATCATCACGTGCTCCCATCGTATCCGGTGTCGTCCAGGGTTCATCCCCGGGGCCCAACTGCATCGCGACAGAATGCAACGGTCCCTCGGTCCCGACAACAAGTGCCGGGGCGGCATCGACCTCAGCCATGGCGGGAATTCAATATTCCGCGGTCACTTCGACGTGATGATGGCGATGGCGTGTGCAGACATAAGGGTCGAGCACGTAATTGCCGGCAGCGAGTTTCATCCCGACCGCCTGTTGCGGGTCGAGGAAATCCGCGACGACCTCACCCTTCGCGTCGCGAATGGCGAAACCGTAGGTGCCGTCCATCACGCGGGTAATGCGGCCGGCGCGTGGCAGTGTAAGTCCGCTCCCCCATTCCGTCTGGCTGTTGAACTTGTCCTTCATGACCAGCGTGCCGCTGCCCGTCACCTCGTCCGCCCATGCCGCGCCTGCAAAAAGGCAGGTCGCCAGAATCGCGGCGCCGGCAGTCTTGATCGCGATACGAAACATCGGCCTTCTCCTTGCCGGCCCGCCACGGAGTCACAGACGGAGCCACAAAAGCAAACAGCGTGCCCGTTGTCGGACACGCTGTGAGTTTAGCATAAGCGGGGCGAGCGTTAAGCCCGCCCCTTTATCGTGCGCGTTGCCCGAACAGAAGCTTGCGCGCCTGCCCGGCTTCTCTGGTCTTGTCCCCAACATTCCCTGACGCATTTCGCGTCCGAGGGAGAAGCCTCTCTTGGCCGTCGGCCGGGCGCCAACCCGTTCGAATCAACCTTTGAGGCGGGGAAAGTCTGTAAGCTGCTGGCCCTGGCTCTCATAGGGCACGACCCAGCACCAGCACGCCATATTCGCGATCGGCCAACGCCTGTCGAGATGATCGTGGCCTCCAAGACGTCTGCTGAAGACGCCGCAAAGCCGCTTTCCCTCGCTCATAAAGCGGTCGATCACTTAGGTAACTAAGCTGACCGGCGGAAATGTCGGGCCTGCCCCGCATGGACCAGGTCCGGCCGTCTGCCGGCACAGGTGTTGGTCGACCTCACTCTCCGCCGCACACTCGACGGACAACGTCCCGTCTCGCGGCTGAGATATCGATGGATGGCCCCTGTTCGAAGATCTAAATCGAACCGGTTCTCCTCCTGGGCCCTTCGGCCCATGATGGCTGGCCTCCATTAGTTCCAACCGGTCCTGGAAAGGATCGCTCGAACTGGTCGCCAACTCTGATATTCACCGGCCTGACCACATAAGGGCAGCCCGCTCCTCTCCCGTTCGATCGACATCTTCCAGCCGTTTGGCGTCGGCTGGCAGGATTAGTCGATTGGCCTCGGCCTGCCCCGCGCTGCGGGACGGGCCTTCTTGGAGAGGCGCTTGCCTGCCGCAACGACTGCGACAGGCCGGCGAGTACCAGTCGTTAGGCCTTCTTTGCGGCCGGCTTCCGCTTCGCAGCGGGCTTCTTGGCAGCAGGCTTCTTCGCCGCCGTCTTCTTGGCAGCGGGCTTCTTCTTCGCGACGGTCTTCTTCGCGACAGCCTTCTTCACGGTCTTCTTCGCAGCCGGCTTCTTGGCCACGGCCTTCTTCGCAGCGGGCTTCTTCTTGGCAGCCGGCTTCTTCTTCGCAGCCGTCGTCTTGGCGGCGAGCTTCTTCACAGTCTTCTTCTTCGCAGCCGTCTTCTTGGCGGCGGGTTTCTTGGCCGCCGGCTTCTTGGCGGCGGGTTTCGCTTTAGCTTTCGTAGCCATGTTTCTCTAGCTCCTGATGTGCCATTATCGTTGGCGACAATCCATTGAACTCGCAACGCACACTCTTGACGCGCCCTCGTACCCCTCAGGCGCGCAAATAATATGAGCGCGGTCAATCGCCTCTGCAACACAGTGTTGCATTTTTGTGCAAGCGCGTTCGCCCCACTCTCACCGGAAAGTGGTTGACAAACGGTTCATCGGATGTCGCAAAAAATTCGTCAGCCTTCGGAGGAAAGCCCCAATTTGCGTGCGAGGATTTCGTTGACGACTTGCGGATTTGCCTTGCCAGACGTGGATTTCATGACTTGTCCGACAAACCAGCCCGCGAGAGACGGTTTTGCTTTCGCTTGTTCGACCTTGTCGGGATTCGCCGCGATGACGGCGTCGATTGCCGCCTCGATCGCGGTCGTATCGGTCACCTGACGCAGACCTTCTTTTTCGACGATTTCGGCCGGGTCGCCGCCCGTTTTGTACATTGATTCGAAAATCTGCTTCGCGATTCGCCCGGAGATGGTGCCGTCCGCGATCAGATCGATGAGCTTTCCGAGGTGCTCCGCACTCACCGGAGACGTCTCGATCGAGTGTCCTTCGCGGTTCAGAGCGCCGAACAATTCCACCGTCACCCAGTTCGATGCGAGCTTTGCGTCGCGCCCCTTCGCCACCGTTTCGAAGAAGTCGGCGGTCGCTTTTTCGCCGACGAGAACCGTCGCGTCGTAAGCTGAAAGGCCGAATTCCGAAATCAGACGCGCCTTCTTGTCGTCCGGAAGCTCCGGAAGGCGCGCCTTGATCGCGTCGACGTCGGCCTGCTTCAGTTCCAGTGGCAGGAGATCGGGATCGGGGAAGTAGCGGTAGTCATGCGCCTCTTCCTTCGAGCGCATCGAACGCGTTTCACCCGCCTTCGGATCGAAAAGCCGCGTCTCCTGAACGATCGTGCCGCCCTCTTCGAGGATTTCGATCTGGCGGCGCGCCTCGTATTCGATCGCCTGGCCGATGAAGCGGATCGAGTTGACGTTCTTGATCTCGCAGCGCGTACCGAGCGGCGCGCCGGGCTTGCGCACCGAGACGTTAACGTCCGCGCGCAGGCTGCCTTCTTCCATGTTGCCGTCGCAGGTGCCGAGATAACGCAGGATCGTTCTCAGCTTCGTCACGTAAGCCTTTGCTTCGTCGGCCGAACGCATGTCCGGCTTTGAAACGATTTCCATCAGCGCGACGCCCGAGCGATTGAGATCGACATGGCTCGCCGCCGGCCCGAGATCGTGAATGCTCTTGCCCGCATCCTGTTCGAGATGCAGGCGCTCGATGCCGATGACTTCCGAGCGGCCGCCCGCCAGGTCGATCACGATCTCGCCTTCGCCGACGACCGGGTTCTTGAACTGCGAGATCTGATAGCCCTGCGGCAGGTCCGGATAGAAATAGTTCTTCCGGTCGAAGATCGACTTCAGGTTGATCTTCGCCTTGAGGCCGAGGCCCGTCTTCACCGCCTGCTCGACGCAATAGCGGTTGATGACGGGCAGCATGCCGGGCATGGCCGCATCGACGAAGCTCACCTGCGTGTTCGGCTCGGCGCCGAACGCCGTCGAGGCGCCGGAAAAAAGCTTCGCCTTCGACGTCACCTGGGCATGGACTTCGAGACCGAGCACGATCTCCCAGTCGCCGGTCATGCCCTTGATCAGGTCTTCGCTGCGGGGTTCGCGGTTGCGCATCTTGATCATGCTTTCCACCAGACTGCCGGTTCGGCCTTGAACTGGGCCGCTTCCTCGAGCGCGTAAGCCGCCCGGAACAATGTTTCCTCGTCGAAGGTCTTGCCGATGAGCTGCAAGCCAAGCGGCAAGCCATCGCTCGACAATCCCGCCGGTACCGAGATGCCGGGAAGCCCGGCCAGGTTCACGGTCACGGTGAAGACGTCGTTCAGGTACATCGACAGCGGGTCGGCGGTCTTCTCGCCGATGCCGAAGGCGGCGGACGGCGCCGTCGGCGTCAGCAGTACGTCGCACTTGGCATAAGCCTCGGCGAAGTCGCGAGCGATCAGCGTGCGTACCTGCTGGGCCTTCAGGTAATAGGCGTCGTAATAGCCCGCCGACAGAACATAGGTGCCGATCAGCACGCGGCGGCGAACCTCCGCGCCGAAACCGGCGGCGCGGGTCTTCTCGTACATGTCGGTGATGTCCTTGCCCTCGACGCGCAGCCCGTAGCGAACACCGTCATAACGCGCGAGATTCGAGGAACATTCGGCCGGCGCCACGATGTAATAGGTCGGCAGCGCGTATTTCGTGTGAGGCAGGCTGACATCGACGATCTCGGCGCCCGCCGCCTTCAGCCAGTCGATGCCCTTCTGCCAGAGCGCGTCGATTTCGGCCGGCATGCCGTCGA
>NZ_DATKFR010000196.1:0-7485 GCF_035511255.1 Parvibaculum sp.
CGGGGCATAAACCGGAGCGAATATGAGCTGGGAAAAAGAGGCCGAGGAAATCAGACGCCGCCGCATGCTCGCCAAAAGACAGGGCGGCGAGGAGGCCGTCCGGCGTCAGCATGAGAAGGGCCGTCTCACCATCCGCGAGCGCATCGCGCGGCTGGCCGACGAAGGCAGCTTTCGCGAGCTCGGCGAAGGCGCCGGCGTGCCGCATTTCGACGAGGACGGGAACCTCGTCGATTTCGAGCCGGCCAACTACGTCCTCGGCTTCGCAACCGTGAATGGGCGGCGCGTCGCCATCGGCGGCGAGGATTTCACGCTGAAGGGCGGCTCGCCCAATCCGGCGGGCCTGCGCAAGAGCGTCTATGCCGAAGACCTCGCCCTCACCTACAAGGTGCCGCTGGTACGTCTTCATGAGGGCGGCGGCGGCAGCGTTGCAGGCTCAAGCGGGAAGAAGGCGGCGCGTCCGCTTGGCGATCCGGTTTTTTCCGCGCCGCGCTTTCTCTCCGTGACCCAGGTGCTCGGCGAAGTGCCCGTCGCCACCGCCGCGCTCGGACCGGTCGCCGGGCTTCCCGCCTCGCGCCTGGTCGCCTCGCATTTCGCCGTCATGGTCGAGAGCGCGCAGGTGCTGATCGCGGGACCCAAGGTCGTCGAACGCGCGCTCGGCGAGAAGCTCAGCAAGGAAGAACTCGGCGGCGCCGACGTTCATGCGAAAAGCGGCGTCGTCGACAATGTGGTCGCGAGCGAGGAAGACGCACTTGGCGAGATCGCGCGCTTCCTTTCCTATCTTCCCGACAATGTCTGGCAATTACCGCCGGATGTCGCCGCCACCGACGATCGCAACCGGATGGACGAGGCGCTGCTCTCCATCGTGCCGAAGGACCGGCGCAAGCCCTTCCAGATGCGCAAGATCGTCAAGGCGGTGATGGACGAAGGCAGCTTCTTCGAAATGACGCGGCGCTACGGCCCGTCGCTCATCACCGGCCTTGCGCGCCTCAACGGGAAGAGCGTCGGCGTGATCGCCAATGATTGCATGGTCTATGCGGGCGCGATGACGGCGGAGGCCGCGCAGAAGCTTCGGCGCTTTTCCGACTTCTGCAACACGTTCCACCTCCCCATCATCTCCTTCGTCGACGAGCCGGGCTTCATGATCGGCTCGGCATCGGAGAAGGCAGCCACCATCCGCCACGGCACGGCGGCCATCGCCGCCGTCATGCAGAGCCGGGTGCCCTGGGCTTCCGTCATCGTGCACAAGGTGTTCGGCGTCGCGGGCGCTGCGCATTTCGGCCCCGATGCCTTCGTGCTGTCCTGGCCGAGCGCGGCGACCGGCGCATTGCCTGTCGAAGGCGGCGTCGCCATCGCCTTCGCGCGCGAGATCGCGGCGGCGCCTGACCCGGATGCGCTTCGCAGAGAACTGGAGGAAAAACTTGCGGCGGGGCAATCGCCCTTCCCGCGCGCCGAGGGCTTTTCGGTTCACGAGTTGATCGACCCGCGCGAGACGCTGCCGAGGCTCTGCGACTGGCTCGACTGGACGGCGGCGCGGCGCGCGTCGGATATTGGACCATTCCGCACGACCATGCGGCCCTGAAACGAAAAAGCCCCGCCGAAGCGGGGCCTCAATCGACGGGCCGCGATCAGTAGCCGACCGAGATGATCGCGCCCGTATAGGCGTTGACGGTCAGCATCACGACGGCGCCGCGATAGTTGCGGGCCGGAACCCGATAATAATGGTCGTAGAAGACCGGGCGGCCGAAGTGATGGTAACGGGCGCGCTCCAGATGCGGGCGCCAGTAGCCGAAATCGCGGCGCTGCATGTGGCGGTAATCGGGCCTGTGACCGGGGCGGCCGTGGTCGCGATAGACATCCTTTTCGTAATGGCCGCCGCGCGGGCCGTCGCGCTCGACATGGCGATAGCTGTCGGCCTGTGCCGCCATCGGAACCGCCGCGAAAAGAGCCGTCGCGAGACCGGCAAGGGCGAGAAGCTTTTTCATGGTCTGCCTCCTTGGCAATGGATCGGGTATCGATCCTTGAGGCAGAGAATGCGCCGCGTCCGCTGAACCGACGCTGGAGCGAATATTCATTTTGCGTTCAGAAACGGGATAGCGAAACGGCGGAAATCCGCGCCTTTTGCCGCTCGCTCACGCTAGAGCGGTTCAGCATTTCGTGGAAACGCTGAACCGCTCTAACTCTTTAGTTTTGTCGCGTTTCCGGACGGTGAACCGGATTCCACTTCACCTGGAAACGCTCTAGCCGCCGAGGAAAAGCCGGCCGACTTCGGGATTTTCGAGAAGCGCCGCCCCAGGCCCCGCGAGCGCGACCCGGCCCGCCACCATCACGTAGCCGATATCGGCGAATTCGAGCCCCTTGCGGGCGTTCTGCTCGACCATGACGATGGTCTTGCCCTGCGCCTTGCGGAGATCGGCGAGAATCTCGAAGACCATGTCGATCATGCGCGGTTCGAGACCGATGGACGGCTCGTCGACCAGCAGCACTTGCGGATCCATGATGAGCGCGCGGCTGATTTCGAGGAGGCGGCGCTCGCCGCCCGACAGCACGCCCGCGCGCTCGCGACGACGCTTTGCCAGCCGGTCATAACGCGCGAAGACCCGTTCCGCGGCGTCTCGCGCCTTGACCCGGTCGGCGAGAAGATAGCCACCCATCAGAAGATTTTCCTCGACCGTCATGTCGGGGAAGATCGAATTGTCCTGCAGGATATAGGCGATGCGCGCGTCGCGGAGCTTGGCGCTCGAGGTGAGGCGCGTCACGTCCGCGCCGTTCGCGACGACGCTGCCGCCCGTGATCTTCGTGAAGCCGAAGATCGAATGAAGCACCGTCGATTTGCCCGCGCCGTTCGGACCGACGAGGCAGAGGCTCTGCCCTGCGCCAACCGCGAGATCGACGCCATGCAGGATTTCCATCGCACCGTAGCCGGCGCGCAAGCCCCGCAATTCGAGGATCGGCGTGCCGCCCGCGAGCGCGAGAATGTCGTCGCGGCTCACGCTCTCGCCCAGCGCCTCCGCCTCGCGCGCCACGTCGGCGACCGAAAGCGCCGGCGCGATGCCGCCTTCGCCGTAACCGCCCGCGCGCTTCTGGTCGTCGACCATTATTGGGCTCCGAGATAGGCGTCGAGGACGCGCGCGTCGCCGCGGATTTCGTCGGGCGTACCCTCGGCGAGAACACGTCCATGCGCCAGGCAGGTGATGCGCGAGGCAAGGTTCATGATGACGCGCATATTGTGCTCGATGACGAGAAGCGTGATGCCGAGTTCTTCATTGGCGCGTTTCAGCCGGTCGATCAGGCCGTTGATGAGCGTCGGGTTGATGCCCGCCGTCGGCTCGTCGAGCAGAAGAAGCTTGGGTTCGCTCATCAGCGCCATCGCGAATTCGAGAAGTTTCTGCTGGCCGAAGCTCAGGCTTCCCGCCTTGTGATCGCGCTTTTCGTGGAGACCGACAAAGGCGAGGAGCTCCCCGGCGCGCGCGTTGATCGCCCGCGCACGGGGCTTCAGGAGCGTCAGCACGCTGCCTTGCGCGTCGCGCGAGCTGATCTGCATGTTCTCAAGCGCCGTCATCTCGTCATAGACATGCGTTTGCTGATAGGTCCGCACGAGGCCGGACCGCACGATGGGGCCGACGCGGAGTTTCGAGATCGGCTTTCCTTCAAAGGAAATCTCGCCGCCGTCGATCGGATAGGCGCCGGCGATGCAGCCGAAAAGCGTCGACTTGCCGGAGCCGTTCGGGCCGATGAGGCCGGCGATTTCGCCTTCGCGCACAGTCAGCGAGACACCGTCGTTCGCGATCACGCCGCCGAAGCGCTTGGTCACGTTATGGGCTTTGAGAATGACCCTCATGCTCGCGCTCCCGCCTTGCGCGCCGCGAGCCAGCCCATGATGCCTTGCGGGAAGAAGAGCACGATGACGACGATCAGAAGGCCGAGCGCGACGCGCTGCCAGCCGAGGAGATAGGTCCAGAAGAGTTCCTTGGTTAGGTGGAAGATCGCGGCGCCGATGACCGGACCCCAGAGCGTGCCCTTGCCGCCGAGGATCGCCATCAGCACCATCCAGACGCCGAAGGTCGCGCCGGAAAAGGCGACGTCGCGCGGATCGATGAAACCGAGCATGTTGCCCGCGACCGCGCCCGCGAGACCGAGGAAGAAGGCCGAGATCGCCCAGGCCATCGTCTTGATCTGCGTTGTGCGCAGCCCCATCGCCTCGGCCTTGTCCTCGTCGTCGCGGATCGCGTTGAGCGCCAGGCCGAAGCGCGTCGCATAAAGCGCGCGCAAGGTCATGAAGCAGGCGGCGGCGATCGCGAACATCAGGAAATAGAAAAATATTTCGCGTTGCCCGAGCGCGCCCGGATAAAGCGGCATTGCCATGCCAGAGCCCGCACCGACATAGGACCAGCCGGCCGCGATCTCGCCCGCCGCGATGCCGAGGCCGAGTGTCGCGATGGCGAAATAATGTCCGCGAATGCCGAGCAGCGCCGCGCCGAAGACGAGCGCCGAGAGAAGCGAAACGGCGCCCGCCACGAGAAGGCCGAGCGCCAGCGCGTCGAAATAGGGGAGACCGGAATCGCGTTGCACGACCGCCGAGGCGTAGCAGCCGATGCCGAAGAAGATCACGTTGCCGAAGGAATTGTAGCCCATCTGGCCGCCAAGCACGTCCCAGGTCTGGGCGAGCACCACCATCAGCCAGAGGAAGGCGAGCTGTGTCGCGAGGCTCGGGACGATGAAGGGCGCGGAGACGGCGACGACGCCGAGGCCGGCGATGAGAGCCCATTGCGGAATGCGTTCGAAGCGCGCGATCAGCTTGTCGATCATGAGAGATAGCTTCTGCGGCGGGCGGCGGCGATGTTGCGCCAGACGAGGATCAGCACCATCAGCGCGAAGACGAAGGCGATCTGGTACTCGGCGCCGAGCACGAAGCCCGCGACATTCTCGACCGCGCCGAGGCCGAGGCCCGCCGCGACGACGCCGCCGACATTGCCGAGACCCGCGACGACGACGATCATGAAGGAGCGCACCGTATAGGGCAGTCCGATATAGGGATGGATCGTCCATGCCATGACAGCGAGGCTTCCCGCCGCGCCGCAAAGCGCCGCGTTGATGCCATATGTCACGACATAGACGCGGTCGGTGTCGATACCGAGAATGTGCGCGGCGCGCGCATTCTGCGCGGTCGCGCGTATCGCCTGCCCCAGCCGCGCATGGCGCAGGAAAAGCCAGAGCGCCGCACCGGCGACGAGCGCCAATGCGAAGGCCGCGAGCTTGATCCAGGCGAGCGTGACGGCGCCGTCCAGCATGTAGAAGGAGCCGAGGCCCGTATCGATGCTGCGCACGTCGGAGCCGAAGGCCGTGTTGGTCAATTGCTGGATCAGGATCGACAGGCCGAAGGTCGCGAGGATCGAGATGAAGAGGTCCTTGTCGACGACGCGGAAGATGACGAGGCGGTAGAGCAGCCAGCCGACGCAGAACATCGCCGCCGACGCCAGCGGCAGCGCGGCCAGCGGCGGCACGCCGTGGCTCACGGCCATGAAGGCGATGAAGCCGCCGAGCATGACGAGTTCGCCCTGCACGATGTTGACGATGTTGAGCACGCCCCAGACGAGCGACATGCCATAGGCCGCGAGCGCAAAGATCGCGCCGACGAGAAGCCCGTTCAGAACCACGTCGAGCGCGAAGCTCGGGTTCTGAACGAGCAGAAGGAAATTGTCGATCACGGGATGCTCTTACCTCTTGTCCCAGCTTGGCGTCGGCGCGCGAAGCTTCGCTTCCGCCCATTTTTCCGGCCAGACGACGACATATTTGCCGTCCTGCACCTGGAAGAGAACCATCGGCTTCACGACATTCTTGCCGGTCTCGTCGAATTTGATCGGCCCGTAGGAGGTCTTGATGTCCGTCTTCGAGAGTGCGTCGCGCACCGCTTTCGGATCGAGGCTGCCCGCGCGCGCGAAGGCGGCGGCGAAAACCTGTACGGCCGCGCTCGATTCCGCCGCCTGATAAGGTGCCGGCTCGCCATAGGTCTTTTCGTAAAGCGCCGCGTAGTCGCCCGCCTTGCCGAAGAGGTCGTCGGAATAGGTCAGCGACGGCGCCCATTGCGCGGCGCAGAGCGTATATTCAGCAGCCTTGCCGAGCTTCTCGGCGATCTGCGCGGAGTCGCAATGCGTCATGGCGAGAAGGGGCACGTTGACGCGCTGGTCGGCAAGCTGGCGAATAGCGGTCGAGGCGCCCTTCTCGTGGCCCGAGACGATGAGAAGATCGGGCTTCAGCAATTTTACTTTCGTCAGCGTCGCCGACATGTCGTTCAGTTCCGGCGGCAGCTTGTCGTCGACGACGATCTTCATGCCGAAGCGCTTTGCGTCCGCCGTTACGCCTTCGCGCACATCCTGCGAGAAAGGATCGTTTTCGAAGGCCATCGCGATCTTGAGCTTGGTCGGGTCGTCCGCGCGACCGGCGGCGAGCTGCACGGCGGGCTGGAGATACTGGTCGGTCGTCGAGAGCACCGCGAAAAGATATTTGTAACCCTTGCGGAAGAGCGAAACGGCGGCACCATTCGCCTCCACCATCGGCACACCGTATTTTTCCGTCACCGGCGCCATCGCTTCGGTGAGGCCGGAGGAATAGGGCCCGAGGAGATATTTGACGCCGTCTTGCTGGATCAGCCGCTCGGCCAGTTGCGCGCCGCGCGCCGGCGTCGATTCGTCGTCGTAATAGACGATTTCGAGTTTGTAGCTCTTGCCGCCAACCTCGACGCCGCCCTTTTCGTTGATGAGCTTCGCGGCAAGGTCGTACCCATTGCGGGTATACACGCCGTTCGAGGAATATTTTCCGGTGAGCGACACGGCCGCGCCGAGCCTGATCGTGTCCGCATCGGCGGCATGGGCCTGCGTCATCATCGCGCAAGCCGCCGCGGCGGCGAGCAAGGTCGCGCGGGCCAACAGCTTGTAGTTCATCGAAATCCCCCTTTTTCCGACCTCTTGTCGGCCGAAAATCCCACCCGGTCCCCGTCTTGAATCGGCCGTTTCGTCATCCTATCTCGATATCGCCGGACGCCGCGCGACGCGGGTCCGGCGGACAGAAGGCGCAGCCGGCCTGAGGGCGGCATTAAAGCCTTTTGCCCATGGACTTTCCATCGCTTTCAGAGGATGTGACCCCATGCGAACCTTCGATTTCTCCCCGCTCTATCGGTCCACCGTCGGTTTCGACCAACTCCAGTCGCTGCTCGATTCCGTGACGCGCGACGCGGGCCAGCCGACCTATCCCCCCTATAACATCGAACGCCTCGGCGAGAGCGATTATCGCATCTCCATGGCGGTCGCCGGCTTCGCCGAGCAGGACCTCTCGATCGAGGTGAAGCAGAACGTGCTCACCATCTCGGGCAAGCGCAACGAACCCGAAAACACGAACTATCTCTATCAGGGCATCGCCGGCCGGAGCTTCGAGCGCCGGTTCCAGCTTGCCGATCATGTGGAGGTGAAGGGCGCGCGACTCGAAAACGGA
>NZ_DATKFR010000197.1:0-8079 GCF_035511255.1 Parvibaculum sp.
TCGACGTGCCTTTTTCCGGCGCGACGCAATATAGTGAAATATAAATTTATTTCCCGACAAAATATGGCCTATGCCACCTTCCAGGCCACTGGCGAGGCTGCCAGATAGAAGCCCCGGGGGCGGCGACCATCTGCCTCGCCCGACCGCCGCATTGCCGAAGAGCCCCATGTCCAACGCCACCGTCACCACCGTCATTCTCGCCGCGGGCCGAAGCACGCGAATGAAATCGAGCCTTCCCAAGGCGCTGCATCCGATCGCCGGGCGCCCCATGCTCGGTCATGTGCTGACGACGGTCGGAACTCTCGACAGCGCCCGCACCGTTCTGGTGCTCGCGCCGGGCATGGATGAGGTGGCCCGTTACGCAAGGAGTGTCGCGCCCGGTCTCGACGTCGCCACGCAGGAAAGGCCGCTCGGCACCGGCAATGCAGTCCGCGCCGCTGAGACCTTCGTATCGCCGCGCGATGGCGTCGTTCTCGTTATTTTCGGCGACACGCCGCTCGTTCGCGCTCAGACACTCTCGGACATGATCGGCGCCTGTCGGGCCGAAACGCCCATCGTGGTTCTCGGCTTCGAGGCAAGCGATCCGACGCCCTACGGACGCCTCGTCCTCAACGCGGATGGCTCGCTCGCCCGCATCGTCGAGCGCAAGGATGCGAGCGTCGAGGAATTGGCCATCACGCTCTGTAACGGCGGTGCCATGGCTGTGCGCGCAGAGCATCTCTTTCGCCTGCTTTCCCGCGTGACGAACGAGAATGCGAGCGGCGAATACTATCTGCCCGATGTCGTGAGACTCGCCCGCGCGGAAGGCCTCGGCTGCACGGTGATCCGCGCGCCAGAAGAAGACATTCAGGGCGTCAACAGCCGCGCCGAACTCGCCGCCGTGGAAGCAGTGCTGCAGCGCCGGTTGCGCAGGCGGGCAATGGACGCAGGCGTAACGCTCGCGGACCCGGAGACCATCTATCTCTCGGCCGACACAGTCTTCGGCCAGGACGTCACCATCGGCCAGAATGTTGTCATCGGGCCCGGCGTCGAAATCGCGAACGACGTCACGATCAAGCCTTTCTGCCACATCGAGGGCGGGAGGATCGAGGAGGGCGCCCAGATTGGCCCCTTCGCGCGCATACGTCCGGGTTCAGAGATCGGGCGCGACGTCCACATCGGCAATTTCGTCGAGACCAAGAAGGCGAAGATCGAGGCCGGTGCGAAGATCAATCACCTGTCCTATATCGGCGACGCGCGCATCGGCGCGAAGGCGAATATCGGTGCAGGCACGATCACGTGCAACTACGACGGCTTCAACAAGCACTTCACCGATATCGGCGCGGGTGCCTTCATCGGTTCGAATTCCTCGCTGGTCGCACCGGTGAAGATCGGCGACGGCGCCTATACGGGCTCCGGCAGCGTCATCACCAAGGATGTCGCGGCCGACGCGCTCGCCGTGGAGAGATCGAAGCAATTCGAGAAGCCCGGCTGGGCAGCGACCTTTCGCGCGAAATTCTTAGGCACAAAAAAGGCGGGCGAATAATGTGCGGCATAGTCGGCGTCATCGGCGGAAAGCCAGCGGCCCCCATTATCCTGGAGGCGCTCAAGCGGCTCGAGTATCGCGGCTACGACTCCGCCGGCGTCGCAACGCTGAGCCATGGCGAGATCACGCGCCGCCGTGCCGAAGGCAAGCTCTTCAATCTTGAAAAGGCGCTTGACGCTCATCCGCTGGATGGAACCATCGGCATCGGCCACACCCGCTGGGCGACGCATGGCGCGCCGACGGAGCGCAACGCCCATCCGCATGCGACCGAACGCGTCGCGATCGTCCATAACGGTATCATCGAGAACTTTCGCGACCTGCGCGAACGGCTGATGGCGGGCGGTGCGAAATTCCAGACTGAAACCGATTCCGAAGTGGTCGCCCATCTCATCACGCATTATCTCGACAAGGGTCTCGCGCCCCGTCTCGCCGCCGCCGCGGCGCTGAAGGAGCTGGAAGGAGCCTTCGCCCTCGGCATCGTCTTCCGCGGCGAAGAAGATCTTATCATCGGTGCCCGCCGGGGTAGTCCGCTGGCCGTCGGTCATGGCGACAAGGCTGACGCCGGCAAGGAAGGCGGAGCCATGTACCTTGGCTCTGATGCCTTTGCGCTTGCCCCCATGACCAACCGCGTATCCTTCCTTGAGGAAGGCGACTGGGTCGAGATCACCCGTGAAGGCGCCGTTTTCCACGATGCCGAGGATCGCATCGTAGAGCGCCCGATCCGCATCACCGACGTTTCGACCGCCTTGGTCGACAAGGGCAATCACCGCCATTTCATGGCCAAGGAAATCTTCGAGCAGCCGGAAGTGATCGGCCACACGCTCGCGGAATACGTGAACCCGGTCGACGAGACGCTACGCCTTCCGGATTTGCCGATCGACCTCGCGACGGTGCCCCGTATCACCATCATCGCCTGCGGTACGGCTTCCTATGCCGGTCTCGTTGCGAAATACTGGTTCGAGCGTTACGCCCGCATCTCGGTGGAGGTCGATATCGCCTCCGAGTTCCGATATCGCGAGGCGGCGCTTCCTCCGGGCGGCCTTGCCATCTTCATTTCCCAGTCGGGCGAAACGGCGGACACGCTGGCCGCGCTGCGCTACTGCAAGTCGCAGGGCCAGACGATCCTGTCGATCGTCAACGTCACCGAAAGCTCCATCGCGCGGGATTCCGACGTCGTCATGCCGACCTTTGCCGGCCCTGAAATCGGCGTCGCCTCGACCAAAGCCTTTACCTGCCAGCTGACGGCGCTCGTCGCCCTCGCCATCGGGACAGGTCTCGCGCGTGGCACCATCGACGCGGCCGACGAGCCGCGCCTGGTCCGTACGCTTCTCGAAACGCCACGCCGCGTCGCCGACATGCTGGCGCATGACGGCACGATACACGCACTCGCCGCCGAGATTGCGAAGGTCCGAGACGTGCTCTACCTCGGCCGGGGACACTTCTTCCCGATCGCGCTGGAAGGCGCGCTGAAGCTCAAGGAAATCTCCTACATCCATGCCGAGGGCTATGCCGCGGGCGAGTTGAAGCACGGGCCTATCGCGCTCGTCGACGAGGCGACACCGGTCATCGTCATCGCGCCGGTCGATGCACTCTTCGAAAAGACCATGTCCAATATGCAGGAAGTGATCGCGCGCGGCGGCAAGGTCGTCCTGATCTCTGATCGCGAGGGATTGGCAAGGGCCGGGGACCAAGCCTGGGCCACCATCGAAATGCCGAAGGCCGATCCATTGATTGCGCCGATCATCGCCGCCGTGCCGGTGCAGCTTCTCGCCTATCACGCAGCCGTTGCGAAGGGCACCGACGTTGATCAGCCGCGCAATCTGGCGAAGTCCGTCACGGTCGAGTAGACCGATTCGTTCGAAATCGGCTTGATGTGCCGGTAAAGCCAAACGCAATAACATCCTGATAGAACTAAGCTCTCCCGCCTCGACGCGATACCGACACCTTCGACCGTGTTAAACTGCCGTCTGGAAGGAGGCGGTCGATGCGGCAGGAACACACACGGCGGCTTGCAATCGGAACGGCGCTTCTCGCGCTACTGCTCTCGCCCGGGCCGGTTACGCTGGCGGCGCCGCCCGTGCCCGGTCAAACGCCCATAGCCGGCCAGCGGCCAGCGACAGCCACCGATGCCGAATCGGAACTTGCTTCCGCAGGACGAGCCATAGAGAGCGGCCAATACCAGCAGGCGGTAGACGGGCTCAATCAAGCCATCGACGGCGGTTCCCTCAGCAAGGACAATCTGGCACTCGCTTACCATCACCGCGGCATAGCCCGCCAGAAGCTCGGGCTCCAAAGCAGTGCCCTCGACGATTATACGAAGGCGATAGATCTCGGGACCTTGCCTCGCCCGATTGCCGCGCGCGCCCACTACAATCGGGCCATCTCGCTAGCCGCCGCAGGCGATACCTTCGCCGCCGAACGCGATTACAGCAAAGCCATCGAACTCGCGCCGGACTACGCCGCCGCCTATCACAACCGCGCCAACATCGAACGCGAGAGGAACGATTATCCGACCGCGATCCGCGACTACAGCGCCGCGATCGAACGTCTCGGCGACGACAAGCGCAAGCTGCCGCTTTTCGGTCGGGCATTGGCTTATGAAAAATCGGGAGATCTCGCATCCGCCGTGGCGGATCTCAATCGGGCGCTCGCCCTCGATCCGGCCTACGCCGCCGCGAGGACCAAACTGCAGGAACTCGGCCCGCAACTCGCCGCCATGCCACAAACGCCCGACCGTCAGCCCGGTGGCGTCATCAAGGTTGCATCGGCCGGCGGCTGGGACACGACAGCCATTCGCGCCGGACAGCCCGAGACGTCTCCACCGATACGGCAGGATATAACGCCGCCGGCACCGCAGAAGACGGCAATGCTCGCGGAGAGGCCGCACGCCCAGGCCCAGGCCGCATCGGCCGACGGGCGATACAGGATGCAGCTCGGCGCGTTTCGCAAGGCGGATAGTGCTTCCAAGGCATGGCGCGACATGGCGCACCGCGAGGCGGCCCTGTCCGGCCTCGACCACAGCATCGAGGTGGCGGACCTCGGCGCAAAGGGCACCTATTATCGCCTTCAGGCCGGCGGCTTCAGAACCGCGTCGGAAGCCAAGGCCAGCTGCGCAAAACTTGCCGCCGAAAACATCGCCTGCGTCGTCGTGGCGCGGTGAAGTCCCGCGAATGGCCGGCTCTGACGTAGCGGCAGGGCCGAACATCGGGCTGTTGTGGCCGTAGGCATTTCGTCGGTAAACTCTCCCCAACAATAACGCAGAACCGGGAGCGAAAACGATGGCCCAGCAGTCGATCGGGCTTACAGCCTTTGGCGGCTACATTCCGAGACTTCGCCTTCAGCGCAAGGCGGTGACGCAGGCGAATGCCTGGGTCGCGCCGAACTTCCTCGGCAAGGGGAAGGGCGAACGGTCCATGGCGAACTGGGACGAGGACGCGATCACCATGGCGGTCGAAGCCGCCCGCGACCTTCTGGGTCCGGACGATGACCGCTCCCATGTAGATGCGCTCTATTTCGGATCGACGACGATGCCGTTCAGGGATCGCCTCAACTCGGGTATCATCGCCGCCGCCCTGACGCTCGACGAGACGGTGCGCGCGGTCGACGTCGCGTCGACGCAACGCGCCGGCACGTCAGCATTGATGCAGGCGCTCACCGCCGTGAAGGCGGGCGAGGCGAAACACGCTCTCGTGCTCGCCTCCGATCATCGCAAGGCGCGCGCCGCGAGCGCGCAGGAACTCGACATCGGGGATGGCGCGGCCGCCGTGTCCGTCGGCACCGAAAATGTCATCGCGAGATATCTCGGCGGCGCGAGCCTCACCATCGACTTCGTCGATCACTTCAAGGGCGAGGGCGAGGATTTCGACTACAACTGGGAAGAGCGCTGGATCCGCGACGAGGGCTACTCGAAAATCGTTCCCCGCGCCGTGAAAGCCGCGCTCGACAAGGCCGGCGTCAAGGCGGAGGAGATCAAGCACTTCGTTCTGCCTTGCACCTTCGGCGACAAATTCGTGCAGCAACTCGCGAAAAAGGCGGGCATCGCGCCCGAGGCGGCGCGCGACACGCTGGCCGGCATTTGCGGCGAGACCGGCGCCGCCCATTCGCTGGTCATGCTCGTCCACACGCTGCAAAAGGACGCAAAGCCCGGCGACAAGATTCTGGTTCTGCATTTCGGCGGCGGGTGTGACGCTCTGGTTTTCGAGGCGACCGACAAGCTCGGGAGCCAGGCCGGCAAGCGCGGCATCGTCGGCTCGCTCGCCAATCGCAAGGAAGAGACGAACTATCTGAAGTTCCTCACATTCAACGGTTTGATCGAGTGGGAACAGGGCATGCGCGCCGAGCAGGACAAGAAAACCGCCCTGACGACGCTCTACCGCAATGAAGACATGCTCATGGGCCTCGTCGGCGGCCGTTGCAAGGAAACGGGCGTCGTGCAGTTCCCGCGCTCGCGCATCTCGGTCAATCCGAACAACCACACGGTCGATACGCAGGAGCCCTACAAGTTCGCGGAGCGCAAGGCGAAGATTCTCTCATGGTCGGCCGACTTTCTCTCCGCCAGCATGAACCCGCCGAACCATTACGGCATGGTCGTGTTCGACGAGGGCGGTCGCATCATGATGGACTTCACCGATGTCGAGCAGGGCACGGTGGACAGCGGCATGGAAGTGCGCCTCGTCTTCCGCATCAAGGATTTCGACGAGAAGCGTGGCTTCCGCAGATATTTCTGGAAAGCGGTTCCGATCGCCTCCGCGCAGGTAAAAACGGCCGGCCAGGCTGCCGAATAAAATCAGGGAAGGAAGACATCATGGCTGCAGGTATCAAGGACAAAGTCGCCATCCTCGGCATGGGTTGTTCGAAGTTCGGCGAGCGCTGGGACGCCGGCCCCGAGGAGCTGATGGTCGAGGCCTATCTCGAGGCGATGCAGGACGCGGGCATCGAGCCGACGCAAATCGACGCGGCCTGGTTCTCGACCCATATCGACGAGACGGGAACAGGGAAGGGCGGTACGCCGCTGTCGCTGGCGCTGCGGCTGCCGAACATCGCCGTGACGCGTGTGGAAAACTTCTGCGCCGGCGGCTCGGAAGCCTTGCGCGGCGCGGTCTATGCGGTCGCCTCCGGCGCAGCCGACATCGCGCTCGCCCTCGGCGTCGAGAAGCTGAAGGATACCGGTTACGGCGGGCTGCCGGTCGGCCAGGCTGGCACACTGATCCCGCAATGGGCGCCGTCGGGCTCCGCGCCCGGCAACTTCGCCCAGCTCGCCTCGGCTTACCGCGCCAAGCACGGGGTTTCCAAGGAAGACCTGAAGCGCGCCATCGCGCATGTCTCGGTGAAGAGCCATGCGAACGGCGCGAAGAACCCCAAGGCGCATCTGCGCAACGCAGTGACCGAGGAGCAGGTCATGAACGCGCCGATGATCGCCGAGCCGCTCGGCCTCTTCGACTGCTGCGGCGTTTCGGACGGGGCGGCGGCCGCCATCGTGACGACGCCAGAGATCGCGAAGGCGCTTGGCAAGAAGGACATCGTCACGGTGAAGGCGATGCAGCTTGCCGTCTCGAACGGCCTCGAGTCGCAGCACAATAGCTGGGACGGCAGCTACTTCCACACAGCCCGGATCGCCGCGAAGAAGGCCTATGCCGAAGCCGGTATCCAGCGTCCGCGCGACGAAGTCAGCATGATGGAGGTGCATGACTGCTTCTCGATCACCGAACTCGTCACCATGGAAGACCTCTTCATCTCGCCTGAAGGCCATGCCGTGAAGGACGTGATGGACGGATTCTATGATTCGGATGGCAAGGTTCCCTGCCAGATCGACGGCGGCCTGAAGTGCTTCGGCCACCCGATCGGAGCTTCGGGCCTTCGCATGGCCTATGAAATGTATCTCCAGCTTCAGGGCCGCGCCGGGGAGCGTCAGCTCGCCGCACCGAAGATCGGCCTGACGCATAATCTCGGCGGTGCGCCGTCTCAGAACGTATGCTCGGTCACGATCATCGGCGCTCATGGCGCGTGATTCCGATTTGATGTGCTAGAAGAGGGGGGCCGGGAGCAATCCCGGCCCCTTTCATTTGCGGCCTGCACGGACGAACAGAGAAGTCTTCATGCTCTTCAATGCGCCGATCTTCCTCTTCGGTTTCCTGCCTGCGACCGCCGCACTCTGCTTCCTGATCCGGGCTTGGCTCGGTCGTGAAGCGGCGCTCGGCTTCCTGGTCCTCGCTTCGCTTTTCTTTTACGGCTGGTGGAATCCGATCTACCTGCCGCTCCTGATCGTCCTCGCGGTCTTCAATTTCGTGCTGGCGCGCTTCATTCTGGCCGAGCGCGTGAAGCCAGGCGGTGGATGGGCGAAAGCACTTGTTACCTTCGGCGTCACCGTCGATCTCTCCGCGCTTGCCTACTTCAAGTACACCGACTTTCTGATCCGCTCGGTCAACGACGTTGCCGCCACCGACATCCCGCTCCAGCACATCGTTTTGCCGCTGGCGATCTCCTTCTTCACCTTCCAGAAGATCGCCTACCTGGTCGATGCGGGCAGGGGCCATGTGGAAAAGCACAGCTTTCTC
>NZ_DATKFR010000198.1:0-8407 GCF_035511255.1 Parvibaculum sp.
TGCCAATGCGTCGAAGGCTCATGGCTGAGGACGACGCGCGTCTCGTCCGCGAGGCGATCCAGCGGCGCCAGACACTCAGTGTCGATATCCGCGTAAACTCCACCGAAGCGATGCAGCAGCATGTAGCGCGCCGCATCGGCACGCATCACGCCGTGCGGAAAGGCGCAAAAGAGATCGAGGAGGTCAGGATAATTCGCGGCCACGAAATCGAGCAGGCGACGGTCCGACCAGAGTTCGGTTCGCCAGCCGGGATTGAAAGCGGTCCAGCTCTGGCGCCAGCACCGAAAGCCTTCGGGGATCCTGTCCGTCTTCCAGGTTTGATGGATGATGCGCGGAATCAAGATACACTCGCCATTGGAGAAGCAATATACAAACTCTACAGCAAAGGTTCCGCGGCACCACTCCGCCGCTACAGAGCGAACCGGGACATGAAAAGAGCATGTCCTTCATCCGCGATGCGTCGCCGCAGGGCTTCATCGTCAATGAGCCGCCGGCAGGCCTCGACGATTTCGTCGGCTGTGTCCGCGATCAGGACGTGCCGCCCGGGAACGCCCCCGAACCCTCGCACGGCATGGCGCGTCGCCACCACCGCCCGCCGGTGACGCCAGGCCTCCAGAACCTTCATCTTCGTTCCGCTGCCACCACGCACAGGCGCGATGACCACCGCAGCCTCCTCGTAAAGATCATCGAGAGTCTCGACATAGCCCCTCCAGTCGAGGGCAGACGCGGCGAGGCGCGCACCCAGCCGCTCGGGCGCCGCGCCGACGACGGTCATGACAACGCCCGGAATGGCTTTCGCCATTTTCGGTTGAATCCGATCCATGAGCCAGACAACGGCGTCGCGATTGGGCAAATAGCCCAGCGTGCCTACAAAGAGAATTTTTGGACGGCGATCGGGGACCCATTCCTGATAGGGTGCCGGCGGCCCGACGATCCGGTTCGGCATGACACATACATTGGCCTTCGGAACTCTCTTCCGCAAAATCTCGGCATCCTCGGAGGCCGAGATATGGATGGTCGAGAATTTTTCCAACGCCCATTTCTCGTGGCGCGCATAAAAACGCGCGCCCGCCAGAAACTGTAAGGCGGGCCAGAAGCTCCCCCGTCGGGCGGACAGCACCGCCAGACTTTTGTACTTTTCGGATTCAAGGTCGTCCATGTCGAGCTCGACCCGGCCGCGCCACGCGAGTGGCAACCCGTCGAGCACGGTCGAAATCCCGAGACGAAAGAGAAGAATTCTATCGGGCGGCGGCCCGTCACCCCAAGGCGCGAGCGCCGCACGGACGGCCTCCGGATCCGGCACTCGCCAGCCGATCGTCTTTTTTGAACGCGGGACAGGAAGTCTTCTGGAGACGATCGTCATACGTCCCGGGAGTTCCCGCGCGACCGGTCCGGGACTCTCATTGCCGATCACCAGGGTCGCAAGATCGCCGCCTCGCGACATTTCATGCGCCCACATCCAGGCACGGCGATCCAGACCGTTTCCCTCCGCGTCCGGAATGACGGGGGAAATAAGCAGGGACCAGCGCTTCATCTCTTACTTCCCGCTTAGGTCGGGCCGGGTCGCCGCGTCAACCAACCACCGCATACTCGCCGAAATCCGGATGGCGCATCTGCCACCAGTATTTCATCGTGAAGCTCGACCAGTTGTTGGTGACCTTGCCATCGGCGGTCTTGTACCAGCTTGAGCAGCCGGCGGCCCAGACCGTTTTCTGCATGTCGGCCTGAAGGTCTCGGTTGTACTCATCCTCGGCGGATTTCTTGACGTCGATGTAACGCACCTTCGGGCTCTTCAGCGCCTCAAGGCATTGCATGATGTAGTTCACCTGGCATTCGATCATGAAGATGATCGAGTTGTGACCGAGATTGGTGTTGGGTCCGTAGAGCATGAAGAAATTCGGGAAGCCGGCCACCGCGATACCGCGATGAGCTTCCGCGCCATGCGCCCACACCGTATTGAGATCGAGATTGTTGCGCCCAACGATCTTCATCGGTGCGAGAAGATGTGTCGCCTCGAAGCCCGTTGCGTAGATGATGACGTCGGTGGGGTGAGAAACGCCATCCTCGGTCACGATCGCGTCGGAGGTTACCTTGGCGATGTGGTTCGTCTCAACCGCGACATTCTTGCGCGCCATGGTCGGGAACCAGTCGTTGGACAGAAGGATGCGCTTGCAGCCAGCCGGATAATCCGGCGTCAGCTTCTTGCGCAATTCCGCATCCTTGACGTGCTCTTCCATCGCGTTCGTGCCCGCCTTCTCGAAAAGCTTGCCGAAGAAGCTTCCTCTGACGAAGGCGAGATAATTCAGCTCGAGCATAAGGTAAATCTGGAGCCGATGGAGCTTCACGAGGAAAGGGAAGCGCCGGAACATCTCCTTTTCACGTTCCGTATAAGGACGATCCGCCTTGGGCACGATCCAGTTGGCCGAGCGCTGGAATATGCTGAGCTTCTTCGCCTTGGGCGCGATCTCGGGCACGAACTGGATCGCGCTCGCGCCATTGCCGATGACGGCGACATTCTTGCCCGCAAGATCGACGCTCTTGTCCCAGCGGGCGGAATGGAACGCCTTGCCGGCGAAATTCTCGACACCCTGCAACGTCGGATAAAAGGGCCGGTTGAGCTGGCCGGTGCCGGAGACGACGACATTGGCCGTGATCTCGTCGCCCGCTTTCGTGCGAATGCGCCAGAGTCCGGCGGCTTCGTCGAATCGGGCCTCCTCGACCTCGGTGTTGAAGCGAATGAAGGGGCGCAGTCCGTACTTGCGCGTCACATGCTGCATGTAGTCGAGGATTTCCGGTTGCAACGCGAATTTGCGCGACCAGTCGAGTTTCGGCTCGAAGGAAAAGGAATAGAGATGCGAGGGCACGTCGCAGCCGGAACCCGGATAGACGTTGTCGCGCCAGGTGCCGCCGATATCGGCTTCCTTTTCGAGAATGACGAAGGAATCGATTCCCGCGCGCCGAAGCTGGATCGCCATGCAGAGCCCGCCCATGCCCGTTCCCAGAATGGCGATCTGAAGCTGCTTCTGCGGAACGGCCTTCCTCGGACCCGGCTCACTCAAAAAGTCGTCCACAGCATTCTCCCTGACACTGACATCGGTTCGGCGCTGGCCTTTGTGGCTCGCTTGTTTAGGGTATATCCCCTAAACATTCATATATCGCGACGTTCGGCCTGCGACAATCTCAAGGTGCCACAAAAAGAACGGCCCCGTGAGGTTTCCCTCACGAGGCCACTCCCCTCGAATATCCTTGTATCCTAGAAGCGGTAGCCGACGCCAACGCCGACGATCCACGGATCGAGATCGACATCCGCGGTCACGGCGCCGCCATTGATGGAGACGTCCGTGCTCAGGAAGATCTTCTTCACATCGACGTTCAGCGACCAGTTGCCGCCAAGTGCGTAATCGGCACCAGCCTGCAGCGCATAACCGATGTGATTCTCGTAATCGATCGAGTTGATGCCGCCGCCGGGGGCGTCCTCGTCATAGAAGAAGGTGTAGTTGAGGCCAGCGCCGACATAAGGGCTGAACTGCGACTTCGGCATGAAGTGATACTGCACCGTCAATGTCGGCGGCAGCAAGCTGACCTTGCCGAGGCTGCCGGCCGCCGAATGGCTGACCTTGTGCCGCGTCGTGGCGGCGATCAGTTCGAAGGCGATATTGTCCGTCGCGAAATAGCTGAAGTCCACTTCCGGAACGACGTCGTTGTTGACGCTGACGTCGCCGCCGATCGAGGTGGACGCGCTCTCGTCGGGCGCAACCCAGAGACCGCGCGCGCGGACGAGGAAGTCGCCCGCCGACTTGCCCTTGAAGCCCGCGTCGTCGGCGAAAGCCGGAACCGAAAGGGCCGTGGTGCCGAGCAGCGCGGCGATTGCCATGGCCGCGATCCTGGAAGTCTTGTTGCCTTGCATTTCTTTTCTCCGTTGCCAGCACCCCATCCGGGTGCTCATCCGTTGGCAACAGTGTCGCGGAATAGCCGCAGTTTGTGTGCGGCCATTCTGTCGCAGAGCCTGCGCAGCGTTGTCGCATACGGAGTTTTACTTATGCGCTTCCAGAATGTGCTGATAGGCGCGCACCTGCTGCACAAAACGCAAGGCCTGCCCGCCTTTGGCGGGTCCATTTTTGAGATGCGCGGCATAGGCAGGCTTGCCCATCAGCGACAGCGCGCGGCGGATGCCATTCCAGCTATCGGGGTCGAGTCCCAATCGCACGGCTAGCGTCCGGGCATCCATCAGATGCGCGAAGCCCATATTGTAGGCCGCGAGCGCGAACCAGAGACGGTCTCCCTCCCGCACGGAATCGGGAATGCGGCTTTTCAGATCGGCGATGTAGCGCGCGCCTGCATAGATGCTCTCGATCGGATCGAGACGGTTCTCGACGCCCAGATGCTCGGCGGTATCCTCCGTCAGCATCATGATGCCGCGCACGCCGGTATGGCTTCGCGCTTGCGGATTCCAGTGCGATTCCTGATAGGCGACGGCGGCGATCAATTTCCACGGCAGACCCGTATCGCGTTCGGCGTCGCGCATCGCCTTCTCGTAGTCGGGCAAGGTTTTCACGATCGCCGCCTTGAAGGCCCGCACGTCGACATAATCGAAAGGCGGCAGGAAACCGAAGAAGCCGCGCACGATGTCTGCGAGTTCGCCCGACTTTCGCAGACCCGCGAACCAGTCGTCGAGCCAGGGCACGAGATCGTCGGAGCCCGGCGCCGTCAGCCAGACGAGCGATTGGTCGCCCGTGATCGGGAAAGCTTCGACCAGTTCCGGGTAATAGGGATTGTTGACCTGCATTTCGAGCGTCGTCGCGACCGTGCAGTCGAGCTGGCCCTTGGCCACGACTTCGAGGAGCGTTTCGACGGGCTCACGCGCCTGGCCGACGAAGAGCCCCTCCGTCTTCGCGGCAAGATCGAAAATGGCCTCGGCGCCCGCCGTTCCTTCCGCGGCCACGATCTTGAGGCCGATGAGATCCTCAGGCTTCTTCGGCAGGGGAATATCGCGTCGGCAGACGACGAGTTCGCGCAGGGACTGATAATCCGGTCCCGCGGAGAAGGCCTTGCGGCGGGCTTCGGTGGCGACCATGCCGAGAGCGATCTGACCGCGCCGCGCCGCCAGCGCCTCGAGGACTTCAGGCTCGGTGTCGTAGGTGCGGTACTCGACCTCGACGCCCAGCGCCTTTCCGAGCTCCTGCGTCAGCTCGTATTCCAAACCGGTATCGCCGAGCGTACCGGAATAATAGGTGGTCGGCGCGATCCGCGTCAGCACGACGAGCCTACCGCTGGCGCGGATGCTGTCGAGCCCTTGGGACACCGGCCGCAGAAAGGCGAGATAATAGGCAAAGACGCCGGCAAAGATGAAAAGCGCGAGGACGACGAGATAGGGCGCGCGCGGATCGGCCCACGGCGGCAACAATGCGCGCAACGCCCGCGCACCCTTCTCCGCCCATATCCGAATGCCTGCCACGATCCGCCGCCTGTGGTTTTTCGGCGACAGTTATAGCCCAACGTACCGAAGGCCGCTCACGCGGAATTGTGACCCCTTGACGAGCGTGACGCTGCTTCCCATCTATCCGGTTACTTCCAGAACTATGTCGAAGGCCCGAGCGGGACGCCCGGGCCTTTTCGATTCTGGGGCCGCGGGCGGCCGAATAACCGGGACGGGCGGGACGCCCGCCCCGGGGAGCGGGGATTACTTTCCCTTCGGGGCCTGGTTGAAGGGCAGGTCCTTGTCGACGCGGACGTCCTGCGGCATGCCGAGAACGCGTTCGGCGACGATGTTACGCAGGATCTCGTCGGTGCCGCCGGCGATGCGGTAGCCGGCCGCGCCGATCCACTGCTCGGTATAGGCACCTTCGGCCGGAGAGATGCTCCGGTCACGGATGACGCCGCCCATGTCCTGAAGGTCCATGCCGAAGGAGCCGAGGTCCTGCATCTTCTTGGCCGCGACGATCTTCGAGATGGAGCTTTCGGGTCCGGGGGTCTCACCCCTCGAAAGGGCGGTCAGCGTGCGGAAGCGGGTGAACTTCAGCCCCTGCGCCTGCACGTACCAGTCGGCGATGCGCTCGCGCACGGCGCCGTTGTCGATCGCGGGCTTGCCGGCAATCTCAGTCTCGCGGGCAAGCTCGATCAGATCGTCGGTGTCGGCATTGCCCTGGCTGCCGCCGACCGCGAGACGTTCGTTCATCAGCGTGGTCAGCGCGACCTTCCAGCCCTCGCCAACCTTGCCGAGGCGCTGGCTGTCCTTGACGCGGAGATTGGTGAAGAAGACTTCGTTGAAGTCGGCGCCGCCCGACATCTGCTTGATCGGACGGACTTCGACGCCCGGGCTCTTCATGTCGATATAAAACATGGTGAGGCCCTTGTGCTTGGGCACCGTCGGATCGGTGCGCGTCAGCAGGATACCGAAGTCGGAATAATGGGCTCCCGACGTCCAGACCTTCTGGCCGTTGATGACCCACTCGTCGCCGTCCTTCTCGGCGCGGGTGCGCAGACCCGCGACGTCGGAACCGCCCGCTGGTTCCGAGAAGAGCTGGCACCAGATCTCGTCGCCGCGCACGGCGGGACCGACATAGCGCTTCTTCGCCTCTTCCGAGCCGAAGGCCATCAGCGTGGGGATGCACATGCCAAGGCCGATGGCGAAGACGCCGCCGGGGACGGCATAGTTCGCTTCTTCCTGGCCGTAGATGACGTTCTGGATCGTGGTGCCGCCACCGCCGCCCCACTCCTTCGGCCAGGTGATGCAGGCATAACCCGCACTCGCCTTCTTCGCCTGCCAGTCCTTGGACTGCTTCAGGACTTCTTCAAGCGTCTTGGGGACGGGAAGGTCCTTCGCGTCGGCCTTGCGAACCGCGTTCTTGTCGAGCCAGCCGCGCACCTGCGCACGATAGGCCGCTTCATCTTTTGTGTCGTTGAAATCCATGGGTCTGTTCCGATGTTCGAATGGCTATGCGGATGGTCAGGCTGCGTTCTTCGCCTCGAGGCGCTGAACGAGCTTTTCCTTCCATTGAACCGAGGCGCCGACGGCAAGCGCGAGAAGCTTCGCGCGGCGATAGTGGAACTGCGTGTTCGCTTCCCACGTATAGCCGATGCCGCCATGCGTCTGCAGGCTCTCCTGCGCCGCAAACACATAGGCGTCGTTGCCGGCGATGCGCGAAGCGGCGGCGGCCTCGGGAAGTTCCGAGCCTTCGTCGTTGAGCATCATCGCGCCGAAATAGGCGTTCGACTTCGCCAGTTCCTTCTTGACGTAGATGTCCGCGAGCTTGTGCTTGATCGCCTGATAGGAACCGATCTGGCGGCCGAAGGCATAACGCTCCAGCGAATAATCGCGCGCCATTTCGAGCGCCGCTTCCGCGCCGCCGACCTGCTCGAAGGCAAAGAGCACGGCCGCGCCGTCGAGAATGCGGCTGACCTGCGACCAGCCGTCGCCCGCGCTGTCCATCAACTCGGCGGGCGCGTCCTTGAAGGTGACGGCGGCATGGCTGCGAGTCGGATCGAGCGTGCGGAGCACCTCGCGCGAAACACCGGCACCCTTGAGATCGACGATGGCGAGCGAGACCTTATCCTTGCCGCCCGCGTTCACGACGACGACAGCGACATCGGCGATGTCGCCGTCTGCGACCGGCGTCTTGACGCCGTTGACCTTGCCGCCGGCAAAGCTCGTCCTGGTATTGTGGGCGCTCGGCGCATGGAGACCTTCGGAGATCGCGAAGGTGCCGATGATCTCACCGCTTGCGAGTTTCGGCAGCCATGTCTGCTTCTGCTTTTCGGTGCCGAAGAGCTTGATCGCTTCCGAAGCGAGATAGACCGACGAGGAGAAGGGAACCGGCGCGACGGCGCGGCCGAGTTCTTCCGCAATGACGCAAAGCTCCAGCGCGCCAAGGCCGAGACCGCCATAGGCTTCCGGAATCGCGGTGCCGGTCAGCCCCATCTCGACGAGGCCCTTCCAGACCTCTTTCGCGTAAGGCTCGTCGCTGTCGAGAATGCGGCGCGGAACCGCGTAGGAACATTTGTCAGTCAGAAATTTGCGAACCTGCTCCTTGAGCAGTTTCTGGTCGTCGGAGAAATCGAAGTTCATGGTCGTGCCCCTCCTCGCGGATCGATGGCCTTTTGTTTTGCGGGCCTCGCTCGCGCGCCGGCGACCTTGTCGCCCCGCTCCGATCGGACCCTTGTCACGGCCTGGTCAGGTTGATGGATTGCGGCCAAGCGATGCGGCACGCATCCGATTTGCGCGCATTGTTCCCGCAATTCGGCGCGCTGAAAAGGGGCTCGCCATTGACGCCGCGTCCGCTTGGGCTCACTCGCCCGCCATACGCTCGCGCGGATGCTCGTCGCCAGCATCGCCGTCATCTTCGGCGTTCGGGGCCGGCGCATCGTCGTTCAGGAGATTCTGTTTCAGCCGGCCCATCAATGCCATCAG
>NZ_DATKFR010000199.1:0-29023 GCF_035511255.1 Parvibaculum sp.
CCGTCCATATCGAAACCTTCGACGCCCTCGGCCGGGAGATCGCCCCGCATCTGAAGCTGAAGCATGCGGTGCGTGAAGACCTGCTCGCCGCCGCCGAAAAGGCCGGCCGCGTGACGACGGCGCTGGACATCAGGACGCGCGAGGCGCTGACGGCCTTGGCCGAAGGCGGCGCGAGCGTCGTCGTCTGCACCTGCTCGACGCTGGGCACCTCCGCCGAAGCGGCAAACGAAGACGCGGCGGTCCCGATCCTTAGGATCGACCGGCCGATGGCCGACCTCGCCGTACTGCAAGGCCACCGCATCGGCATCGCCGCCTGCGTGCCCGCGACGGTCGCCAATACCGAGGCGCTGATCGCCGAATCCGCGAATGCCGTCGGCCGCGACTTCGAGCTCGAGACCTTTCTCTTCGACGACATCTGGATCTCGTTCCGGGAGGGCCGGCTCGACGACTATTACGCGGGGATTGCGTCGCGTATTGCCGATGTGGCGAAGGGGGTCGACGTGCTGGTCCTGGCGCAAGCCTCGATGGCGCCGGCCGCGGCCCTGTGCCAGAACCTGCCCGTCCCGGTCCTGTCGAGCCCCCGGATCGGCTTCGAAGCGGCGGCGAGGCTGGCGCGCGAGGGTGGAGCGATGCGGCGAAATGCTCGTTGACAGGACTTGCGAATGATTATCAAATACCGCCGAACTCAACCCGGGTCACGCGAGACATATAAGAAGATGAGCAAATTTCTGGCGACGGTCGCTGCCGCGACCGCGATTTTCGTCGTGGCTTCAGGCATGATGGGCGGGGCGCGCGCCGAAGAGCCCGCAACCTTCGAGATCAGGATCAAGGATCACAAATTCGATCCGGCCGAGCTCGAGGTTCCCGCCAACACCGAAATCAAACTTGTCGTGAAGAATCTCGATCCGACGCCGGAGGAGTTCGAGTCCTACGAACTCAACCGCGAGAAGATCATCGCGGGCGGCGGGCAGGGCATCTTCTATCTCGATCCGTTGAAGCCCGGCACCTATCCCTTCTTCGGCGAATTCAATCAGGCGACGGCGCAAGGCAAGCTTATCGTCAAGTAAGAGTCAGGACCGAAGAATGCTTGCGACCCTCGTCATCGTCTTCCGCGAAGTGATCGAAGCGGCCTTGGTGCTCAGCATCGTCGCGGCCGCGACCAAGGGCGTCGCGGGCCGCAATCGCTGGCTCGTGCTCGGCGTTGCCGGCGGTCTTGCGGGCGCGGCGCTCGTCGCCGCCTTCGCGGGCACCATCGCCGGCATGCTCGAAGGATCGGGCCAGGAAGTCTTCAACGCCAGCGTGCTCTTCGTCGCCGTCGCCATGCTCGGCTGGCACAATGTCTGGATGAACAGTCACGGTCGCGAGCTCGCCGCCGAGATGAAGGCCGTCGGTCACGACGTCGCGGTCGGCACCCGCCCGCTCTATGCGGTGGCGATCGTGGTCGGCATGGCGGTGCTGCGCGAAGGTTCCGAGGTCGTGCTCTTCCTGTACGGCATCGCGAGCGGCGGCGTCGGCGCGTCGGGACTTCTGATCGGCGGTGCGGTCGGGGTGGTCGCCGGCGCGGCGCTCGGCTTCGCACTCTATTTCGGCCTCCTCAATCTATCGACGCGCAGGCTCTTCTCGGTGACGAGCTGGCTCATCCTGCTGCTTGCCGCCGGCATGGCGGCGCAGGGCGCGAATTATCTCGTGCAGGCCAACATCCTGCCGTCGCTCGGCCGGTCCATCTGGGATACGTCCTGGCTGCTGACGGAACAGAACATCTTCGGCCAGCTCCTGCATACGCTGATCGGCTACACGGCCCGTCCGTCCGGCATCCAGCTCGTCTTCTATGTCGGCACGCTCGTCGTCATCGGCGGCGCGATGAAGATTTACGGCGGTGCTTCCAAGCGGACGGCGGGCGGCATCGCGGCCTGCCTTCTCTGCGGTTTCGCCATCGCGGCGTCCGCGCCGAGCGGCAAAGCCGAGGCAGCCGACCTCAAGGTCTATTCGCCCTATGTCGAAAAAGGCGAGGTCGAAGTCGAGTATCTGGGTTCCCGCTCCTTCGATGGCGACGCTTCAAAGAACAACGAACAGGTCCACAGGGTCGGGCTCGGTTACGGTGTCACCGACTACTGGTCCACGGAATTCAACGGCGCCTGGAAGAAGGATGCGGGCGGCACGACGCATTTCGACGCGACCGAATGGGAAAACATCTTTCAGTTGACCGATCAGGGACGCTATTTCGCCGATTTCGGCCTGCTCGTGGAATATGAGCATGTCCGGGACCGCGCCGGCGATGCCGACGAACTGGCTTTCGGGCCGCTCGTCGCCAAGGAAATCGGCCAGACGACCAACACGATCAACGTCATTCTGGAGCGCCAGCTCGGCGCGCATGCGGAAGGCGGCGTCGGTCTGACCTATCGCCTGCAGAGCCGCTGGCGTCTCGACCCCTTGTTCGAGCCGGCGGTAGAAGCCTATGGCGAGTTCGGCCGCATCAACAATTTCGATCCGCATGACGAGCAGCAGCACATGGTCGGCCCGGCCGTGCAGGGTGCGCTCGACCACCTCGGCCCGTTGCCGGGCAAATTGCGGTACAATGTCGGCTATCTCTTCGGCGTCACCTCCGGCACACCGGACGGTACGCTGAAGACGGTGCTCGAATACGAGCTGTTTATCTGACGCCGCTCGCCAGCCAGCGCCCGTCCACCATCAATAAAAGTACGAATGAAATCCCGAGCGGTCGAAGGGCTTCCATTGCCCTTCGGACTGGGAAAGCCTGTCCGCGATCGCCCAGAGGACGAGCGGATTGACACCCATGCCGATATGGGTGGCGTGAACCTCGATATTATCTGTCTGCGGACCTTTTTGCTCGAGGCAGGCCTCCCAGGGCACCACGCCGTCGCTCTTTGAATAAATGGCGGTGCAGGGTACGGGCGGCGCGGCGCGCAGGCGCTTGGCGAGTTCGGGGTCGTAGCTGCCGTCCATCCGGTAGCCGGCGCCGAAGGGGCTTGCGAGCGTGATGACCTGCCGGACGAGCGACGGCTGCTCGCGCGCAAGCTCGCGGGCGTAGATGCCGCCGAGGGACCAGCCGACGATGCTGACGCGACGCTGGTAGCGATCCGACAATTCCCTGAAGCGGTCGCGCACGCCCTGCCGGATTTCGAGGCTCGGGCCCCAGTTCATGCCGAGCTTCCAGGGATGAACCTGATAGCCGAGCGTCGAGAGATAGCGCCTGAGCACGACCGTAGATCCGTCGGAGGTCAGCATCCCCGGCAGCACGAGCACGGGATGGCCGTCGCCACGCGGCGCCTGCATCAAGGCGGGGAGCGCGGGAAGCATCGAGCCGAGCTCGAGGAAGATGCGTAGCTCGCCGAGCCGGGAAAACAGGCTCGGCTCTTCATGCGCGGAAACGGACATGGAAACCCCAGGGATTACGCAGGGACGCAGGGACGGCGCGGTCATGGTAGCGCAGCCGCGCCGACGGGTCACTTAATGTTGTTTTTCACCGCAATCATTGTGGTGGCCATCCGCGCAGGCGCCTTGCTCGATCTGCACCGTCGCGTGGCCGATGCCGAAATGCGAGCCGAGCCGCGCCTTTATTCCCGATAGCGCGGCGTGGGCGTCGGCACCGTCCACAAGATGCGCGTGCAATGTGACGAGCGATTGTCCGGGCGTCAGCGACCAGGCGTGGACGTGATGCACGTCGGCGACGCCGGCGACGGTCTTCACCAGATCGGCGGCGATGGCGTCGGGATCGAGGCCGTGCGGCGTGCCTTCCATCAGGATATGCGCCGAATCCCGCGTCACCTTCCAGGCGCTGCGCAGGATGAGCAACGCGACGAGAACGGAGAGCATCGGGTCGATCGGCATGAAGCCGGTGAAGAGGATGACGATGGCGGCGGCGATGGCCGCGACCGAACCGAGCAGATCGCCGAGCACATGAAGCGCCGCGCCCTTGAGGTTGAGACTGTCGCCGGCGCCATGCAGCATGAAAAAGGAGAGGATGTTGACGGCGAGGCCGCCAATGGCGACGACGAGCATCGGGCCGCCGAGCACGGGCGACGGCTCCGCAAGGCGCATCGCGGCCTCGAAGATGATCCAGGCGGAGAGCGCGAGCATCGCGACGCCGTTGAGAAAGGCCGCGAGGATCTCGGCGCGGTGCCAGCCATAGGACCGCTCGTCGTCCGCCGGCCGCTTCGCGAGACGCACGGCGATCCAGGCGAGCGCCAGCGCACCCGTGTCGGTGAGCATGTGCCCCGCGTCGGCGATCAGCGCCAGCGAGCCGGAAAGGATGCCGCCCGCGGCCTCGACGATCATGAAGCCGCCGGTGAGCCAGAGCGCGATCAGCACCCGGCGCTCGTTGCCCGCGCCATGGGCGTGCCCGCGATGGTCGTGCCCGCGATGGTCGTGTTCGTGGCCATGATGCCCGTGACCGTGTTCGTGATGATGCGTGGCCGACATTATTCGGGCTCCTCGTTCACATGCGCGACCATGTCGGCGATGACATGGCGCACATGCGCGTCATGGATGCGGTAGAAAATCTGTTTGCCACGCCGTTCCGCGGTCACGAGACGGGCGGCGCGCAGCAGCCGCAGATGGTGGCTGACGAGAGAAGGAGAGAGGCCGAGCCTGTCGGCCATGTGCCCAACCGATTGCGGGCCCGCCAGCGTCTCGATGACGATCCTGAGCCGGCTCGGATCGCCGAGCAGGCGGAACATCTCGGCAAGCTCGATCGCCTTGTCGTCGGACAGTGTCGGTCCGGGCGCGGTGTCGGTCTGGGCGAGCAAGGTCACGCCTCTCACATATGAACAGATGTTCATATGTAGTAGGATGAGTTCGACCAGTCAAGCCCGTCGTCCCGACGTCTACCTTGTGCTACATGGCCGCCATCGACTTTCAGCCCAACCGGGGGATATTCCATGCGTATCGGCACACCGCTCACCAAAGGCGCGACGCGGGTCATGCTTCTGGGTTCCGGCGAGCTCGGCAAGGAGGTCGCGATCGAGCTTCAGCGCTACGGCGCCGAGGTGATCGCCGTCGACCGCTATGCGAATGCCCCGGCCCAGCAGGTCGCCCATCGCGCCCATGTGATCCAGATGACGGACGGGGCGGCGCTGCGGGCGCTGGTCGAGAAGGAGCGCCCGCATCTGATCGTCCCCGAGATCGAGGCCATCGCGACGGACGAACTGGCGAAGATCGAGGCCGAGGGGCTCGCCGAGGTGATCCCGACAGCGCGAGCCGCCCAGCTCACCATGAACCGCGAAGGCATCCGCCGGCTCGCCGCCGAGGAACTCGGGCTTCCGACCTCGCCTTATGCCTTCGCCGCCAGCGCGGAGGAACTGAAGGCGGGGGCGGCGAAGGTCGGGTTTCCCTGCTTCGTGAAGCCGGTCATGTCGTCTTCCGGCAAGGGGCAAAGCTATGTCGAGAATGCGGAGGCGGTGCAGGCGGCCTGGGATTATGCGATGTCGGCCGGCCGCGTGGAGCGTCAGCTCGTCATTGTCGAGGGGCGCATCGATTTCGATTACGAGATCACCCAGCTCACGGTCCGCGCTCGTGGCGCCTCTGGCGACATCGAGACGCAGTTCTGCGCGCCGGTCGGCCATGTGCAGGTGAAGGGCGATTATGTCGAGAGCTGGCAGCCCCAGGCCATGAGCGCGACGGCCCTCGCCCGTGCCCGAGACATCGCGAAGAAGATCACCGACGCGCTGGGCGGCCGGGGCATATTTGGGGTCGAGCTCTTCGTGAAGGGGGACGACGTCTGGTTCTCCGAAGTGAGCCCCCGGCCGCACGATACGGGCCTCGTGACGCTGGCGAGCCAGGTTCAGAGCGAATTTGCGCTCCATGCGCGGGCGATCCTTGGTCTGCCGGTCTCGACGGAGCTGGCCGCGCCAGGCGCCTCGGCGGTCATCTATGGCGGGCTGGAGGAAGAGGGCATCGCCTTCGAAGGGCTCGACCGGGCGCTGGCCGTGCCGACCTCCGAGGTCCGGCTTTTCGGCAAGCCGGAATCCTTCGCGCGTCGCCGCATGGGGGTGGCGCTGGCGTGCGGCGCGGATACGGATGAGGCGCGGGTGCGGGCGAAGGAGGCGGCGTCCCGGGTGAAGCCGGTGTCCACCCGGTAGCGATCTTGCAAAATCGCAGGATATTTTTCGTCATCATCCATTTCATGCATCACCAGACCTCGCTATCCTGATCCCGCGCAAGATAGACTTGCGCAGATTGGGTGATGGATAATGGACTGGGACGATCTCCGCTACTTTCTGGCGGTCGCCGGAGCAGGAAGCCTCTCCGGCGCGGCCCAGCAGTTGGGCGTCAATACGACCACCGTTCTGCGCCGGGTGGCGTCTCTGGAGGACGATCTCGGTGCCCGGCTCTTCGAGCGCGAACGCACCGGCTACCGGCTGACAGCGGCCGGCGAAAAGCTCGTCGAGGCTCTGGAGCCCGTCGACAGGCGGCTTTCCGCCCTTCCCAGGGACTTTGCGGCCTCCGGGTCGGGGAGCGAAGGCGCCGTTCGCCTTGCCGCCAGCGAGGTCCTGGCGGCCTCCCTGATCGCGCCCGAACTGCCGGCCTTCCGGGCGGCCCATCCGGGCCTTGAGCTGGAATTGATCACCGATCCCCGCGTCGCGGCGATCGGCGCCGTGCCCCGCATCGGCAATCCGCTGCGCGACGTCGATGTGGCGCTGCGGGCGGCGCGGCCGACCCAGGGCGACATGCTGATGCGCAAGGTGGGCGACATGGCCTATGGGCTCTATGCCACGCCCTCCTATCTCGCAGCAAAGGGGCGTCCCGGGCAGATGTCCGACCTCGCGGAGCACGACGTCATCGGATTTCCGCGCGGCGAGACGCCTTTAGGTCCAGTTTGGTGGATGTCGCGCGCCGAAAAATCCTCCCGCGTGACCTTCCGTTCATCGAGCGCGGCCGCGCGGGCGGAAGCCGCGCGCCATGACCTCGGCCTGACGGCGCTGCCATGCCTCATCGCCGACCGTGACAGGACGCTTGAGCGTGTCTTCGGACCGGATCTCCTCGGCGCGCTCGAATTATGGCTGATGGCGCGCAACGACCTCGCTCAGCTTGCCCATGTGAGAGCGGTTATGGAGTTCCTCGTCGAAGCGGTGAAACGTCATCGCGCACCTCTCGAGGGTCGTTCGCACGAGGTCACCGAGCTTCCCTCCAAACCCTTGAAAAGCCCCTGAAATCAAGTCTTTTTCGTTGCGCCTGCCGCGGCTTTCGGCGTACAAACCACGAGCTGTCGCGCGCGGCTGAACCGGATTTCGGGGAGGGCGATTCGTTGCGGCTTGCGGCGCGCTCGAAAAATGGCATGTGTTTCGCGGCATGGGCGACATCCCGGCCAGCATCAGCAAAAAAACGGGTAGGCGGGATGGCCCTGAAGGTCGGAACGGGCAGGAGAGCGGGAAAGACTGCCCTCATGTCCTTCGTTCCGGCGTCGCGAATGGCGGGTGCGGGGGGCGCGCTTATTCGTACCCGGACGATCGAGGGGAGTTCCGCTCTGTTAGATGTCTCGATCCCGTGTCCGATCGTTTTGCCGGTTCGGGCGGACGGCGTGTTAACGAATTAGCCACCATAAGTGAAGACACTCTCAACCGTCGGCGGACGACATTGACTGCAAACCGGCCGACACACCGTTAAAGGACAAGAATAGACATGCTTTCCGGTCTGCTCGGCATGTTCTCCGCCGATATGGCAATCGATCTCGGCACGGCGAACACCCTCGTCTACGTCAAAGGCAGGGGCATCGTTCTCAATGAGCCTTCGGTGGTCGCCATCATCGAGAAGGGCGGAAAGAAACAGGTTCTCGCCGTCGGCGATGAGGCCAAGCAGATGCTTGGCCGTACGCCCGGCAACATCCAGGCGATCCGCCCGATGCGGGACGGCGTGATCGCGGATTTCGAGGTCGCGGAAGAAATGATCAAGCATTTCATCCGCAAGGTTCACAACCGGCGCTCCTTCGCCAATCCGCAGATCATCGTCTGCGTGCCATCCGGCTCGACGGCGGTCGAACGCCGCGCCATTCAGGAATCGGCGCTCTCGGCCGGCGCGCGCCGCGTCTATCTGATCGAGGAGCCGATGGCCGCGGCGATCGGCGCGGGGCTTCCCGTGACGGAGCCGACCGGCTCGATGGTCGTCGATATCGGCGGCGGCACCACGGAAGTCGCGGTTCTCTCGCTGGGCGGTATCGTTTATGCGCGCTCGGTGCGCGTCGGCGGCGACAAGATGGACGAGGCGATTATCGCCTATATCCGCCGTCACCATAATCTTCTCGTTGGCGAAGCTTCCGCCGAACGCATCAAGAAAGAAGTCGGCTCGGCGGCGATCCCGTCGGATGGCGACGGCATGACGATCGAGATCAAGGGTCGCGATCTCATGAACGGCGTGCCGAAGGAAATCAGGATCGGCCAGCGGCAGATCGCCGAAAGCCTCGCGGAACCCGTCGGCGCCATCGTCGAGGCGGTGAAGGTCGCGCTTGAGGCGACGCCGCCGGAACTTGCGGCCGACATCGTCGACAAGGGCATCGTGCTGACGGGCGGTGGCGCGCTGCTCGCCAATCTCGATCAGGTTCTGCGCGACGAAACGGGACTTCCGGTTTCGATCGCCGACGACGCGCTGTCCTGCGTCGCGCTCGGCACGGGCAAGGCGCTCGAGCACATCAAGACGATGAAGCACGTTCTTTCTTCGGTATACTGAGTACGGGCAAAAGTTCCGCATGGGCGGGCTGAGAGGGTAGCGGAAGCAGTATCTTGGCGATGGATCCGAACCGGTCAGCAGTGCCGATCCGCGAAATTTCGAACCGGATCTCACTCGTCTTCATGCTGACGCTGGCGGCGGCGCTGCTGCTGCTCGGACGTGCCGAGACATATGTCTTCGACCGGGCGCGCCAGGTCGTCACCGATCTCGCCGCTCCGCTCCTCGAAATCGCTTCGCGGCCCGTCGCCGCGGCCCGCCATGTCGTCGAGCGCACCGATGAATACGCCTATGTCTTCGACGAGAACGAGCGCCTGCGTGCCGAGAATGCGCGCCTTCTTGCCTGGAAGGAAGCGGCTCTGAAGCTCGAGTCGAAAGTTGCGCGCTACGAGGCGCTTCTCAACGTTCAGATCGATCCCGACATCAAATATGTGAGCGGCCGCGTCGTCAGCGACAATGGCGGCCCCTTCGTCGACACGGTGATCGTCAATGTCGGCAGCACCCAGGGCGCCAAAAGCGGCGACGCCGTCGTCGACACGGACGGCCTCGTCGGCCGTATCGTCGCAACCGGCGACAAGGCGAGCCGCATTCTCCTGCTGACCGATCTGAACAGCCGCATTCCCGTCGTCATCGAGCCCGCGCATTACAAGGCCGTGTTGGCGGGCGACAATACGGACTGGCCAAAACTCGAATACCTGGCCGTGACGGGCAGTGTTTCTCCGGGCGACCGTGTGGTGACCTCGGGGGATGGCGGGCTCATTCCGCCCGGACTGCCTGTCGGCCTCGTCATCCAGACCAGCGACGGCTTCCTGCGCGTACAGACATTCGCCGACCGCGACCGCCTCGATTTCGTGCGCGTGCTCAAATACGAGTTCCCGAGCAACATCCAGAGGCAGGACCCGCCGGCCGTTCTGCTCGGGCCTCCGGCGCAGCCGAAGCCCGTCGAACAGGTGAAGCCCGCCGCGACCATTCCCGGCGCACCGAAGCCGGCTACGCCGCCTGCCGCCGAAGCGGGGACCCGCCCGGTGAAACCCGCCGCTCAGCCGTCGAAGAAGCCCACCACAGCCGCCGCGAAGCCCGCGCCTCAAACGCCCGCCGCGCAGCCCCAGGCCGCGCCGACCGTACAGCCGGGGCAGATGCAGCCGGTGCCTGATGTCGAGGACGCGACGCCCGGTACGGAAGACACGCCGGGGGTCGAATAATGGCCCGGCTTGACCCCTACACACCGACACCGGCGGCGCGCGCGGGACGCATCGTCATGACGGTGCTTCCTTTTGTCATGGGCCTTGTTTGTGTGCTGCTGTCCTTCGTGCCCGTCGGCCGCGTTTTCGGCACGTCGGTCATGCCGGCCTTTGCGTTGATGGCGATCTATTACTGGGCGATCGTCCGGCCCGAAATGTTTCCGGTCTATGCCGTTTTTCTGGTCGGTCTCGTCTCCGATCTATTGTCGGGCGGACCTATAGGACTCTGGGCCTTCGCCTATGTGCTGACCTATATCATCGTCCTGACGCAGCGGTTTTTGATCGTCAACGCGCCGTTCTCCGTCTTCTGGCTCGGCTTTCTGGTCGCGGCGGCTTTTGTCGGCGTGATTGGCTGGGCGGCGGCGTCGCTTTTCTACGGCATGTTGCTGCCGGCGCGGCCGATCGTCTGGCATCTCTTCGTCACGGTTGCGCTGTTCCCGCTTTTTGCCATGATTTTCGGGCGCATCGAGCGCCGCATTCTTCCGTCGGGTTAGGAAGGATCGGGGGCGACACATGCAGGTCGATGGTAGAGACAACTCCCGATACAAGACGTTCACGCGCCGGGCGATGATCCTTGGCGGTGGACAGGCGGCCGCCTTCGTCGTGCTGGCGGGCCGCATGTATTACCTGCAGGTTCTGAAGACCGACGAATACCGGATGATGGCCGAGGACAACCGCATCAGCGTCCGTCTTCTCGCGCCGCTCAGGGGCCATATCGTCGACCGTTACGGCTCGGTGCTTGCGTCAAACCGGCAGAATTATCGCGCCGTTCTGGTTTCCGAACAGACATCCGATGTCGGCGACACGCTCGACAAGCTCTCGCGCATCGTCGCGATTACGCCCTACGACCGCAAGAAGATCATGCGCGACATCTCCCGATCGCCGCGCTTCATGCCGGTGACGGTGGCCGAAAATCTTACCTGGGAACAATTCGCGCAGCTCAACATCAACGAACCCGATCTTGCGGGTGTGCAGCCCGACGTCGGCGAGACGCGGCACTATCCTTACGGGATGGAACTCGCGCATGTCGTCGGCTATGTCGGCGCCGTCTCCGACAAGGACATGGAGGCCGCGACCGACGAGCAGCCGCTTCTGCGGTTGCCGGGCTTCCGCATCGGCAAGAGCGGCATCGAGAAGACCTACGACATGCAGCTTCGCGGCACCGCGGGCGCGAGCCACGTCGAGGTCAACGCCTATGGCCGCGTCATCCGTGAATTGTCGAAGGACCCCGGCAAGCCTGGCGACGAGGTGGTGCTGACGCTCGACATGGGCGTTCAGCAATTCGCCTGCGACCGGCTCAAGGAGGAATCGGCGAGCGCCGTCGTGATGGATATCCATACCGGCGACGTGCTGTCCTTCGTCTCGACGCCAGCCTTCGATCCGAACGAATTCAACATGGGGCTCAGACAGGATCAGTGGGACATGCTGGTTCAGAACCCTTACAAGCCGCTCACCAACAAGGCTCTGGCGGGTCTCTATCCGCCGGGCTCGACCTTCAAAACCATAACCGCGATCGCCGCGCTGGAAGCGGGCGTCGATCCCAATCGCACCGTGAACTGCAATGGCAAATATGCCCTCGGCAACCATCTCTTCCATTGCTGGAAGAAAGAGGGCCACGGTTCGATGGATATGCACAATGGAATCAAGCATTCCTGCGACGTCTATTTCTACGACGTCGCCAAGCGTATCGGCATCGATGCGATCGAGAAGGTCGCCAAGCGGTTCGGTCTCGGCGAGACCTACGATTTCGAAATTCCGGGCGAGAAACGGGGCATCGTCCCGAGCCGCGACTGGAAACGCGCTACCACGGGCGTGAGCTGGCAGCAGGGTGAGACCCTCATTACCGGTATCGGTCAGGGATTCCTGCTCACGACGCCGCTTCAGCTCGCCGTCATGGCCTCGCGCCTCGCCAATGGCGGCTATGCCGTGAAGCCGCGGTTGACCAGGGCCATCGGCGGCGAGCTTCTTCCCGTTCCCCAGCCGCCGAAAATAGACGTCGATCCCGAGCATCTGAAGATCGTGCAGGGCGGCATGAACGGCGTGTCGAACGAGCCAGGCGGAACCGCCTTCCGCTCGCGCATCACCGAGGTCGGCATGGAACTCGCGGGCAAGACGGGCTCGGCGCAGGTTCGCCGCATCAGCATGGCCGAGCGCGAGGGCGGGGTGCGCAAGAACGAGACGCTGGAATGGCGTTTGCGCGACCACGCGCTTTTCATCTGTTTCGCGCCGGTCGACGAGCCGAAATTCGCGATGTCGCTGGTGATCGAGCATGGCGGTTCCGGCTCAGGTGCCGCAGCGCCGGCGGCGCGCGACATCATGCTCGAGGTCCAGAAACGCAATCTGGCTCGTCCGCAGGCCGCGGCAAGCGGCGATAAGGAGGAGGGCTGATGTTCGATCTGCGCCGCTTCACAGGTCGCGAAATGCGCCTTGGCGACAAGCTCCTCGAATTCAACTGGGGCTTCCTGCTGCTGCTGACCGTGATCTCGTCGATGGGATTCGCGATGCTCTATTCGGTCGCGGACGGCAGCTTCTCGCCATGGGCGCTGAAGCAGATGGTCCGCTTCGTCGTCGGTGTGGGTATCATGATCGTCGCGGCGGTGATCGACCTTCGCCTGTGGATGCGCGTCGCCTATCCCATGTACGCGGTGGCGCTGGTTCTCGTCACCGCGGTCGATATCGTGGGCTTCAAGGGCATGGGCGCGCAACGCTGGCTCAATCTCGGCATCATCCAGCTCCAGCCCTCCGAAATCATGAAAGTCGCCATTTTGCTGGCTCTGGCCCGCTATTTTCACGGGCTGACGCTCGAGGAAACCTCGCGCATAAAAAACCTCATCGTGCCGCTGCTTCTCGTCGTGGTGCCCGTGGGCCTTGTTGTGAAGCAGCCCGACCTCGGCACGGCGATCCTGCTGACCGTCTCCGGCGTGGTGCTTTTCTTTGCCGCCGGCCTCGCCTGGCGCTATTTCATTTTCGGCGGAGCGGCGGTTCTCGCCGCGATTCCGGTCATATGGGACCGGCTCCACGACTATCAGCGCAATCGCGTCTTCACCTTCCTCGACCCCGAACGCGATCCCCTGGGCGCGGGCTATCACATCCTTCAGTCGAAAATCGCGCTGGGATCCGGGGGTGTCTTCGGCAAGGGCTTCATGGCCGGCACGCAGGCGCATCTGAACTTCCTGCCCGAAAAGCAAACCGACTTCATCTTCACGATGTTGAGCGAGGAGCTTGGCTTCGTCGGCGGGTTGACGCTGCTCGCCTTCTATTCGGTGGTGCTGATCTTCTCTTTCAGTGTCGCCATACAGTGCCGCAACCAGTTCGGCCGCCTGCTGGCGCTGGGCATCGCCGTGATGTTCTTCTTCTATGTCTTCATCAATACCGCGATGGTGATGGGGCTTCTTCCGGTGGTCGGCGTGCCGCTGCCCCTCGTGTCCTATGGCGGCACGGCCATGCTGTCGCTGATGTTCGCCTTCGGTCTGCTGATGAGCGTCTACGTCCACAGGAACGTCGAAATCGCCCGCAGCCCCAGCGCCTTCTGGTAGGCGCGGGGCCGCGCGGCGGAGGCCCGGAGAAGGCCGAAATCCGCGCTGGCGAAGAACGACGATAAGGCCGCTGGACAGGCCCTTCAGGCTTTGCTATTAGCAGCGCTCTCAATCGGGATTTGGTGGTCCCTGAGACCCGCGGCCCTGTCCGTGACTACGGACGACGGCCCTCGGCGGGCGCATAGCTCAGTTGGTAGAGCAGCTGACTCTTAATCAGCGGGTCCTAGGTTCGAGCCCTAGTGCGCCCACCAAACTTTCCCCGAAACTCCATGAGCCATTCCGCGGTCAGCCGCCGCCGAATCGGTAGGTCAGTTCGACGCCGAACATGCGCGGCGCGCCGTAGATCGACGACACGGTGCCGACGGTGCTTTCCAGTGCATTGGCGCCGACCTTGTAGGTCTTGTCGGTCACATTGCTCATGAAGACGCCGAGATCGGCACCGCTGTCGAACACGCCGCGGACGTCGAGCCGCATGTTCAACACGCCATAGCCGTCCTGATAGGCGTCGGGCTCGAGATCGGCGAAATCCGAAAACCAGACCTTGCTCTGACGAAAATAGGTCGCGGTCATGACCGGCGTGCCGAAAGGACGCTGCTGCATCGTATAGGTACCGGTGATCGCGAATTTATGCGTCGGCGTATAGGCGAAGGGTACGGAGTTGTGCGTGCCGCTGAACGTCTCGAACTTCTGGTAGTCCGTCTCCGTATACGAATAATAAAAGTCGAGATCGAGCGCCTCCGTCAACGCCAGGGCGGAACTGTACTCAAGGCCCGCGATGGTCGCCTTCGCGCCGTTGACCGTCATCACGACCGGCAGGCTCGTCGAGGGATTGCAGGTGAGCACCGATCCCGTGCTGATCGCGCCGGTGGTCCGGTCGACACAGGCGAAGTCGTTTTTCTGGATGTTCTTGTACCAGCCGTAATAAATCGCAACGTTGCTGCGGCCATGCAGACCGAAGAGCCGCCAGTAGCTTTTGGCGCCCAGTTCGACATCCGTCAGATATTCGGGATCGAATTTCGAGTAGTCGATCGGTGTCGTCGGCGCGCCCGCGTTGAAGCCGCCGCTCTTGTAGCCGCGCCGCGTCGTCGCATAGAGGAGAAAGCGGGGCCCGACCTGATAATTCGCCGCGAGCGTCCATGTCGGCGCGCTGAAATTCGCGCCGGCTCCTGATCCGTTGGGCAGCGGATAGGGACAATCGGACGGCGCGGTCGCCGTGCATTCATAGGTATCCGGCGTCTTGCGCTCATAGGTGTAGCGCCCGCCCGCCGTGAACGAGAGACCTTCGAGCAGGGCGGAGAGATCGTAGGTGGCCTGGGCGAAGATCGCATTCGACTCCGTGCGTGAATTCGTCGTCTGGTAGACCGATCCGCCGATGGTGCCGAAATTGACGCGTGACGTTTCGGCGTAGCCGCCCGGTCGGTCGAGCTCGTGATAATAGCCGGCGATCCAGGACAGCTTTTTGCCGAAGGACTCGCCCTGAAGCTGCGTTTCATTCGTGATCTGGAGAGCATTGGTCTGCCAGCCGCGCGTATCGACGATATTGAGCGCCGGAAAGATCGAGCCGTCGTAATCGAAGGAAGGCTGCTCCTTGTCGCTGCGATAACCGAAAATATTCCGTATACGCAGAATGTCGGAGAACTCGTAGCTCGCAATGTCGGTGACGCCCCAAAGCTCGGTATGGTTGAACAGATAAGTGTCGAGCGCGACCGCGCGCGGCTCCATGGCGTTCTGGGCGGCAAGCCTGTCTTGAATCGTCGAACCCGGCGGCTGAAGAAGCGGTCCGTAGAGCAGGGCGGCGGCTGAATTCGGCGCCACGGCGGTGAGGATCGAGGAGGTGCCGTTGTTGTTGCTTCTGTAGCTGTCGACGAGAAGATAGTTTTCAAAGCCATCCACCGGTCGGGCGGTCAGCCCGATGCGGAAGGCGTTTCGATCCTCGTCGTCGAGCTTGCGGTTGTAGGTGAGATCGTCCGTGAAGCCATCGCGCGTCGTCACGTCGCCGGCCACGCGCAGCAGCAGCTTGTCCTTCACGATCGGCACGTTGAGCGCGCCTTGCAGCGACCGCAGGTCGTAATTGCCGCCGGTCGCGGTCATATATCCGCCGATCTCGTTCGTGGGCTTCTTCGGCTCGAACAGGACCGCGCCGCCCGTCGTATTGCGGCCGAAAAGCGTCCCCTGCGGGCCGTTCAGCACCTGCACGTTTTCGAGATCGAAATAGACGCCGGGCCCACCGGCATTGAAGGGCACTTCGGCGAAATAGGTTTCGACGCCGGGATCCGCGCCACCGAACGGCTGTCCCTGGCCGCGTATCGTGAAAACGTCCGCGTCGCGCTGGCCGAGATTGCCTGAAATGTTGAGCGACGGAGCGATGTTCTGAAGGTCGAGCGAGGACTTCACACCGCGCGCATTCAGGTCGTCGCCGCTCAGCGCGGTGACGGCGACGGGGATGTGCTGCGGGTCTTCCTTGCGCCGGCGCGCGGTGACGACGATCGCTTCGACCGGGTCGGCTCTGGCGATCGTGACGGGCGTTTCGGGGGAGGGCGCCGCCACGTCGCCGCTCGCGGTCGGAACGGTCTCCTCGGCGGCAGTCGGCGAGAACACGGCGGCCGTCATCGCCGATATGCAGACAAGCAAGAACACACGCGTCATCGGCAACTCCCCCCGAATATCGTCGTCTCCCGAGAATTTGGGGGGCTAATGACGGCCGAGTCAAATCTCGCGTCCGGGGGAAGCATCCGGCCGCGCGCGGTCGCAGCCGGTTCAGCCGAACGGTACCGTCGCCGCTCGCAGAAAGGGTCGCTGCAGAGTGAACCACTTCAAATCCTGCAGGCGCCGGGTCAGTCCGCGCATCGGTGTGCGTTTTGGCTTGCGGCCGCGATGCGCGTTGATGCCGCTATCGGTCTGCACCATGCCTGTGTTCTGCGGCTGGCAGCAAAGCGCCGGGGTCATCTGATAAGTCGTCAATTTCGCGAATTCCGGTATGCGATGATCGAACATCAGCACGTCCACCGGGTAGCGGAACGGAAGTGACAGCGCGAGCAGCTTCTCCGCGCCCGCGCGACTCAGAATATAGCCGGCGGCGCCCATGTGTCGGAAGCGAAGCCTGTGGAGCGCGTGAGCGCCGACATGCGCGGCGGGCACTCTGTCGAGAAAGACGCCGAGTTGTGTCGTTTCTATCTTGACGATATCCGCGTCGCCGGGCACCCAGCTCGCGTTGGACACGACGGAAGTGAAATCGGCGCTCAGGACGACATCGTCTTCGAGAAAGCAGCCATGGCTCCGCCCGCTTCGCAAAAACTCATCCCATGCCTTCCGATGGCTCATCGCGCAGCCGACTTCCGGCGGGGAAAGATCGTACCCCTCGGGATAGTGATGTCCTTTTGTGAGTTGATCCGGGGGAAGCGCCCAGCCGTTGATCGCCGCTATGCGATGAAGCGCGGGAAGGCGCGCGCGCATGGCGGCAAGCCGTTGCGGCTGACTGTCGAGATTGATGACGTAGACGTCCAAGAACAGGCTCCGGCGCGCGGCTGAAGGGGCGAGCTGCGACGGCAATATAGCAATCGGTCGCGTGGGCAACCATATCGCGAAAATCGTACAATCGTCCCAGGAAACATGGTGTAAAGGTGCCATGAGCAAGGCTTTCACCAAGGAAACGGATACGGAGGCCGACGAAGACGTCGATGCCGCCAGTCCATTGCCCACGGGCGTCAAGAACTACATCACGCGCGAGGGTTTCGAGCGGCTGCAAGAGGAGCTTCGGCATCTGCGGCGCGTCGAGCGGCCGAAGGTCGTCGAGACGGTCGCCTGGGCGGCCGGCAATGGCGACCGCTCCGAGAATGGTGATTATATCTACGGCAAGAAGCGCCTGAGGGAGATAGATCGCCGAACGCGCTTTCTCCGCAAACGGCTGGATATCGCCGAGGTCGTCGATCCGGCGCTGCAGAAGAAGCGCGACCAGGTCTTCTTCGGCGCGACCGTCACGTACGCCAATGCCGCCGGCGAGGAGCGGACGGTGCGGATCGTCGGTGTGGACGAGGCGCGGATCGAGGCGGGTGAGATAAGCTGGGTCTCGCCGGTCGCAAGGGCGCTTCTGAAGGCGGAGGAGGGCGATCTCGTGGAGGTCCGCACGCCGACGGGTTCCGAAACGCTGGAGATAGTTGCGATCCGCTATGAAGATTGAACCCGCCATCGGCGGAAGCAGGGAGGGGCGCATGCAGGGGAAAGTGGTCGTCGTCACCGGCGGGACGTCCGGCATCGGAGAAATCGCGGCGGAAAAACTTGCAGAACAGGGCGCGCGCATCGTCCTCGTGGCGCGAGACAAGACGAGAGGCGAGGCCGTTCTCGCGCGCCTCCGCAAGCTCGCCCCCGGCGCGGCGCATGGCGTTTATTACGCCGATCTTTCGTCGCTTGCCGACATGAAGCGCGTAGCGAATGAAATCGCCGCCGCGGAACCGCGTATCGACGTTCTCGTCAACAATGCGGGCGCCATGTTCAACACGCGGCATGTTACGGGAGACGGATTCGAGCTCACCTTCGCGCTCAATCATCTCGCCTATTTCGTGGTGACGCTCGGCCTTCTCGACAGCCTCAAGGCCGCCGGCAATGCGCGCATCGTCAGTACGGCCTCGACGGGTCACAAAATGGCGAAGCTCGACTTCGACGATCTCCAGTCGTTGAAGAGCTACAGCCCGATGCAATCCTACGGGCGCTCCAAGCTCTACAACATCCTCTTCACGCGGGAACTCGCCCGGCGGCTCGCCGGTACGGGCGTGACCGCGAATTGTCTGCATCCGGGCTTTGTCGCCTCGCGCTTCGGCGATCAGAGCGGCGGCATCCTTCAGTCGATGTTCGGTGTGGCGAAGCTCTTCGCGATCCCGCCGGAGAAGGGGGCCGAGACGATCGTCTATCTCGCCTCGTCGCCCGATGTCGCCGGGATCAGCGGCAAATATTTCTACCGCCGCCGCCCGGCGGCCCCGTCGAAGCAGGCGCAGGACGACGCGGCGGCACAGCGCCTCTGGGACGAGACCGGGAAGCTTACGGGCGTGGTTGCGCCGGCATAATGGTGCCGGCGCCTCGCCGGAGCTTTACCCGGCGTTGCGCTTGCGGGCGCGGCTGCCAGGGCGGTTGCGGCCCTGCTGCTGCTGGCCGCGGGCCTGGCCGCCGGGGCGACCATCGGCCTTGCGCTGTTCGCCCTGACCCTGACCGCCGCCGCCATGACCCGAGGAGCCCTGACGCTTGCCATGCGCCTGCGGCTTGCCCTGGCGCGGCTGTCCTTGCTTCGGGCGCTGCTGCTGGTGACGGCGTTCGCCCTGCGGCTCCGCGAAGGCGGGAGAGGCGACGTCGCCGATCAAAGGACGCGTATCGACGACCTTGAGCTGGCGCCGTGTCAGGCGTTCGATGTCCTTGAGATAGGAACGCTCCGAGGCATCGCAGAAGGAAAGCGCAATGCCCGTCGTGCCGGCCCGCGCGGTGCGGCCGATGCGGTGGACATAGCTCTCCGGCTCGTTCGGCAATTCGAAATTGATGACATGCGTGATGCCGTCGACATCGATGCCGCGCGCCGCGATGTCGGTCGCGACGAGGACACGGGCCTCACCGCTGCGGAACTGCTCCAGCGCCCGCTGTCGCGCGCCCTGCGACTTGTTGCCGTGGATGGCTTCCGACGGCACGCCGTTCTTGTCGAGCTGTTCGCTGACGCGGTTGGCGCAATGCTTGGTGCGCGTGAAGATGATGACGCGCGCGAGATCGGGATTTTCGAGAAGCTTCGCCAGAAGCTCGCGCTTGCGCTTCTGGTCGACGAAAAGCACATGCTGTTCGATGCGATCGACCGTCACGACTTCCGGCGTCACCTCGACGCGGACCGGCTGGCGCAGGATTTCAGCGGCGAGCGATTCGATCGATTTCGGCATCGTTGCCGAGAAGAGCAGCGACTGGCGTTCGCGCGGCATCGTCGCGATGATCTTCTTCACGTCGTTGACGAAGCCCATGTCGAGCATGCGGTCGGCCTCGTCGAGCACGAGGACCTTCGTGTCGGCGAGTTTGACGTGGCGCTGGTTCATGAGATCGAGCAGCCGGCCCGGCGTCGCGACGAGAATATCGACGCCGTTCGCCATCGCCTTGACCTGGCGAACCTGGCTGACGCCGCCGAAAATCACGGTGTGGCTGAGATGGAGGTGGCGGCCATAGACGCGCAGGCTCTCGTCGATTTGGATCGCGAGTTCGCGCGTCGGCGCGAGGATGAGTGCGCGCGCGCCGCGGGGCATGCGTTTCGTCTGATCGTGAGCAAGCCTCTGCAGGATGGGTAGCGCGAAGGCGGCCGTCTTGCCCGTGCCGGTCTGGGCGAGGCCGAGCAGGTCGCGGCCCTGGAGGAGCGACGGGATCGCCTGCATCTGAATGGGGGTGGGGGTCTCGTAACCCTCGGCGGCGAGGGCACGGCAAATCGGCTCGGCAACGCCGAGGTCGGCAAAAGTCTTGGACGTCATTCTGTCATGTATCTTTCTGACAAGCGTATCGGCGCCGACCGGAAAGGTCGGACCTCTGGCGCGGGTTACCGCGTCCAACGCGCTTGGATCGGGGGATCTGACTGTGTCGAGATTAGGCGCGTCCGGGGTCCAAAGACCCACTTCGGGGGACGGCGCAAAGCGCGCTCGCGAGAACAGTCACGGGGTAAATGCGCTTCCGAACGGGATAAGTCAAGACATCCCTTGAGCCGGCCTCGTGCCGGGGCGGCCCTCGACCCTCCGAATTCAGACTATTTTTACCATGTTTACCTACCGTCGGGGGGTATGTCCGGGAGGCCGGACTCGCTCGTTCGGGAGACCCCGCATGCTCGACCGCGTTCGCCTGGCTGTGGCCACGCCCTGCTTCGGCGGGCAGGTTTCCAGCATCTATACCAATTCGATTTTCGATCTCCAGCGCGACCTGCGCAGGGCCGGCGACGTCGAGATGAAGCTGATGCTCCGCGACGGAGACGCGCTTATTACCCGGGCGCGCGCCAATCTCGTCGCGCATTTCCTCGACGACCCGGATGCCACGCATCTTCTCTTCATCGACGCCGATATCGGCTTTTCGTCCCGGCAGGTGATGCGCCTGATCGCCAGCGAAGCCGACATGGTTGCGGGCGTCTATCCGATCAAGCGGGTGGACTGGGACAAGGCGCGGCGCGTCATGGAAGCAGGCCGGCCGAACCCCGGCTCGACCGCGCTCAACTATGTTCTAGAACTCGAGGAAGAGCGCAACATAACCGTGCGCGGCGGCTTCGCCCGGGTGCGCTACGCCGGCACCGGATTTCTGATGATCCGGCGTCAAGCCATCGAGCGCATGTGTGAGCGTTACCCCTCGTTGCGGTTCCGCGCCGAACACTCGATCGACGACCCGCTGCGGGACAGCCCCCATCGTTTCGCGCTTTTCGAGTGCATGATCGATCCCGAGACGGGCACATATCTCAGCGAGGATTTCGCGTTCTGCAAGCGCTGGCGCGATATGGGCGGCGAAATCTGGGCCGATCTCGAAAGTCGTCTCGATCACGTCGGACCGGCGGTCTTTCACGGCGATGTCTCGACGCAATTTGCGATGCCCGCGAAGGGGGAAGACGCCGCCGCCTGAAAGCGCGAAATCTTCCGGCGTTTCCCTTGAGGCGGCCATGCAATATGGGCATGATCGCGCCACTTGAAGATCGCAGGCGCAAGGGAACGCGATGATAACGGCCTATGTCAGATCGAACGGCACGCTCAGTCCCTTGGCCGTCGAGCCTCACGGGCCGATCCCCGAGGCCGTGGTCTGGCTCGATCTTCTCGAGCCTACGCCGGAAGAGGAGCGTTTCGTCGACGAGGTTCTGGGCCTCGACGTTCCTTCCGAAGAAGAGATGCAGGAAATCGAGGTTTCGAGCCGCCTCTATCAGGAGCGGAACGCGCTCTATATGACGGCGACCGTCATGGTCGGCGCCGATACGGCCAAGCCCGGCCGCTCGCCCGTCACCTTCGTTCTCGTCGGTCACAGGCTGCTCACGCTTCGTTATGCCGAGCCGCTGCCCTTCCGGGTTTTCGCGGCCAAGGCGCGCCGCCACACGGTTCCGTCGAGCACGGGCGAGGACGTGCTGGCCGGGCTCCTCGATGCGATCGTCGATCGCGTCGCCGACATTCTGGAGCGCGTTCAGGGCGAGATCGACACATTGTCGAGCGACATCTTCGTCCGCGATGAAAACGCGCCGAAACTCGATTTCGACGCCGTCCTGCGGCGCGTCGGTCAGGTGCAGGCCCTGACGACCCAGGCGCGCGAAAGCCTCGTCAGTATCGCGCGCCTTCTGAGCTTCATCGGCCGGCCGGGAGAGACGAAGCTCCCCAAGGCCTTCGAGCGGAGCTTCAAGACGATTTCCCGCGACGTCATGGCCTTGAGCGACCATGCGAGCTTCCTGACGAGCAACATCAACTTCATGCTCGACGCGACGCTCGGCATGATCAACAACGAGCAGAACGGCATCATCAAGATCTTCTCGGTGGCCGCGGTCGTGTTCCTCCCGCCGACCCTGATCGCCAGCGTCTATGGCATGAACTTCGACATCATCCCCGAGCTCAAATGGACCTATGGGTATGTCTGGGCGATCGGCCTGATGATCGTCTCGGCCATTCTCCCTTACTGGTATTTCAAGCGCCGCGGCTGGCTCTAGTCTCTTCGGCCGGCCGAACATGAAACCCTGGCAATGCTTGGGCTCAGGGGGCCAAAATACCTTGCGAGCCGGGGTAATAAAAGGTTCACTACGCGCCGAGCGGGGAGGCGGAGTTTCGCCTGAAAACCGAATAAATCTGCGGTTTTTGGAGCGTTTTTGCAACTAATCCGCAAAATCGTGCATGGCGCCCTGCGGGTGCTCAAGAGGGATGAATGGGCCTCAAGGTTCTGATACTCGGCGTCAACGGCTTCATCGGCAGCCATCTCAGCGAAACCATCCTGCGGACCACCAATTGGGAGGTCTTCGGAATGGACCTCCAGCAGGACAAGCTGGAAACCTGCATGGGCCATCCGCGATTTCATTTCGTCGAAGGCGATATCACCATCAACAAGGAGTGGATCGAGTACCACGTCCGCAAGTGCGATGTGGTGCTGCCGCTGGTCGCCATCGCGACGCCGGCGATCTACGTCTCCGATCCCTTGCGGGTCTTCGAGCTCGACTTCGAAGCGAACCTTGCCATCGTCCGCCATTGCGTACGCTATAAGAAGCGCGTCGTCTTTCCCTCGACCTCTGAAGTCTACGGCATGTCGCCGGACAAGGAGTTCGACGAGGAGACGAGCAATCTCGTGCTCGGCCCGATCGGCAAGCAGCGCTGGATATACTCCGCGTCGAAGCAGCTTCTCGACCGCGTGATCCACGCCTATGGCCTGAAGAACCAGCTACGCTACACGCTCTTCCGCCCCTTCAACTGGATCGGTCCGAAGCTCGACAACATCCAGGCGGCGAATGAAGGTTCGTCCCGCGTATTGACCCAGTTCCTCGGCAACATTCTGCGCGGCAAGGACATTCAGCTCGTCGATGGGGGCGCGCAGAAGCGTTGCTTCCTCTATATCGACGACGCGATGGAGGCCTTGCTGACAATCTTGCGGAATGAGGGCGGCGTCGCCGATCAGCGTATCTTCAATATCGGCAATCCGACCGCCGAGCTTTCGATTGCGGAACTTGCCGAGATGATGCTCGACGTCGTTTCCGAGTTTCCCGGCTATGAAAATGTGCGGGATCGCGTTCGTCTCGTGAAGACCAGCTCCGGTGAATATTACGGCAAGGGCTATCAGGACATGCTGGTCCGCGTACCTTCGGTCAAGGCCGCGGAGACACATCTCGGCTGGCATCCGACGACCGACGTTCGCACCGCCATTAAAAAGACGGTCGAGTTCTATATCGACCAGTTCGGCCCGGTTGCCGATAAGGGGTCGGTCGAAAGCGAGCTGCTCTGACGTATCGCCGCCGCTGCTTGTATGGAATGACCATGGCTTCCCGTGTGGAATGAAATGAGCGCACCGAGGCTCGCCATCAAGATCGACGTGGATACCGACCGCGGTACGCGGGAAGGCGTCCCTGCGCTGATGCGTCTGCTCGATCGCAAGGGCGTACCCGCGACGTTTCTCTTCTCGCTTGGACCCGACAATACCGGCCGGGCCATCCGCCGCATCTTCCGGCCCGGATTCTTCAGCAAGGTCAGCCGCACCAGCGTCGTTTCGACCTATGGCTTGCGCACCCTGATGAACGGGGTCGTCCTGCCGGGCCCGATGATCGCGAAGAAGAACCGCGCCATTCTGCGCGCCGTCGCGGAGGCGGGGTTCGAGACGGGCATCCACTGTTGGGATCATGTCTTCTGGCAGGACAGGCTCTTCTCGCTCAGCGAGGCGAGGGTGGCGGAGGAATTCGGCAAGGCGCGCCGTGTCTATGAAGAGGTTTTCGGCCGCGCCGCAAGGACGGCGGGCTCCGCCGGCTGGCAGGCCAACGCGGCGAGCCTTGCCGCCTATGATGCCGCCGGCCTCGATTATGCGACCGATGTGCGCGGTGGCGCGCCGTTCCTGCCGGTCGCGGAGGGGCGCCTCTTCAGGACGCTGCAGATTCCAACGACGCTGCCGACGCTGGACGAGCTGATGGGCCGGCCCGAATATCCCGAGCACAAGCTTGCGGATACACTGATCGACCGGTTGACGCCCGAAGGTCTCGACGTCTTCACCATTCACGCCGAAATCGAGGGCATGAGCATGATCGAGTGGTTTGCGCGGTTTCTCGATCTGGCGCGGGAACGGGGCATCGCCTTCGTGTCGCTCGCCGACGAGGCGGCGAAGCTCAACGCGGCCCGCGACAGGATTCCCTGTGCAAAGCTCGAACAGGGCGAAGTGGACGGACGCTCCGGCACGCTCGCGGTCCAGGGTGCGCGTATCGACCGGGTGGCGGCATGACGCGCTATCTTCCGCTTATCTTCACAGGGGTCTTGCTCAACGCGACCGCGCAGCTCGCTCTGAAACAGGGAATGCGGCAGATCGGCCATTTCGACTTCACGCCGGCGTCGCTTTTCGCCATGAGCTGGCGCATCGGCACAAACGGATACGTCGTTCTCGGCCTCGTCTGCTATGTCGTCAGCGTCGGTGTCTGGTTGCTGGCGCTGTCCCGCGTCGAGGTGAGCTTCGCTTACCCGATGCTCTCCGTCGGCTACATCGTGACCGCCGTGGCCGCCTTCTATTTTTTCGGCGAGGCGCTGACGCCGCTCCGCATCGCCGGCATTGCCGTCATCATCGCCGGCGTCTACATGATTTCACGGACCTGATCCCATGAGCGAAGCAACCCTCACGCCGCCGCCCGCCCGGACGCTGTCGAAAGCGCCCGAGATCAGCATCGTCATTCCGGTCTACAACGAGGAAAAGAACCTGCCTCTCCTGTTCGAGCGGCTGACCGCCGTCGTGGACAAGATGGGTCGCGCGGCCGAGATCGTCTTCACCGACGATGGCAGCAAGGACAATTCGCTGGCGCTGCTGAAGAGCTATGTCGAAAAGCGGCCCGATGTCATCCGCGTCGTCGAGTTCGATCGCAATTACGGCCAGCATATGGCCGTCATGGCAGGCTTCGAGACGGCGCGCGGCGACATCATCGTGACGCTCGACGCCGATCTCCAGAACCCGCCGGAGGAAATCCCGAAACTGATCGCGGAAATGGATGCTGGCCACGACGTCGTCGGCTCCTATCGCCGTAATCGTCAGGACAGCGTTTTCCGTACCCTACCGTCGCGCATCATCAATCTGATCCGCGAGCGCATCACCGGGATCAAGATGCGCGACCAGGGTTGCATGCTGCGCGCCTATCGCCGCAACATCGTTCGCATCATCGTCGAGAGCGGCGAGACCTCGACCTTCATTCCGGCGCTCGCGCAGTTCTACGCCGAACGTCCGAGCGAAGTGGAAGTCGAACACGCGGCGCGCCATGCCGGCGTCTCGAACTACAATCTCTACAAACTCATTCGCCTGAACTTCGATCTGATGACCGGCTTCAGCCTTGTGCCGCTGCAGGTTTTCACCATGGTCGGTATGGCCGTCTCGGGGGCGAGCCTTCTGCTGGTCGTCTACATGCTGCTGCGGCGGGTTCTCCTGGGGCCGGAAGCCGAGGGCATTTTCACGCTTTTTGCCATTCTCTTCTTCCTGCTTGGCGTCGTCATCACCGGCCTTGGCATTGTCGGTGAATATGTCGGCCGCATCTATCAGCAGATCAGGCACCGCGCGCGGTTCCGCATCCGCGCGATCCACGAGAAGACCTGAGGATCATGGCGACGGAGCCGCGGAGCGACGAAGCTGCGAAACAGGGAATTGTCGTCTTCGCCTATAGCGAGGTCGGCCACGCCTGCCTCGACGCGCTCCTTGCACGCGGCGAGAAGGTGCTGGCGCTCTTCACGCACGAAGATGCGCCGGACGAACGCCAATGGTTCAAGTCCTGCGCCGCGTTGGCGCGCGCGCGCGGCATTCCCGTTTACACGCAGGAGCCGAGGGATGGCGACACGGTCGAGCGCCTCGTTCGCGAACTCGCGCCGGATCTCATCTTTTCCTTCTACTACCGCAAGATGATTCCCGAACGCATCCTGAAACTCGCGCGGCTCGGCGCCTACAACATGCATGGCTCGCTGCTGCCGCGCTATCGCGGCCGCGCGCCGCTCAACTGGGCGATCATCCACGGCGAGAATGAAACCGGCGTCACGCTGCACGTCATGGTGAAGGAAGCGGATGCCGGCGACGTGATCGACATGGAAGCCGTCGCGATCGGCCCGGACGAAACGGCCGGCGAGGTGGCGGCGCGCATTCCGGCCGCCGCGGTCCGGCTGATCCTGCGCCAGATCGACGGCCTGAAGGCGGGCACGGCACCGCGTCATGTTCAGGATGTTTCGCAGGCGACCTATTTCGGCATCCGAAAACCCGAGGATGGCCGCATCGACTGGCGTCAATCCGCCCGGCAGGTCTTCAATCTGATACGTGCCGTGGCGCCGCCTTTCCCTGGCGCTTTCACGCAGGCAGCGGGACGCCGGTTGATGGTTTGGCAGGCGCGCGTCGCCGAAGGCGGCGGCAGGCCCGGCGAGGTTATGTCCCTTTCTCCGTTGCGAATCGCGGCGGGAGAGGGCGCTGTCGAATTGCTGCATTTCGGCTTCGAGGGGGAGCCGGAAGCCCAGGCGAGCGAGGCCGTGCTGGCCCTGCTCCACAAGGGCGATATTTTGGGAGAAGCGGCGTGAAGATCGACGAAATTCTGAAACGGCGCGGTGTCGTTCCTCTGCTCTTCGCGCTGCTGCTGGCGGCGTTCTTTCTCTTCGATATCGGCGGCCGCAATATCTCGTCGCCCGACGAAGGCCGCTACATCGAAATTCCGCGCGAGATGGTGGAGACGGGCGACTATGTCCTGCCGCGTCTCAACGGCATTCTCTATTTCGAAAAGCCGCCGCTCTTCTATTGGCTCGAAGCCTCGGCGATCAAGCTTCTCGGCATTTCCGAATGGACGATGCGCCTGTGGCCCGCGCTGCTCGGCTTCGCGGGCTGTCTGATGACCTATGGCGTCGGACGCCGTTTCTACGGGCGGACGGCAGGTTTCGTTTCCGCCGGCATTCTGGCGACGACGCTCCTTTATTACGCGCTCACGCGCTTCGTCATCATCGACATGGCGGTGAGCGTCTTCATGAGCGCCGCCCTCTTCGCCTTTCTCCTGTCGGCGGAGGAAGACGACGAGAAGCGCGCGCTCTGGTGGGCGCGGGCAGGGCATCTGGCGGCGGCACTCGCCGTCTTGTCGAAGGGTCTCATCGGCGTCGTCCTGCCGGGCGCCATCGGCCTCTTGTGGATCGCGCTCACCGGCCGCTGGTCCTTCGTACGTCGCGCGCTCTGCCCCTCGGGTATCTTGATCTTCCTCGCCGTCGCGGTGCCGTGGCATGCGCTGGCGGCGATGCGCAATCATGATTTCCTCTGGTTCTATTTCGTCCATGAGCAGTTCCTCCGCTTCACGACGACGATCCATCGCCGCGACGAACCGCTCTGGTATTTCCCGCTCGTGCTCTTCGTCGGCTTCCTTCCCTGGACCGGCTACCTCTGGCATGCCGCGAAGGAAGCTCTGCCGGCAAGCTGGACGCGGCGCGGGGAAAAGCCGGTGGAGCTTTTCCTGCTGCTCTGGGCCGTCATCATCTTCGTCTTCTTCTCGCTTTCGAGTTCGAAGCTGCCGCCCTATATCCTGCCGATCTTCCCGCCGCTCGCGCTGCTCGTGGGGCGGGTCGTCACGCCGCGTCTTGTCGAAACTCGCGCCGACGATCTGCCGGTCGGTCGTTTCCTCTTTATCGCCTTTTTCGGTCTTCTGGGCCTTGCTATTCCGATTGCCTATTTACTGCCATCGGTGCGCGCAAGCGGTGAAGTCGGACCTTATCTCGAACTTGTGAAGCCCATCGTCTTTGCGATGTCGGCGGTTTTCCTTCTGTCCGTTGCCGCGGCATTGTTCCTCCCGCGCCGCTTCGGCATGCGCGCGAGCTTCGCAAGCGTTCTCGTGGTCGGCATACTCGGCTGGATCGGCGTCAGTCTCGTCTCCTCGCAAGCCGACCCGAATTCGGTGAAGCCCGTCGCGGAAGTCATCAACACCTATCGTCATCATGGCGAGCGCGTCGCAAGCTTCGGTACCTTCTTCTACGACTTGCCCGTCTATATCGACGACAAGATCATCGTCGTGAACAATGCCGGCGAATTCGTCTTCGGCATGTCGCAAGAGGATTACAGCCAACATCTGATGTGGGTCGATCAGTTCTCGAAACTCTGGAACGGCCCCGATCTCATGTTCATGGTGGTGCGGAGCGATCTTTTCCGAACCTGGGAGAAATCGGGTGCGCCGCTGCGCATGTGCGTCATCAAACGCACGGACAGGGCCGTGGGTCTCGCCAATTACCCGATCTTCGACGACAAGCAGAAGATGATCTGCGATCCGTGGTACGATCTCGAAGACGGCGCGGATTTCTACCCGAAGGATCCGGATCCGCAGACCCGTCACAGCATCGACGGAGAGAAATGACGGTGGCGACGCGCACGGACTGGATCTGGATCAGGCATGCGCCCGTGCAGGGCCAGGAGTCGCGTTACTACGGCCAGCTCGACGTGGCGGCCGAACCCGTCAATCCCGTGGTCGCGGCTAGTCTCGCGCGTCAGCTTCCGCCCGTTGCGGTCTGGATGGCGACGCCGCTCAACCGTACGCGTTCGACCGCGCTGGCGCTGAAGCCGGGCGTCGATCCCATCGAAATTCCCGATCTGTCGGAGCAGAATTTCGGTCTCTGGCAGGGGCGCGGCCATAACGACGTCTATGCCGCGAACCGTGGACTCGACTGGAACCATCCGGCGAAAATCAGGCCGCCCGAGGGCGAGAGTTTCGCCGATCTGACCGCCCGCGTCGCCAACGCCGTGGAGCGGTTGACCGCGCATTATGCCGGGCATTCGATCGTCGCCGTCGCCCATGCCGGCACGATCCGCTCGGCCGTCGGCTTTGCTCTCGGCCTCGATCCTGGAACGGCGCTGCGCATCGACATCGCGCCGCTCTCGCTCACCCGGCTCACCTGCCGC
>NZ_DATKFR010000200.1:0-3144 GCF_035511255.1 Parvibaculum sp.
TCATCATCAATGCCGGATTGAAGGTAAGCTTCGCGAGCCCCGCTGCCAGACGCGGCAGCACGGTGATGCCGGTCGCGAGAATCTCGCCGTCGTTCCGCCAGGCTTCGGCGGCGGCGGCAATGCAGAGTTCGGCGAGGGAGAATTCGGGGGTCAATGCGTGCTCCCTCAATAGACCGGCGCGGGCAGGGCGGAGACATGCTCGGCGCCGCCCACTGCTTTCAGATAGGCGTCCGGCGCGATGTCGACGAAGCGCGCGCGATAGTCGCTCCACGCATCGGGTGAGGCCGCCGTTTCGGTGTAGGATTTGAGATGCTTCAGGTCGATGCCGTAATCCGGCCATGCGCCGGTCGGGTGCGCGCCGAAGGGCGTCTCGACGACACCGCCGATGACGGCGCGTTCGACGAGGTGAAAGCGGGCGTTCTCCGCGACGCGCAGCTCTTCGGTGGCGACGAGTTTCTCGGTCGAGACGAAAACCTTGTCGGCGGCCCGCGCCATCAACTCGTCGAAGAAAGGGTCGGGGCTTAGCGTCAGAACATTGCCGAGCTTGTCGGCGCGATGCACATGGAGGATCGCCGCGTCGAGCTTCAGCGCCGGCATGGCGATGAAGGTTTCGCCATCCTCATAGGGCGACGTCACGGTCTTGAAGCCCGGCTGGTTGACGATGTCGGTTGCGATGCCGACACGGGTCGGCAGAAAGGGCATGCGCATGGCGGCGGCGCGGAGGCCCCATTGCAGCATGCCTTCGTCGAGTTCGAGCACGTCAAGACCGGCCTGCCGCGCGGCGCGGAAATGAGGATCCAGCGGGAAGTGGTCGAGCGACACGAAGCCGAAGATGAGCTTCTTCAATTTTCCCGACGCGGCCAGCAGTCCCACATCCGGCCCGCCATAGGCGACGACCGTCAGATCCTTGAGCTTCGACCGCGCGATGGCGCGGATGAGCGCCATGGGCTTGCGCCGCGTCGCCCAGCCGCCGATGCCGATGGTCATGCCGTCGGAGAGCCGGCCGACGAAATCATCCAGGGAAAGTCGCTTGTCGAGCATGAAGCCTCAACTGGCAGAAGACAGCCGTCCCGGGCCTCCTCGCGAAGCCCGGGCGATGCCTGAACCTTCCCGCGCGGGGCTTCGCCCGGCATCGTCCAAATGGGTACTGACAGGGCCGGGAGGCGGTGGAAGGCTCTCGAACGGAGGGAGTCGTTTCGGGACCGGACTGTTGGGTCACCTTATTCGGGCATGTAGCGGCTGATCGTGTCGACGATACAGGCGGGCTTCGGTTCGCCATCGATCTCGACGGTTATGCGCACGGTCGACTGGACGGCGCCGTTCTTGATCTCCTCGGCCTTGATGAGCTGGCCTACGCCGCGCAGGCGCGAGCCGACCTTGACCGGGCTAAGGAAACGGACGCTGTCGCAACCGATATTGATGCCCATCGAGAAGCGTCGGACCTCGATGATCTGGGGGAGAAAGAGATTGACCAGCGAGAGGGTGAGATAGCCATGGGCGATGGTCATGCCGAAGGGGCCTGTCTTCGCGCGTTCGGGATCGACGTGAATCCACTGCCTGTCGCCGGTCACCTCGGCAAAGCCGTCGATGCGCGGCTGATCGATCAGCGTCCAGTCGCTGGCGCCGAGTTCAAGGCCGTCTTTGCCCAGCAGATCGCGCGGGCTTTCGAAGATCGTGAGCATTCCGTCCTCCCTCCTCATCCTGTCACCCCGGCCTTGTCCCGGGACCCAGGGGCAGCTTGCTCCGAATTCGTTGCCCCTGGGTCCCGGGACAAGCCCGGGATGACACCGCGAAATATTGGACGGCACTACGGCGGGACGGACGATGCCGGAGAGTAGCGCCTTCACTCCTTTGCGCCTTGGACCGCTGACGCTGCGCAATCGCTTCGTCAAGTCGGGCACCAATGAGGGCATGCATTTTCAGATGCTGCCGACCATGGCGCTGCTGAAACACCATCGCGACATCGCGGCGGGCGGGGTCGGCATGACGACCATGGCCTATTGCGCGGTGTCGCCGGACGGTCGGACCTTCGAGAGCCAGCTCGTGATGAGCCGCGAGGCTGTGCCGCATATCCGCGCCATTGCCGATGCCGTGCATGCGGAAGGCGCGGCGTTGTCGGCGCAGATCACGCATGGCGGGGCCTTCAATCAATTGAGCCGGCTGTCGACGCCGCGGCCGGGAAGCGCGTCGGGCGGCTTCAATGCGTCGGGCGTTCTGACCGGGCGGCTCTTCAAGCGCGCGCTGACGGTCGCCGAGATGGAGGCGATCGCCGAAGAGTTTGCGGACGCCGCGCGGCTTGCCCGGGAGGCGGGTTGCGATGCGGTCGAGGTCCATATGGGCCATGGCTATCTGCTGAGCCAGTTTCTCTCGCCCGCAGAGAACAGGCGGAAGGATGACTATGGCGGCACGGTCGAGAATCGCGCCCGCTTCCCGCGCATGGTTCTGCGGCGCGTTCTCGATGCGGTCGGCAAGGACATGGCGGTGCTGGCGAAGATTTGCGTGATGGAAGGCTTCAAGGGTGGTGCGACGGCGCAGGACGCGGCGGAGGTAGCAAAGCTTCTCGAAGCCGACGGTGCGAACATGCTGGTGCTTAGCGGCGGCATGAACGTGCAGTCGCCCTGGTGGATTTTCGGCAGCGCCATGCCGATCGCCGACATGAAGGCGCGCGAGCCCCGATGGATCGGCCGCGTCGCGCTCGACATGCTGAAGCTCCAGCAGCCGAAGGGGCTGAAGTTCCATGAGATGTATTTCCTCGATCACTCGAAGGCCGTGCGCAAGGCGGTGACGATGCCGCTCGGCTTTCTGGGCGGCGTCGCCTCGATGGAGAGCGTCGACAAGGCGCTGGACGAGGGCTTCGACGCGGTGGTGCTCGGCCGGGCGCTGCTTCACGATCCGGCCTTCGTGAACGGGCTGCGGGCGGGCGCCATCAGCCGGACAGGCTGTACGGCCTGCAACCGCTGCGTTGCGTTGCTGAACGATCCGGCCGGTGTGGCCTGCGTTCTAAATGCCCCTAACGACTTGAACCTGAACAGGATTTTCCCCGCGTCCTGACTTATCCCCGCCCTAGTCCGGCCGGACGATGATAGGGCCTCATGGGCGTGGCATGAGGGCAATGGGGCTCTCTGCCTCAAGGTTTGGAGACGG
>NZ_DATKFR010000201.1:0-15226 GCF_035511255.1 Parvibaculum sp.
GTCGACCCGATCATGCGCGACCAGTTCTGGCGCTATCTGATCGATCTCTCGCGCAACCAGAAGGTGACGATCTTCATCTCGACGCATTTCATGAACGAAGCCGAGAGATGCGACCGCATTTCGCTGATGCATGCGGGCAAGGTGCTCGCCGTCGGCGAACCCCGGGCGCTCGTGGAAGCGCGTCACGCCGCGACTCTCGAAGACGCCTTCATCGATTATCTGCGCGAAGCCGGCGGCCCGGCTGTCGCGGCGGAAGACGACATCGCCGACGGCACGATCATTGGCGAGGAGAGCGCCCCACCGTCGGGCCGTCACTTCGACTGGCGTCGGCTTTGGGCCTATGCCCGCCGCGAAACGACGGAGATCCTTCGGGATCCCATCCGTCTGACCTTCGCCATGGTCGGCCCCATCGTTCTGATGCTGACATTCGGCTACGGCATTTCCTTCGATGTCGAAAACCTCGCTTACAGCGTCCTCGATCAGGACCAGTCGCCGGAAAGCCGGACGTTGCTGGAGCAATTCGAAGGGTCGCGGTACTTCGAGGCGCGCGCGGTCTCCAGGACGGAAGGCGAGCTTCTCAAGAAGCTCAAGGGCGGCAAGATCGCGCTTGGCATAGAAATCCCGGAAGGCTTTGGACGAGACCTGCTGCGCGGGCGCCAGCCGGAGATCGACGTGCTTGTCGATGGCGCCAATCCGTTCCGGGCGGAAACCACCGTCGGCTATCTGAGCGGCATCTCGCAAAAATATATTGCGCAGTTCTATGAAGGGCGGACGACGACCGCGCTTTTCAACATCGAGAATCGCACGCGGTACAATCAGGCCTTCGAGAGCGTCTATGCGATCGTGCCGACCGTTTTCACCCTGATCCTCATCCTCATCCCGGCGATGCTGACGGCCGTCGGCGTGGTGCGCGAAAAGGAGTATGGATCGATCGCGAATTTTCGGTCCACGCCCGTGACGCGTCTCGAATTCCTGCTGGGCAAACAGGCGCCCTATGTCGTGCTGGCCTATATCAACTTCCTGACATTGCTGGCCCTCGCCTTCTTCCTGTTCGGCGTGCCGGTGAAGGGATCGATGCCTCTCCTTTTCCTCGGCGCGCTGCTCTATGTCGCGGCAACGACGGGTTACGGCATTTTTGTCTCGACCTTCACCAATACGCAGGTTTCGGCGATGTTCGCCACCGCGGTGACGGCGATGATTCCGGCGGTCAATTTTTCGGGTCTTCTCGTGCCCGTTTCTTCACTGACCGGCACGGGCCGAGCCATCGGCCTGGCCTTTCCGTCGAGCTGGTTTCAGCAGGTCAATATCGGCGTCTTCACGAAGGGCCTCGGCTTTTCCGATCTCTGGCAGCCTGCGCTGATGCTCGTCTTCTTCGCGCTGCTTTATACGACCTTGGCGCGCATTCTCCTTCGGAAGCAGGAGGCCTGACATGTTGCGCCTCGTCAGAAATGTCGGTCGTCTCTCCTACAAGGAGTTGCGGAGCTTCCTCGCCGATCCCGTTCTTCTGATCCTCGTGATCTATATCTTCACCTTTGCGGTCTATTCGATCTCGACGGGCGCCAAGACCGAGGTGTCGAATGCCGCGGTTGCGGTGGTCGACGAGGACCACTCCGAACTGTCGCGCCAGATCCGGCTGGCGCTCCTGCCGCCTCTCTTCAAGGACGCCGTGACGGTGACGCCAGCCGAGGCGTCGACCGGCATGGACAAGGGAAAATTCGTCTTCGTGCTCGAGATCCCCTCCAGCTTTGAAAAGGATCTGCTCGCCGGACGTTCGCCGACCATCGCGCTCAACGTCGATGCCACCGCCATGTCGCTTGCGGGCAGCGGCGCCGTCGATATCGAGAATATCGTTTCGGAAGAGGTGCAGAAGGCGGTCGCCCATTCCGAACTCGCCGCCAGCCAGCCGGTCAACGTGGTGCTCCGCAAATTGTTCAATCCCAATTCGGAATCGGCCTGGTTCAATGCCGTCATGGGCATCATCAACAATGTAACCATGCTTTCCATTCTGCTCGCCGGCGCGGCGCTGATCCGCGAGCGCGAGCATGGCACGATCGAGCATCTGCTCGTGATGCCGGTGACCTCTGTCGAAATCATGCTGGCGAAGATCGTCGCCAACGGTCTCGTCATTCTGATCGCCGCCACGGGCTCGCTCATCGTCGTGGTGCATCATATTCTCGGCGTACCGATCGCAGGTTCGATATCCCTGTTTGCGTTCGGCATGACGATCTATCTCGTGGCGGTGACCGGCCTCGGCCTGATGCTCGCGACCTGGGCAAACTCGATGCCGCAATTCGCGCTTTTGGCGATGCCGGTGCTGATCGTGCTTCAACTTCTCTCCGGAAGCGCGACCCCCCTCGAAAGCATGCCGAGATGGTTGCAGACGGTCATGCAGTTCGCGCCGTCAACGCATTTCGTTTCGTTTTCGCAGGACGTTCTCTATCGGGGCGCCGGCCTCAACATCGTCTGGCCGGACATCATCTGGCTTTTCGGCATCGGCATTTTCTACTTCAGCCTTTCCCTCTACCGGTTCCGCCGCGCTATCGCGGCCTGACCGCCCCTGCGGCATCTTTTCCCTTTGATCGCGATCAAGGCAATTCCGGCCCGGGATAGCAAACTCTCCTCACTCGATTTCCAGATCGCCCCGGTGGGCGATGTCAATCAGGAGAGTCCCATGAATATGCTGTCACGTATCGCATTGCCGGCCGCGCTCGCCACGGCGACCCTGCTCGGCGGTTGCGCCACCACGCTCAACGAACAGGATCAGGCAAAGCTCAATCAGGCCGTGCAGGACTCTGCTGAAGCCAAACAGATTGCCCAGCAGGCGCTTACGACCGCGCAGTCGGCGGCGGCTTCCGCGGATCGCGCTGCGGCGTCCGCCCAGGCTGCGAACGAAAAGGCCGATCGCATCTTCCAGCGTTCGTTGCGCAAGTAATCCGAAGTCTCGGAGTTCCGAAGCCGGATTTTCCTGTGTGGCGCTCAGGCGCTGCCGGGAGTCCGGCTTCGCCGTAATGCGGCGCCCATCAAGGAGACGGGGACTCGACCGGCAAGGTCACTCGCACCGGAATACCGGTTCTCTGGTGCATGGCGCGCTCGACCGCATTCCAGTCGACGCGCTCCACCTCGGCGCCCGCCGTGCTCGTAATCATGTCGTCGACGTCGATCGCCGCCTCGGTGCGCGCCTTGCCGACCGTCTCGATCGTATCCGCATCGGTCTCGTAAGGATGAACCTCGACATAAAGTTCGCCGTTGGACCATCCGGCCTTAATCGGCTCGTTGACGACGGTGACCGGCGTTCCGACCGTTACAACGCTGAAGAGCGCGTCGATATCCTGCGGATAGAGCCTGATACAACCATGGCTGTCCCGCCGTCCGATGCTGTAGGGCTTGTTGGTGCCATGAATGGCATAGCCGGGCCAGGCGAGATAAAGCGCAAGCTCGCCCATCGGATTGTCCGGTCCCGGCCCGACCGATTGCGGCAGGTTCGGGGTTTCCGCGTGTTCCGACGCCGTGGGCACCCAGGTTGGGTGAATGCGCTTGGCGCGCACCTTCGTCGTGCCGACGGGCGTTTCCTTTCCCTCGCCGCCGATGCCGAGCGGAAAGCTCATCACCTGACCGTTCGCGGCGAAGTAATAAAGCCGGAGTTCCGGAAGATTGATGACGATGCCGCGTCGGACCGCCCGGGGAATGATATGCTGCGTCGGCAGGGTCAGCCATTTGCCGGCGCCCGGAAGCCATGGGTCTATATCGGGATTGGCGGTTCTCACCTCGACATATCCAAGGTCGAAGCGCCGCGCGATGTCGGGCAGGGTGTCCTCGTCGCGTGTCTCGTAGATGGTCGTGAAGCCGATGAGATCGTCAGCCGCACCAGGTTGTGCCAGGGACAGCATGGCGGCGGCGAGTATGCCTGCGCCGCAAAAGAGATGTCGGAGTGAACGCTTCATGATCCGCCTATCGCTTCGTGTCTGTGCGGTTGTCTTCTTTGTCGCTCTGATTCCCGTCGGCGCGCAGGCGACGCCGCTCGAACCCGACGAACTTCCCAAGGTCGACCGCATCGTCGTCTGGAAGTCCAAGCGCGAACTCGATCTCATGCTGAAGGGCATCGTCATCCGCGCTTATCCGATCGCGCTGGGAAGCCACCCCGTCGGTGCCAAACGTCGCAAGGGCGACGGGCGTACGCCGGAAGGCGTCTATATCATTGACGGCCGAACCCGCCGGACGGCCTATCACCGCGCGCTGCACATTTCCTATCCCGGAGAGACCCAGCGCACTGCGGCTCTTGCGAGGGGCGCCAATCCCGGCGGCGATATTTTCATCCACGGCATGCCGGCCTCCTTCGGCCGCAAGGATCCCGTTCGCTTCTTCGTCGACTGGACAAACGGTTGCATCGCGGTCGGCAACATCGCCATCGAGGAAATCTGGAACGCGGTCGACGACGGAACAGTCGTGGAAATTCATCCCTGAAAAGAAACGTCTCAATGCGCGAGCAGCGTCGGTAGAACCGCGCCGCCTAGGACATGACGCGTGAAACCGCCGAAGACGAACTCGCTGAGGCGGCTGTGTCCGTAGGCGCCCATGACGAGAAGATCGGCCTTGGCGTCCGCCGCCGCCCTGAGGATCGTATCATGGATCGACCCGGCCGGATGGGCCATGTAGGAAATCTCCGCGTTGATACCGTGCCAGCGCAAGCTTGCCGAAAGCGCATCGGCGCCGCTCGCCGTCTCGTCCTCATTTTCCGCAATCGAGACGATCGTAACGCGCGCGGCGGCGGTGAGAAGCGGCATCGCGGCGGCGACCGCGCGCGCCGCTTCCGGCGAAGCCTTCCAGGCGATGGCGATCGACTTGCCCATCTTCTTGGGTGCCTTCGCCGGAAGGAGCAGGATCGGACGTCCGCTATTGACGAGCACCGTGCCGGCCGCTTCGCGCACCATCCCGCCAAGCGCCGTTGCATTGCCGAGAACGGTCAGATCGTGGGTCCGGGCTTCGGCGACCAGTATGTCGGACTCGCGGCCCGAGACTTCGCGCCAAGCCGCCGTGACGCCCGCCTCACCCGTCGGCCTGGCCGCGATGGGAAGTTCCTCACGTTTGCAGAAGGCCTCAAAAGTTTTTTGCGCGCGTTCGGTACGCTTCTGGTCTTCTCGCTGCAGAACGTCGATGAGGTCGCCCATCACCATCTGCGTTCCCATACCCATGCCCATGTCGTAGCCGGCGGCCTGGATCAGGATTTGCTGCGGATCGGGGCGGACATGGACGCATTCGAGATGTCCGCTGAAGCCGCGGGCGACGAGGAGCGCCGCTTCGAGCGCGGCGGGGTCGCTGGAAAGACCCATGGTGGGAATGAGAATGGTCTTGAACATGGCGCTCACCTCTGCCCTATCCGGACGGCTCGTGCCTGCGGCAATCGTCAGGCCGGTCTTGTCATTGCAGTCAGCATGACGAGACGAGAAGCGGTCCGCTTTGATTGAAGTCAGAACAGGCCTGCGGCATTCGCGCCCGAGCGAGGCGCGGTGCCTTCAGGGGACCAGGACCGCGGCGCCGTTGAGCCGTCCGCGGCGCAGGTCGTCCAGTGCGTCGTTGGCGCGGGCGAGCGGATAAGTCACGGTCGTCGTGCGAACGCCGGCCAAGGGCGCTACGCGCAGGAAATCGACGGCGTCGGCCCGTGTGAGATTTGCGACCGAGAGAAGCTGCCGTTCCTCCCAGAGGATGCTGTAGGGAAAGCTCGGTATGTCGCTCATATGAATGCCGGCGCAGACGACGCGCCCGCCCTTGGCGACGGCGCGCAGCGCCATCGGCACGAGATCGCCCACCGGCGCATAGATGATCGCGGCATCGAGCGGCTGTGACGGTTTCTCGTCGGAACCGCCGGCCCAGTCGGCGCCGAGCGAGCGGGCGAAATGCTGGGCCGCCTCGTCGCCGGGCTTGCTGAAGGCGAAGACCTCGCGGCCCTGCCATTTCGCGACCTGGAGCACGATGTGGCCGGCCGCGCCGAAACCGTAAATGCCGAGCCGCCGGCCCTCGCCGGCAAGCACCAGCGAGCGCCAGCCGATGAGCCCCGCGCAGAGGAGTGGCGCAACCGCAACATCGTCGCCGAGGCCGTCGAGCGGAAAGGCATAGGCCGCGTCGGCGACCGCATGGGTCGCATAGCCGCCGTTGCGCGTGTAGCCGGTGAAGAGCGGATGGTCGCACAGGTTCTCGCGCGCCGAGCGGCAATAGGGGCAGGTCCCGCAGGTATGGCCGAGCCACGGGATGCCGACGCGCCGGCCAGGCGCCAGACCGGCGACGCCCGGCCCGACCTCGTCGACGACGCCGACGATTTCATGACCGGGTATGATGGGATATTGGGGATCTGGCAGTTCGCCGTCGACGACGTGGAGATCGGTCCGGCAAACGCCGCAGGCCGAAACGAGGACCCTGATCTCCCCATATCCCGGATGGGGATTCGGGAGGTCTCGCTCGACGAGTGGCGACCCGGATTTTTCGAGTACCATGGCGCGCATGGAGTTTCACCGTTCCTGTTTGCGAATGGTAACGGAACTGATGACCCCTCAGACGAATCATATCGTCGCAATTGGCCTGATAAGCTCGCTGATTATAGGTGAAATTCCATCTGCGAATGGTAAAATTCTTATCGCAACAAGACTTGGGATCAAGCGCGAAAAGACGCACAAGCCTCGGATACGGATGACGGACGCTCCCCCCGACAGGATTGATGACGCGGAAAGCCGTGCTCGGCTGGACGCCCTACTTGCAACTGCCGTCGATGGCATTGTCATCATCGATGCGGCGGGGATCGTTCAGGTCTACAGCCCGGCCTGCGAGCGCCTCTTCGGTTATCGCGCCGAGGAGGTGGTCGGCCGGAACGTCAAGATGCTGATGCCCTCGCCCTATCGCGAGGAACATGACGGCTATCTCGAAAATTATCGCCGCACCGGCGAGAAGCGCATCATCGGCATTGGCCGCGAGGTCATGGGCCAGCGCAAGGATGGATCGAGCTTTCCAATGTATCTCTCGGTCGGGGAGGGAAGGCTTGGTGGCGAAGGCATGTATGTCGGGATCATCCACGACATCACCGAGCGCCGCTATCAGGAACATGCGCTGCGCGAGCGCGAGGCGCGCCTCAGCTCCATCCTCGAAACCGTGCCCGACGCGATCACCATCATCGACGAGCAGGGGTTGATCGAATCATTCAGCCCCGCGGCCGAGCGGCTTTTTGGTTATGCCTTCGCGGAGGTGCTCGGCAAGAACGTCAGGATGCTGATGCCCTCGCCCTATCGCGAGAATCACGACGGTTACATGGATCGGTACCGGCGGACGGGCGAGAAGCGCATCATCGGCGTCGGCCGCATCGTCGTCGGGCAGCGTCGCGACGGTACGACCTTTCCGATGGAACTCGCGGTCGGCGAGATCATCGTCGGCCAGCGGCGTCTCTTCACCGGTTTCATCCGCGATATCACCGAACGCCAGTCGACAGAGCGGCGTCTGCAGGAATTGCAGTCGGAGCTGCTTCACGTCTCGCGCCTGAGCGCCATGGGGCAGATGGCGTCCGCGCTCGCCCATGAACTGAACCAGCCTCTCTCCGCGATCATGAACTATGCCAAGGCGGCGCGACGAACGATCGACGGGCTCGACGATCCGCAGATCGGGCGTGCCGTGGAGCTGATCGACAAGGCTGCCGCGCAGACGGGCCGTGCCGGGCAGATTATCCGCCGCCTGCGCGAGTTCATCGAAAAGGGAAAGTCGAACCAGGCCTTCGAAAATCTCAACAAGGTCATGGAGGAGGCAATCGCCCTGAGCCTCGTCGGCGTCGCGGAAGCCAATGTGAGGGTCAGGATCGATCTTCATCCATCCCTGCCGCCGGTTCTGATCGACAAGATCCAGATCCAGCAGGTTGCGCTCAATCTGATCCGCAACAGCGTCGAGGCCATGCAGAACGTCGACCGGCGCGAGCTCGACGTTTCGACCGGTCGGGAAGACGGGCAGTTCGCGCTCGTAAGCGTTCGGGATACGGGGCCCGGCCTCGCGCCGGAAGTTGCCGCCAATCTGTTCCAGCCTTTCACGACAACCAAGGAACAGGGCATGGGAATCGGTCTGTCGATCTGCCGTTCGATCATCGAGGCGCATGGCGGCACGCTCTGGGCGACACCCAATCCGGAAGGCGGGGTGACCTTTTCTTTCCGCATCCCCCTGGCTGAAACGACGGAGAGTCCGAAATGAGCGATCAGGGGCCCGTATTCATCGTCGATGACGACGCGGATGTGCGCGATTCGCTCCGCGCGCTGCTCGAATCGGCGGGTTTCGAAGTCGAGGATTATGATTCGGCGATGGGCTTTCTGGGCGGCATGTCGTCCGGTCGCGGGTCCTGCCTGGTCGCCGACATCCGCATGCCCGACATGGACGGCCTCACCCTGCAGGAAGAACTCGTGAAGCGGCAGGCGGATCTCCCGGTCATTATCGTAACCGGCCATGGCGACGTGCCGCTGGCGGTGAGGGCGATGAAAGCCGGCGCCATCGACTTCATCGAGAAGCCCTATGACGACGAACTCCTGCTGTCGAGCGTTCGCCGGGCCCGCGAACAAAGTCTCAACCGGCAGGCCAAATCTTCGAATGCCAAGGAAGCCGAGACCCGGGTCGCGAGCCTCACGGCGCGCGAACGTGAGGTCCTGGAGCATCTGGTTGCGGGGCAGCCGAACAAGGTTATTGCTCATGAGTTGGGCATTTCGCCGCGAACGGTGGAGATCCATCGGGCTCACTTGATGGAAAAGATGCAGGCCCGCAGTCTTTCCGACCTCGTTCGCCTCGCCCTGACGGCGGGCGTTCAGGCCCCCGGGGTCTAGCACCCCATCCGTATTTTTCCTGACGCCGCCCTAGGGAAAATCCCTATATCGAACGAAGCTGGCGCTTTCTATCTTGCATCCATACCCATCCGCTTGGAGGCGGTAGTGAGAACCAGTTCCGGGCGCCCGGTCTGTGTCGTCGACGACGACGACGCCGTGCGCGATTCAGTGCGTATCCTCCTCGAGTCACACGGCCTGACGGTCAGGGACTACGCGTCGGCGCGCGCCTTCCTTGCGGAGGCGGCGGCGGAGGGCGGCTGTCTGCTCCTCGACCTTCACATGCCGGAAATGAGTGGCCTCGAGCTTCTCGAGAAACTGCGCGCCGATCATGTCGGCATCCCGACGATCATCATGACCGGCCGCAGCGATGCCGGCTTGCGGGCACGCGCGCAACGCGCCGGCGCCGTCGCGTTTCTGGACAAGCCCGTCGACGAAGACGAGCTTCTGGACTCGATCCAGAACGCATTCGCGTCGTCGAACGCCTGACGCTCTGCGGCAATCTCCCGCAGCGGCGAACCGCCCTACGTACATTACCGGATTTCGCCTTAAAACAGCGCACGGCATGTTGAATGCCACAGGCAACATGAAGGAGATCGTCACATGGCGGTTTCAGGCGGGGCGGGCGGTCGTCTCCACGGAACAATGACAACATCGTCGTTCTTGACGGCGATCGTGCTGGTGGCGGGGGCGTTCTATAGCCTCGTCGTCGCGGCGAAGGCTTACGATGTCCCGATGGCGGTTCATGCGTGGATGTTCACGCTGGCCTTCGTGGGCGGCGCGCTGGCGATCGGCAACCGGCACTTCGCGGCTCTCAAGAAAGCGCCGGGTGCTGACGATGGACAGGGCTACAACGACACCATCGTCAAATACGGTGTCATCGCCACGCTCTTCTGGGCGCTGGCGGGCATGCTCGCGGGGCTCTATATCGCCAGCGAACTCGCCTTCCCGGTTCTGAACTTCGATCTGCCCTTCCTCAATTTCGGCAGGCTTCGCCCGGTCCATACTTCCGGCGTGATCTTCGCCATGGGCGGCAATGCGCTGATCGCGACGTCCTTCTACGTCGTCCAGCGCACCTGCCGCACGCGGCTCGCCGGCGATATCGCACCCTGGTTCGTCTTCTGGGGCTACAACCTCTTCATCGTGATCGCCGCGACGGGCTATCTGATGGGCGTGACCGACGGCCGCGAGTATGCCGAGCCCGAATGGTACACGGACATCTGGCTGACGATCGTCTGGGTCGCCTATCTGCTCGTCTTCCTGGTAACGCTGGCCAAGCGCAAGGAGCCGCATATCTATGTGGCGAACTGGTTCTATCTCGCCTTCATCGTCACCATCGCCGTGCTCCATCTCGGAAACAACCTGGCGGTTCCGGTGTCGATCTTCGCGAGCAAGAGCTTCAGCGCCTTCTCCGGCGTACAGGACGCGCTCATCCAGTGGTGGTACGGCCACAACGCGGTCGGCTTCTTCCTGACCGCCGGCTTCCTCGGCATGATGTACTACTTCGTGCCGAAGCGTGCCGGCCGGCCGGTCTATTCCTACCGGCTCTCCATCGTTCATTTCTGGTCGCTGATCTTCCTCTACATCTGGGCGGGCCCGCACCATCTGCACTACACGGCTTTGCCGGACTGGGCGCAGACGCTCGGCATGACCTTCTCGATCATGCTGTGGATGCCCTCATGGGGCGGCATGATCAACGGCCTGATGACGCTGTCGGGCGCGTGGGACAAGCTCAGGACCGACCCTGTCATCCGCATGCTCGTCGTCTCCGTCGCCTTCTATGGCATGTCGACCTTCGAAGGTCCCGTCATGTCGATCAAGGCGGTGAACTCGCTCTCGCACTACACAGACTGGACCGTCGGCCATGTGCATTCGGGCGCGATGGGCTGGGTCGGCTTCGTCACCTTCGGCGCCGTCTACTGCCTCGTGCCCTGGCTGTGGAAGCGTGAGCGGCTCTATTCGCTCGCCCTTGTGAGCTGGCACTTCTGGATCGCCACCATCGGCATCGTTCTCTACATCACCTCGATGTGGGTGTCGGGCATCCTTCAGGGACTGATGTGGCGCGCTTACGACACGCAGGGCTTCCTCGAATACTCCTTCGTGGAAACCGTCGCCGCGATGCACCCCTTCTACGCAATCCGCGCGCTGGGCGGCCTGCTCTACCTCACCGGAGCACTCATCATGATCTACAACTGTTGGCGGACGATCAGGGGCGATGTGAGGGCGGGCGAACCCGTCGTCGCCAACGCCGCCGGCAATGCCAACGCCAGCAGCGGCGCTCTTGCGCAGCCGGCCGAGTGAGGGAGGCGCACATGTCCAAATTCACGCATGCAGCCATCGAGAAGAATTCGATCCTGCTTCTCATCCTGACCCTCATCGTCGTCTCGATCGGCGGTATCATCGAAATCGTCCCGACCTTCCTCATCAAGACGACGATCGAGGATGTGAAGGGCGTCCGGCCTTACAGCCCGCTCGAGCTCGCCGGCCGCAATATTTATATCCGCGAAGGCTGCTACCTTTGCCACAGCCAGATGATCCGCTCGCTCCGGTCTGAAGTGGAACGCTACGGCCATTATTCGCTGGCGGCCGAGAGCATGTACGACCATCCCTTCCAGTGGGGGTCGAAGCGCAACGGGCCCGATCTCGCCCGCATCGGCGGTAAATACTCCGACGAATGGCACAGACTCCATATGGCCAATCCGCGCGACATCGTGCCGGAATCGGTCATGCCGGGCTATCCCTTCCTCGCCAGGACACCGCTCGACTATCGCCACATCGCCGACGATCTGAAGGCGCTGCGGGTGACGGGTGTTCCCTATACGGACGAAGACATCGCCAATGCGACGGCCGACCTCGAGGCGCAGGTCAATCCCGACGGCGATACCGCGGGCGTGTCCGGTCGTTATCCCAAGGCCGTCATCCGCGACTTCGACGGCGACCCGAAGACGATCACCGAACTCGATGCGCTGGTCGCCTATCTCCAGATGCTGGGCACGCTCGTCGACTTCAACGCCTATGACAGCGCCGACTTCAGCCAGTGAGCACGATCATGACACATCAGGAACTTTCCGCTCTCGCCGGTACCTGGGGACTGGTCCTCTTCTGCGTCCTGTTCCTCATCGCGGTGGTTTATGCGCTCTGGCCCGCCAATAAGCAGACCTTCGACCATCTGGCGCGGTTGCCGCTCAATGACGATCATGAAGGGGGCGCGCAATGAGCACGCAAATGCATAAGGATGACGTGACCGGCGTCGATACGACCGGGCATGAATGGGACGGCATCAAGGAACTGAACAACCCGCTGCCGAAATGGTGGATCTATACCTTCTATGCCTGCATTCTCTGGGCTGTCGCCTACTGGGTCGTGATGCCCGCCTGGCCCTATTTCTGGAACGGTGCCTGGCGTCATACAGAGGGCGTTGTCGGCTATACGCAGCGCGGTTCGGTCGCCGGCGAGCTGCAGGCCGTCGCCGCCGCGCGCGCCGACGTGATGAAACAGATCGCCGAGATGCCGATCGAGGACGTCGCGAAGAACGACACGCTGATGGAACTGGCTCTTGCCGGCGGCAAGGCCGCGTTCGGCGACAACTGCGCGCCCTGCCATGGCTCCGGCGCGGCGGGCGGCAAGGGCTTCCCCAACCTCAATGACGACGACTGGATCTGGGGCGGAACGCTCTCCGACATCCAGACGACGGTGACCCACGGCATCCGCTGGGAAGCCGACGAAGATACGCGGCAGAACCAGATGCCCCGCTTCCTCGACGACAGCATGTTGAAGAGCGAACAGATCAACGACGCCGCCGAATACGTGCTTTCGCTGAGCAACAAGGCGGACGATGCGGCCGCGGCGACCCGCGGCGCGGCGGTCTTCGAGCAGAACTGCGCGTCGTGCCACGGCGCGGACGCCAAGGGCAATCAGGAGCTCGGCGCGCCGAACCTGACGGATGCGATCTGGCTCTATGGCGGCGACAAGGAAACGATCGTTCAGACGATCTCGCATGGGCGCGGCGGCGTGATGCCGGCCTGGGGCGGGCGTCTTTCAGCGGCGACGGTCAAGGAACTGGCTCTCTACGTCCATTCGCTGGGCGGAGGCAAATAGCCGGCATCGCTCTCGCCGGCGGATGATGTGAGTATGCTATGGCGGATCCCGCTTTGAACCTGGAAAATCTCGTGGCGGAGGCCGTCGGTGCGGCCTCCGCCTCTTCCTCGTCGCATAAGGACGAGACGGCGGTTGCCGTCAATTCGCAGTTGAACCGGCCGCTCTATCAGAGCCGGATCAAGGTCCAGCCCAAGCTCGTCCATGGCACCTTCCGCCGCCTCAAATGGCTGGTAATGGCGGTGACGCTGGGCGTCTATTACATCACGCCCTTCCTGCGTTGGGATCGCGGTCCCGGCATGCCGGACCAGGCCGTGCTGCTCGATTTCCCGGCGCGCCGCTTCTACTTCTTCTTTCTCGAAATCTGGCCACAGGAATTCTACTACGTCACGGGCCTGCTCATTCTGGCGGCTCTCGGCCTTTTCCTGATGACGAGCGTCGCCGGCCGCGTCTGGTGCGGCTATACATGCCCGCAGACGGTCTGGACCGACCTCTTCATTTTCGTCGAACGCCTTTTCGAGGGCGACCGCTCCGCGCGCATGCGCCTCGACAAGCAGGGCTGGAGCCTCGCCAAGCTCGCGCGCAAGACGGGAAAGCATGCGGTCTGGGTGCTCATCGCCCTCCTCACGGGCGGCGCATGGGTGTTCTACTTTGCCGACGCGCCGACGCTTGCAAGGGAGATACTCACATTCCAGGCGCCGATGACGGCCTATATCTTCATCGGCCTCTTCGCCCTGACGACCTACACGCTGGGCGGCATCGCGCGCGAACAGGTCTGCATCTATATGTGCCCCTGGCCGCGCATTCAGGGCGCGATGTTCGATGAGGAATCGCTCCTCGTCAGCTACAAGGACGATCGCGGCGAGGCGCGCGGACCCCACAAGAAGGGAACGAGCTGGGAAGGTCGGGGCGACTGCATCGATTGTGGCCAGTGCGTCGCCGCCTGCCCGATGGGCATCGACATTCGCGACGGCATGCAACTCGAATGCATTCAGTGTGCGCTTTGCATCGACGCCTGCGACGAGATCATGGACAAGGTCGAGCGTCCGCGCGGCCTCATCGGCTACGACACGCTGCGAAATCGCGAGCGCCGGATCGCGGGTGAGGAACCGCGGTTCAACATCGTCAGGCCGCGCACCATCGTCTATGCCGCGGCGCTTGCCTTGGTCACGATCGTCATGCTTTACGCGCTTGCCACGCGCGAGATGCTGCAGGTGAGCGTTCTGCGCGACCGCAACCCGCTTTTCGTCACCTTGTCCGATGGCAGCATCCGCAATGGCTACGAGGTCAAGATCATCAACAAGGATCATCTGAGCCACGTCTATCGCGTGTCGATCGAAGGCCTCGAGGGCGCGCGTCTCGCGGGCATCACCGCCGGCGGAACCGACGCGACGGAAATCGCCATCGGCCCCGACAATCTCAAGAACGCGCATTTCTTCGTGAGCCTGCCGGCGGATCGTCTCGCCGCCCTGCAGTCGGGAGAGGCGAAGCTCCGTTTCGTCGCTACCTCGCAGGAGGGCAAGATCGCCGTCGGCAACACGACTTTCCGGGGACCGATCCAATGAACGTCGAAAACAGCGATTACCACCCGACACTTCGCTTCGGGAAGATGACCGGCCGCCGCTTTCTCGTCGGCATGATCCTCGCCTTCGGTGTCATCTTTGCGGTCAATGGCTTCTTCATCTTCAAGGCCCTCTCGACTTTCGACGGCATCGAGATCGATGACGCCTATCAGCGCGGCCGCGCGTACAACAAGGACCTCGCCGCCATGGAGGCGCAAAGGGCGCTGGGCTGGAAGGCCGAGCTGTCGGACCCCGTCACCATGGGCGGGGTCACGCATTTCGCCGCCCGGTTCGCCGATCGCGACGGCGTGCCGCTTCAGGGTCTCAAGATCAAGGTGACGTTCTGGCGTCCGGTCAGCACCGGCGATGATCGCTCGGAGGCGATGCGCGAGGTGGCGCCGGGCCGCTACGAGGCCGACTTTAAGCTCGCTCATGAAGGCAACTGGATCGTCCGCATCGCCGCACAAGGCGCCGGTGGGAAGTACGCCGAGGAAATGCGCGCTTTCGTAAAACAGGCAAATTAAAGCCGGATTGAGGTCGAGATGAGCGAAGCCGCCGCCGAAACAAAGCCGGAAGTCTCGCAAACCGCAAACCGGGAGGCGTCTGTCTCGCGCGCCGATCCGGCCCTCTTCGTTCGCCTCGACGATACGGACCATCAAGCGAAGCTCGATCTCGTCGTCCAGTCCATGCACTGCGCCGGCTGCATGCGCCGTATAGAGCGCGCCCTTGGCGAGCTCGACG
>NZ_DATKFR010000202.1:0-54525 GCF_035511255.1 Parvibaculum sp.
GTCGTCGCGGAACTCGATCGTCTCAGTGCGCTCTCTGAGGATTTGGCGTCGGTCGGCGCAATGTAAATCAGGCATAAAAAACCTCCCTGGTTCGACACCAAAGGAGGCTGACGCATATGTCCATCGGACCGAATTGTTACCCCGAAGGGTCACATCAGATGCCACCGTTGCCCGGTCAGGCTGGTTGGCGGGGCGTCAGCCCACTCTGGATGTTGTGAAAAAAATAATCGCTCCTCTCGAAACGTCAAGCCCTCGCAATCTGATCTGCACAAGGAAGGGTCGCGCCCGCCAGTTTCCGCGTCTCAAAAAGTATACTTTTTGCGCCTCCCCTCTTGATGTGTCTCTTTCCATGTCTCATATCTATATTCTCGAAACACTATAGATGATGTGAGACATGGCGAAGGTTGGATATGCGCGAGTGAGCACGTCGGGGCAGAGCCTGGATGTGCAGAGGGAGAAACTGAAGGATTGCGGCAAGCTTTTCCAGGAGAAGCGCTCCGGGCTCGATGGGGCGCGGCCAGAGTTGAAGCGCTGCCTTGAGTATGTGCGCGAGGGCGACACGCTGGTCGTCACCAAGCTCGACCGGCTGGCGCGCTCAACCGGCCATCTCTACGCGATCCATGAGGAGCTGAAGCGCAAGGGCGTCGCTCTCTCTGTCCTCGATCAGCACATCGACACCTCGACGCCCGCAGGCAAGGCGCTGCTCGGCCTCCTCGCCATCATTGCCGAGTTCGAGACCGACATCCGCAAGGAGCGCCAGCTTGAAGGGATCGCCAAGGCCAAGGCGAGCGGCGTGAAGTTCGGGCGCGAACCCAAGCTCACCGATCATCAGCGCGCCGAGCTCCGGCGAAAGAGAAAGAAAGGCGTCCTCATCAAAGACCTGATGAAGGAGTTCGACCTGTCCAAAGCGAGTGTCTATCGCGTGCTAGGCGACGAGACATAAGCGCGTCCGCCGTCGCCCCGCCCGCGCGAAGCTTGAAAGGGTCCCTCGGGCGACCCTGGCGGGTCCCCTCGCGCTGGGGCACCCAGGCCCCATTTCAAAAAGAGGGTTAAAGCCCCGGCTTCTTGTTGTTGTGGTTCGGCCTTCGTCGGCGACGTGCGGCCAGCGCCATATGTGAGTTGGCCATACGCCTCCCGAGGCAGTACATTGGCCGCACTTCGGCAACGGGGGGACGCGATGCCGCGCAATAAGGACGAAACGCTCTCAATCCGCACCACGGGCGAGATCAAGGCGCTGCTGCGCGAGGCCGCAGGGCGCGAGCGGCGTTCGGTTGCGTCGATGGTCGAGGTCCTGGTCCTTGATTACGCCAGGGCCCATCGGCTCGCCCCAAGCCCCAAGAAACTCGAAGCCGCGAAGCGGTACAAAGGACGCAAGACCGCATGAGCCAATCCAATCTCTCCAACCTCATCTGGTCGGTCGCCGATCTTCTGCGTGGCGACTACAAGCAATCGGACTATGGCAAGGTCATCCTGCCGTTCACGGTCCTGCGCCGCCTTGACTGCGTGCTGGAGGCGACCAAGGAGGCCGTGCTCAAGGAGCATAAAGCCAAGGACGGCAAAGCCTCCGACGCCATATTGCGGCGCAGGGCGGGACAGAGCTTCTACAACACCTCGCCAATGGACATGCGCAAGCTGCTTGGCGACCCCGACCACATCAAGAAGAACCTCACGAGTTATATGCGCGACTTCTCCGCCGATGTGCGCGACATCTTCGAGAACTTCGGCTTCGACGTACAGATCGAAAAGCTCGCCAAGTCGGGCCTTCTCTACATGGTGGCGGAGAAGTTCGCCAATTTCGATCTTCACCCCAGCAAGGTCAGCAACGCCGATATGGGAACGGTGTTCGAGGAGCTGATCCGCAAGTTCGCCGAGGATTCCAACGAGACGGCGGGTGAGCACTTCACGCCGCGCGAGGTCATTCGCCTTCTGGTCAATCTGCTCTTCGTCGAAGACGATGATGTGCTGAACACGCCCGGCACGGTGCGCACCATATATGATCCGACGGCGGGAACGGGCGGGATGCTCTCCGTCGCCGATGACTATCTGAAGACGCACAATCCCAATGCGCGGCTCACCATGTATGGCCAGGAGCTCAACCCTGAGTCCTATGCCATGTGCAAAGCCGACATGCTCATCAAGGGCCAGGACGTCAACAAGATCGTCCTCGGCAATACGCTCTCCGACGATGCCCATGAGGGCGAAAGTTTCGACTACATGCTGTCCAATCCGCCCTTCGGCGTCGAATGGAAGAAGGTCGAAAAGGAAGTTCGCAAGGAGCACGAGACGAAAGGTTATGCCGGTCGCTTCGGCCCCGGCCTGCCGCGCGTCTCGGATGGCTCGCTCCTTTTCCTGCTGCATCTCGTCTCCAAGATGCGGCCCTTGAAGGATGGCGGTGGCCGCTTCGGCATCGTGCTCAATGGCTCGCCGCTTTTCACGGGCGGCGCGGGCAGCGGAGAAAGTGAAATCCGCCGCCATGTTCTGGAGAACGATCTTGTGGAGGCGATCATCGCGCTTCCCACCGACATGTTCTACAACACCGGCATCAGCACCTATGTCTGGATACTGAGCAACAAGAAACCCAAGAGCCGTAAAGGCCTCGTCCAGCTCATCGACGCATCGAGCTTCTGGCAGAAGATGCGTAAGAGCTTGGGGAACAAGCGCCGGGAGCTTTCCGAAGAGCATATCGCCGAGATCACGAAGCTTTTTGGCAGTTGCGCAGAGGCGCAGCTTGCGACCGTCTTCGACGCCGAGGGAAAGGAGGTTGCGCGCGAAATCGTCCTGCAAGGCAGCAAGTCGCCCAAGGCACCGAAAGACGGCAAGGTGAAGCTCGCGCCGCTTTCGCGCCTCTTCAAGACCGAAGAGTTCGGCTATCGCACCATCACCATCGAGCGGCCCTTGCGCGATGAAGCGGGCAAGATCGTGCTTGCCACCAAAGGCAAGCTGAAGGGCAAGAAACAGCCGGATAGCGCACTGCGCGACACGGAGAATGTGCCGCTCAGCGAAGATGTGGAGACCTATTTCAAGCGCGAGGTGCTTCCCCACGCACCCGATGCCTGGATCGACCATGAGAAGACGAAGGTCGGCTATGAAATCCCCTTCAACCGGCGCTTCTATGTCTTCGAGCCGCCGCGCGCCCTGGCCGAGATCGACGCGGACCTGAAGCAGGTCACGGACCGCATCGTCCGCATGATCGGGGAGCTGTCTGCATGACGGGGGAAGAGCTTCGCCAGGCGATCCGAGCCCTGCTCGAAAGTCATCCGTGCATCTCTATGTCCAAGGCAGGGCACGCCACCCATGCAGAACGCTACATGACGCGAGACGGGCTTCCGATCGGCTTCGAGCCCGAGCGTGTCAGGTTTCAGAATCTATGGGTTCGCGCGGACAGCGTTCGTCAGCACAGGCTGAAAGACATTGAACACGTCTTCTACGATCATAGCGAGTTCGATCAAAGCAAGCCGAACCACAATCTCTTTGGTGAGAACGCCTTCAAGGATTGCGACCTGATCCGCTTTCAGGTGACAGACTTGTGGCAGGCCGTCCGGGTCATCCGGGAAGTTGCCGGAGAGGCAGGTGTGTTATGAGCAAGCCTTATCCGGCCTACAAGTATAGCGGCGTGGAATGGCTCGGCGATGTGCCGGAGCATTGGAAAGTTGGGCTGCTGAAACGCTACGTGAGGCTTCGCTATGGCGATGCCCTTGCTGCTGACGCTCGCGAAGACGGTGAGATTGAGGTCTTCGGGTCCAATGGTGTTGTCGGTCTCCATTCCCGAGCAAATACTGCCTGTCCCGCAATTGTCGTCGGTCGAAAAGGCTCATTCGGGAAAATCGTTTGGGCTGAAAACGGTGGATTCGTGATCGACACAGCCTATTCGATAGATCGCCAAACCACCGATCAAGTCTTGCGCTGGGTTTATTACGCGCTTCAATTGCTTGGCCTCGATCAATTTTCACAGGATACCGGCGTTCCCGGCTTGGCGCGAGAAAGAGCTTATGAGCTTGAAGTTACGATTCCTCCTGTACAAGAACAAACAGCCATCGCTGCCTTTCTCGATCACGAGACCGCGAAGATTGATGCGCTGGTGGAGGAGCAACGGCGGCTGATCGCGTTGTTGAAGGAAAAACGCCAGGCGGTCATTTCCCACGCCGTCACCAAAGGGCTGAACCCGAACGTACCGATGAAAGACTCCGGCATCGAATGGCTCGGCGAGGTGCCGGAGCATTGGACGGTGATGCCAATCCGCTATTCCGCGAAATTGGAATCCGGCCACACGCCTAGCCGATCGCGAGCCGACTGGTGGGAAAATTGCACCGTCCCTTGGTTCTCACTTGCCGACGTTTGGCAAATCCGCCGTGGCCATGCTGACTATATCTATGAGACGAACGAGAAGGTTAGCGAGGTTGGCTTAGCCAACTCTTCTGCAAGATTGCTCCCAAAAGGAACCGTTATGCTCTCGCGGACAGCTTCGGTCGGCTACTCGGCCATCATGGGAGTCGATATGGCGACCACTCAAGACTTTGCGAACTGGGTGTGCAGTGATGATCTGGAACCTGCGTTTTTGCTTTTTGTCTTTCGCGGAATGACCAAGGAGTTTGATCGCCTGATGATGGGTTCGACTCACAATACAATCTACATGCCCGACATCACCATGTTCCGATTCGCGCGCCCCCCTCTAAATGAACAAGCAGAGATAGTTTCCTTCATTCGGAAGCAGACCGCTCAAATAGACAATCTGATCGCGACGGCGGAAAAGGTTGTTGCACTCTCCGTGGAGCGCCGTGCCGCACTCATCTCCGCAGCCGTCACCGGCAAGATTGATGTAAGGCCCTCGGCGAAAATCATCCCCCTTCCTGTCGATCGCGCGCGCGTGCGTGGCCTCGTTGCCACTGAAATCATCGAACGGGTAACCAACATTCAAACTTTGCGGCGTGTGAAGTTGCAAAAACTCGCGTATCTCGCTGAGGCTTATGCCGACATATCCGAACTCAAAGGGAACTATCTTCGTGAAGCGGCTGGACCTTGGGACGGTGAAATGATGGACGAGATCGACAGAGAGGTTCAAGCAATTAGCAGCATCGTGGTCGAACGACCTCGGGGAGCTGGCACGGCGGTCACTTATAGAACTACCAAGCGGACCGGACGCCACAGGGCCGAGTTAGCTGCACTTCTGGGCCCGGATCGCATGAGGAAGCTCGACAAGTTGATCACCGACTTGACCTATATCGGCAAGGAGGGGGCTGAGGCGATCGCAACCCTCTACGCCGTTTGGAACGATGATCTTATGGATGGAAAAACCCCGAGCGATGACGACATCGTGTACGGTTTCCTGAATGATTGGCACCCGGAGAAACCGGAAAAGTTTCAGAATCCTGATGATCTGCATGGGTGGCTTGATTGGATGCGGCGACATAGCCTCACTCCATCAGGCACCGGCCCCAAAACATATCGCCAGTTGTTAGTATGAACCTGCATCAGGAAATCGCCTTCGAGGATGAAATCTGTGCGCAGATGGCCGCGCAGGGCTGGCTTCACGCAGATGGCGATGCAGGCCAATATGATCGCGCTCGTGCACTCTTTCCAGCGGATGTCATCGCTTGGGTGAAGGAGACGCAAACGGAGGCCTGGGAGAAGCTCGAAGCGAGCAACGGCGCGGCGGCGGAGACCGTGCTGCTCGATCGCCTGCGCAAGTCGCTCGATGATCGCGGGACGCTCGACGTGTTGCGCCAGGGGATCGAGATTCTGGGCCTGCGCCAGCCGATCGCGCTTTGCCAGTTCAAACCGGCGCTGGCGATGAACCCCGAGACGCTGGCGCGCTATGCGGCCAATCGCCTGCGCGTCGTGCGGCAGGTCCGCTATTCGCTGCATAACGAGAACTGCATCGACCTTGTGCTCTTCCTTAACGGCGTGCCTGTCGCGACCGTGGAGCTCAAGACCGACTTCACGCAAAGCGTGGAGGACGCCGTTTATCAATATCGCTTCGACCGCCAGCCGAGGCCCAAGGGGCAGGCCGCGCCGGAGCCTCTGCTCTCCTTCCCCAATGGAGCGCTCGTCCATTTTGCGGTCAGCAACCGCGAAGTGATGATGACGACGAAGCTTGCAGGGCCCGCCACCAAGTTCCTGCCCTTCAACAAGGGCGACAATGGGGGCAAGGGAAACCCGCCGAACACCAGCGGCCATCGCACTTCCTATTTGTGGGAAGAGGTCTGGGCGCGCGATAGCTGGCTTGAAATCCTCGGGCGGTATCTGGTCGCGGAGAAGGAAAAGAGCAAGGTCAGCAAGATCATCTTCCCGCGCTACCACCAGCTTGACGCGACACGGAAGCTGATGGCCGCCGTTCTCGGCGAGGGGCCGGGCGGCAAATATCTGATCCAGCACTCGGCGGGATCGGGCAAGACCAACTCCATCGCCTGGTCGGCACACTTTCTCTCCGACCTGCATGACGCGGGGCACCGCAAGCTTTTCGACAGCGTGCTCGTCGTCTCCGATCGCACGGTGCTCGACGCGCAGCTTCAGGAAGCGATCTTCGCCTTTGAGCGGACCACGGGTGTCGTGGCCGTTGTGAAAGGAGAAGGCGGAAGCAAGAGCGGCGAGCTCGCGGAAGCGCTTTCCGGCGGCAAGAAGATCGTCGTTTGCACGATCCAGACCTTTCCTTTCGCCCTGCAAAAAGTGCAGGAGCTTTCCGCGACCGAGGGCAAACGCTTCGCCGTCATCGCGGATGAAGCGCACTCATCGCAGACCGGCGAGACCGCCTCGAAGCTCAAGGCTGTTCTGAGCGTCGAAGAGATGAACGAGCTTGCCGATGGCGGCGAGGTTTCGACCGAGGACTTGCTGGCCGCGCAGATGAAGGCGCGGGCGGCGGAGAGCGGCATCACCTATGTCGCCTTCACCGCAACCCCCAAGGCGAAGACGCTTGAGCTTTTCGGGACGCGGCCCAACCCCACACAACCGGCAGGGCCGGGAAACCTTCCGCAGGCCTTCCACGTCTATTCGATGCGGCAGGCGATCGAGGAGGGATTCATCCTCGATGTGCTGAAGAACTACACGACCTATGCGACCGCCTTCAAACTCGCGCATGGCGGCGAGGAATATGACGAGACGCGGGTCGAGCGCAGCGCGGCGCTCAAGGGCATCATGCGCTGGGTGAAGCTCCATCCTTATAACATCAGCCAGAAGGTTCAGGTTGTGGTGGAGCACTTCCGCGAGAACGTCGCGCCGTTGCTCGAAGGCCGCGCGAAAGCGATGGTTGTCGTCAGCAGCCGCGTGGAGGCTGTGCGCTGGAAACTCGCCATCGAGAAATACGTCAGGGTGGAAGGCTACAAGATCGGCACGCTGGTCGCCTTTTCCGGCGATGTGGATGACGAGGAAAGCGGCCCCGATCCCTTCACGGAAGCAGGCCAGACGATGAACCCCGGCCTGCGCGGGCGGGACATCCGCGACGCCTTCAATACGGCGGAGTATCAAATCCTACTGGTCGCCAACAAGTTCCAGACCGGCTTCGACCAGCCTTTGCTCTGCGGCATGTATGTGGACAAGCGGCTTGCGGGCATCCAGGCGGTGCAGACCCTCTCGCGCCTCAACCGCGCCCATCCGGGCAAGGACACGACCTATGTCCTTGATTTCGTGAATGACGCCGAGGAGGTACTGGCCGCCTTCAGGACCTATTACGAGACGGCGGAGCTTGAGGCCGTCACCGACCCCAATCTCGTCTTCGATCTACGCGCGAAGCTCGACGCTCTCGGCTTCTATGATGATTACGAAGTTGAACGCGTGGTGAAGGTCGTGATGAATCCCGCCTCCACCAATGGCGATCTGGCGGGCGCATTGGAACCCGTCGTGGATCGCCTTCTGAAGCTCTATAAAGCCACGCAGGAGCGGCTCGCAGTGGCCAGGGCGCAAAAGGACGAGAAGGAAGCGGAGGCCGCCCAGAACGAAATGAATGGCCTTGTGCTCTTCAAAGCCGACATCGCGTCCTATGTGCGCATGTACACGTTCCTGTCGCAGATTTTCGACTACGGCAACACCGATATCGAGAAACGCGCGCTCTTCTTCAAGCCGCTCGGGCGGCTCCTCGACTTCGGGCGCGAGCGCGTGGGGATCGATCTGTCACAGGTGGAGCTCACGCATCATCATCTGGCCAACAAGGGCGCGAAGACGCTGCCTCTCTCAGGCGAGGCCGAGAAGCTGAAGCCGATGACGGAGAGCGGAGGTGGCTCGATCAACGAGAAGGAAAAGGCTCTTCTGCGCGAGATCATCGAGAAGGTGAATGACCTCTTTGTTGGCGAGATCACGGATGACGACCGGCTCGTCTATGTCAACAGCCTGAAGAGCAAGCTGCTTGCATCCGACACGCTCATTCAGCAGGCGAGCAACAACAGCAAGACGCAGTTCTCGGCATCGCCGGACCTGTCGAAGCAGTTCCTCGATGCGGTGATCGACGCGCTCGATGTCTATAACGCCATGGGCGAGCAGACGCTGAACTCCGAACGAGTCCAGCGGGGCCTGCTCGAAACATTGCTTGGTCCTGCGCAGCTCTATGAGGCTCTGCGGGCGCGCGGGGCGGAGATGAAGGCCACCTAGGCGGCAAGCTCGACCTTCTTCATCCATTCCGCCAGCAATTTCAGCGCGTAGCCTTTGCCGTAGTTGTCGCCAATGTCCTTGCTGGACCAGCCGCCAATGGCGTCCTGTATGTCCTTTGGGGCACCGACGTTTCTCAGCCGGTCGCGCATGGCGTGCCGGAAGGAGTGAGCGGTCTTGTCGATCTTCAGCGTTCCTCTCAGCCACTTCGCGATGGTGTTCGAGGCGTGGGTAGCCGCATGATCGTCCTCACGAACGTAACGCGGGAAGGCCCACCGGCACCCCTCCTCCGCCTCGGCAACAATCCTCTTTGCCGCCCATAGCGCGAAGCCGACGAGCGGGACCTGACGCTCGGAACTCTTCGTCTTCAATCGACGCACGTCATTCGGGCGAATATCTATGTAGGGGATTTCGGCTTCGACGTGGATGTCACCGATCCTCAGGCCGACAATCTCGGCCATGCGCGCGCCGGTATCTTCCACCAAAGCGACCAGCCAGCGTACATCGTCATCTCGCTCCTTGCAGGCCTTGCCGATTTCCTTCAGTTCCCCTTCTGTGAACGGCTCCCGCTCCTTGCTATCTTCGCCATGCCCTCGAATGAGGACCCGATCGAAGGGATTGCGCATATCGATTTCATATTCGCGGATGGCGAGTTCGATGGCGGCTCGAAGTGTATTCGTTCGACGCTTTACGGTTGCCGTCTTATTGCCCTTCTCCAGTAATTCCTCAGCGAGTTTGTTTACATGCGCGCGCCTGAGTTCGGTCAGAGGCAGGTCACCTTTGCCGATCGAATGTTCCAAGGACTCAAAACCGGCTTCCACCAGACGGCGGGCTTTCTTGCTCGCTTCCTTGTCACCCCTGATTTTGTGTTTGATGTAGAGATCACGAGCATCCGAGAGGCGATAGATCATCTCGCCTCGCAGCATCTGCAAGGCCGCCAGCTTCTCAGGAGGCAATACGTCCTCCAAAGTCTCGTCGCGGCGTGTCAGCTCGTCTGAGGCACGGTAGGGATCGACCTCCTCAGCCAGGAACGCATCGATGCGTGCATCGATCCTGGGATTATCTTCCCGGTGCTGCCAGTCCTTAGGGTGAAGATTGTGTTGGTGGAGAAGCGCACTAGCCGTCTGTCGGACCTCGACGGCACTCAAGCCTGTCTCAAGATCGCCACCTCGACGGAGAGACTTCCAATAGAGCTCCAAGCTCCGGCCAAGCTCGCGCGCCTTCCGCCCTGCAATGAACGGGTCCCTGGTTTGGAGGCTCTTGATGTAAGTCCGCTTGCCGCCATAGAGCTGCTGCACTTCCGGCGGGATACGGCGCTGGAAATAAAAGGTCTTACCCTTCTGCATGACGTACTTCATGGCCAACGAAATTGTCGCATCAAGTTGGATGACAAGCGCCATCACCATATCCCCTGTCACACCGCTTGTCCTACCTATTGTCCTACCTGTTTAGGGATATGGAAGGTCGGAAAATCGGTTTAAGTCATTGTTTTATAATGACTTCTTATTTTCTGCTGACGTGGGAAATGGTGCCCAGGGGCGGAATCGAACCACCGACACTGCGATTTTCAGTCGCATGCTCTACCAACTGAGCTACCTGGGCCGCGCGTTCCGCCCGGGTATCCCCGGCGGCAAGGCCCGCGGTTTATAGGAGATTGATTCCGGCCTGTCCAGCGCCGGTCGTCGCCCCGAAAGCAAAGATCAAGGCCGAGCGGAGCCGGAGTTTAAGCCCGTCCGGAGGGCCCGCGCAGGTCAGCGGCTCGCGGCGATCAGCAGGTCGAGAAGCCCGCGCAAGACCTCCTCGCGGGGTCGTTCGAAATTCGAAATCACCCAGCGCATGGCGACGTGGACGATCGCCCCGACGATCCCCGCGGCGGCAATCTCCGCCCGCCCCTCGGCCACGCTTTTTCGCGGCAGCAGGACGCTGGCTTCGGCCTGCAAGTGATCGGTGAAAAGCCCCATCGCCTCCCGGTAGACGTGCTCGAGTTCGGGCCCGAGGCTCAGAACCTCGATCAGCAGTACGCGGGCAAAAAGCGGGTCCTTCTGCAGCTCGCCGAAATAGGCCTCGAGCAGCGCGCGTGCCTTGGCTTCGGCCGTGTCGTCCGCCGCTTCCAGCGCCGCGATCAGCGCCACGCCGACGCGATCGACGCAACGGGCGTATACGGCAAGGAACAGGTCATCCTTGCTGGTGAAGGACTCGTAGAAGTAGCGCTCGGTGAGCCCCGCCTCAGCGCAGACTTGACGGACCGTGGCGGCCTTGTAGCCCATGCCGCCAAAGGTCTTGAGCCCTGCCGTCACGAGCCGCTCCCAGCGCGCCGTCCGGCGTTCCGTAGAGCTCTCTCCGCGATAGCGCCGTCGCGGTTTGTCGTCTGTTTCATCCAACATATTTACATGTTGACATGATCCGTTGTCAGATGCAATCTGACAAAAAGTCAAAGCGGGTCCTTCCCGCCCGAAGAGGAACCCCCGCGCATGAATGCCGCCGTAAAGCACCCTATCGCCGCCAAACCGGATCATAATGTCGTCATCATCGGTGCGGGTTTTTCGGGCCTCTGCATGGCGATCAAGCTTCTCGAAGCGGGGCGGACCTCCTTCGTCATTCTCGAGAAGGCCGGCGATATCGGCGGCAGCTGGCGCGACAACCACTATCCAGGCTGCGCCTGCGACGTGCCCTCGCATCTCTATTCCTTCTCCTTCGAACCCAATCCCTTCTGGTCGCGCGCCTATGCGCCGCAGGGCGAGATCTGGAGCTATATGCGCCATTGCGCGGCGAAATACGGTGTGCGGCCCCATTGTCGCTTCGGTGAAGGCATCGCTCATGCGGAGTTCGACGAGGCGACGGCGATGTGGCGCGTGACGACGACGACAGGCAACACGCTCACCACGCGCATTCTGGTCTCTGGCGTCGGCGCGCTCTGCCTGCCCGCCTATCCCTCGCTCAAGGGGCTCGATACGTTCAAGGGCGAAGCCTTCCACTCCGCCGAATGGAACCATGACTACGATCTCGAGGGAAAGACCGTCGCGGTGATCGGCACGGGCGCGTCCGCGATCCAGTTCGTGCCGCATCTCCAGAAGCGGGTGAAACAGCTTCATCTTTTCCAACGTACGCCGCCATGGGTGCTGCCGAAGCTCGACCGGCCGATGAAGAAATGGGAAAAGACGCTCTTCAACACATTGCCCTTCGTACATCGCCTTTATCGCGATTTCCTCTACTGGCGCATGGAATCGGCGGCGCTCGGCTTCACCGTTAATCCCAAGATCATGAAGCGGATCGAAAGGCTCGCGCGCAAATATCTCGCGCATGTCATTCCAGATCCGGTGCTGCGCAAGAAGCTCACGCCCGACTACACGATCGGTTGCAAGCGCATCCTGATCTCGAACGATTATTATCCGGCGCTGACGCAGCCCAATGTCGAAGTCGTCACCGACGGCATCGTCGAAGTGCGCGAACATTCGATCGTCACCCGCGACGGCAAGGAACGCCCGATCGACGCCATCGTCTACGGCACCGGCTTCAAGGCGACCGATCCTCTTTCGGAAATCAGGATCACCGGCCGCGCCGGGCTCGAGATCAACGAAGCCTGGGCGAAAGCCGGCGGCCCGGAAGCCTATTATGGCCTCGCCGCGCCGGGCTTCCCGAACCTCTTCATGCTGCTCGGCCCGAACACCGGCCTCGGCCACAACTCGATCATCTTCATGATCGAGGCACAGGTCCGCTATGTCATGCAGGCCTTGAAACTGATGGACGAGAAGAAGCTCGCGACGTTTGAAGTGAAGTCGGACGTCCACGACGCCTTCAACGCAAAGCTGCAGCAGGACATCAAGCAGACCGTCTGGAATTCAGGCTGCAAGAGCTGGTACATCGCCGAGACAGGCAAGAACCCGACCGTCTGGCCGGGCTTCACGGTCAGCTATTGGGCGAAGACGCGGCGGCTCGAACCCGGCGATTTCGACGGCGCGACGGCGCTCGCTCCTCTCGCGGCGGAATGATCGCCGGCCCGGCGCGCGTTGCGACGGGCCTACGACGACCTCAGCTCGCCAGCCGCCTCGCCGCCGCGTCGGGCTGCGGATTTGAAAACTCCATCACGCCGTCATCCACCTTGCCGAACTTCAGGCTGACGATGTCGAGGGCGTAGTTCTGATAGAGCTTCCACGGCGCTTTCGAGCCCTGCTTCGGGAATTTGTCGATCGACCTCTGAACATAGCCGGACGAGAAATCGAGCCAGGGCTCTGGCTCGACCGACGGATCGGTTTGTCGCGGCGTACACTGACGGGTGCCGGTCCGGTCCATGTGATTGAGCAGGCGGCAGACATATTCGCAGGTCAGGTCGCATTTCAGCGTCCAGGACGCGTTCGTATAGCCGAAGGACGAGGCCAGGTTCGGCACGTCGCTATACATCATGCCCTTGTAGTTCATCGTCTTCGAGAGATCGACATGCGCGCCGTCGATCGTGATGTCGAGATCGCTCAGCACCTGGAGGTTGAGCCCGGTGGCGGTCACGATCAGGTCGGCTTCAAGCTCGGCGCCCGACTGAAGCTTCAAACCCTTCTCCGTGAAGGTCTCGATGCGATCCGTCACGACGGAAGCACGTTTCGACTTGATCGCTTCGAAGAGATCGCCATTCGGCACGAGGCAAAGGCGCTGATCCCAAGGATTGTAGCTCGGCGTGAAATGCGTATCGACGTCGTAGTCGGAACCGAGCTGCTCGCGCACCTGCTTGAGAATCCAATCCTTCACACCCTGCGGGCTCCGCTTGCACAGGCGATAGAAATACATGCCGAAGAGCACGTTCTTCCAGCGTGTGATGCCGTAGGCGAGCTTGGCCGGCAGGTAGCGGCGGAGCCAGTTCGCGAAACCGTCCTCCGCCGGGCGCGAAACGATATAGGTCGGCGAGCGCTGCAGCATGGTGACGTGGGCCGCTGTCTTCGCCATTTCCGGGACGAGCGTCACCGCCGTCGCGCCGCTACCGATGACCACGACGCGCTTGCCGGCATAGTCGATATCGGGGGTCCATTTCTGCGGATGGACGATGCGGCCGCGAAACCTGTCCGTGCCCGCAAAGTCCGGCGTGTAGCCCTCGGCATAGTTGTAGTAACCGCTGCACATGAAGAGGAAATTGCAGGTGAAGCGCGCGAGTTCCTTGGCGGGGCCCCGCTCCACCTCGACGGTCCAGCGCGCGTCCTGCGTCGACCACGAGGCCCGCTTTACGTAATGGCCGAAGCGGATATGGCGATCGATGCCGTACTCCCGCGCCGTCTCGCGAAGATAGTTGAGGATCGACGGGCCGTCGGCGATCGCCTTCGCCTCCGTCCAGGGCTTAAAGGAATAGCCGAGCGTATACATGTCGGAGTCGGAACGGATGCCGGGATAGCGGAAGAGATCCCAGGTGCCGCCCAGCGTCTCGCGCCCTTCGAGGATCGCGTAGGTCTTGTCTGGACAATTCGTCTGCAGGTGATAACCCGCGCCGATACCTGAAATACCCGCGCCGACGATCAATACGTCCCGATGTTCAATCGTCATGGTCCTGTTTCCGCTCCGATTCGAGAAGATATCGATGTAGGTCGGCAGAGGTTTATTCTCTACGGCTCATGATTTCTATTTTTAAGTCGCGGCAATATTCAACCTGCGCCGTGCAAAAGCACACACTTGTATGAGCGAAGTTGCCAAGTGTGAGCAAAATATTCGATCAGCGATTTTCTTCCCGCCCCTCATTTTCCCGTTCCGGCACAGCGAGGCGGAATCACAACCTCAATATCCCGTTATAGTTGTGTTAACGATTATATGTGTCACTATGGTTGTAGGGAATAAATGATTCTTCCCGGCAGCGGGCGGGCGACACGTCATCGTCTCTACCGCTGATTGATGAAACTCAATCGGAGATTGCAGGATGCCCGTCCAGGCCCTCATCACAGAACCTCCCAGCTTGATTGCCCGTCAAGGTGGTTCCCTGCCCCAATCCGCCCCTGCTTCGGCCGCCGCTTCCGCCCTTGCGGAGGAACCGACGCTGACCCGGCACCGGGCGCGCATGCTGCTCGACCTCTATAATGCGCGCATGAAGTTCTTCCCGACCGGACTCTTCGCCGACCCGGCCTGGGACATGCTCCTCGACCTCACCCATGCGAGGCTGGCCGGCAAGCGCGTTTCGGTCTCGAGCCTCTGCATCGCGGCCCATGTTCCCGCCACGACCGCGCTTCGGCGGATCGGCGATCTGGTCGCCAGCGGCCTTGCCGTCCGCATCAAGGACGAAAATGACGGCCGCCGCGTCTTTGTCGAACTGACCGAAGACGGGTTCGAACGGATGGGTCGTTATCTCGAGGCCGTCCTGAAGTCGATGAGCGCCGACACCAGCGTACCGTTGAAGAGGGCCTGAGACGTCCGGCAAAGCAGCGCGGGCCGTCAGGCCCGCGCGCTTTCCCCGGTCGCCGCGCGAATAAGCGCCAGAAGGGCGACGATGGACAGCAGCGCCGCGAGGGCATGTCCGACCTCCCAACGCAGGCGGAAGCCCTGCCAATCGGCCGGCATCGTCGCCGCCGTCCAGCCGCTGAAGGCGGCGTTGACCGGCGCATTGAAGACAAAGAATACGGCGAGCATCGCCGCATAGCAGGCCGTGGCAAGCAGCGTCGGCCGAAGCGACGCCCTCTCACGGCGCCGCAGAGCGAGAAGCGCCAGCGACGTCGCCAGAGCCAGAATTTCCACGGGCCCGAAGATCAGTCCCCAGCCGCGATAGAGCTGTTGCTGCACGACGAGCCAGGTCGGCCCATCAAGCGCGAATTTGTTCGGCAATTCGAGGACATGCGCCATGGGCGCCGTGACCGCGAGAGCGCCGACCGCGAAATTGACGTTGCGAAGCAGCCTGTTCATTTTCCTCCTCCCTCCAGATCACCTAGTTCATTTGGCTCTTGAGGAAACCCGCTGCAACCCCGAACAGTGGACGCCGGCCCACGCCATCGAGCGAGGGCGCCGGAGGGGGAAGTCATCATGGCTTGGAACGAAGCGCTGCTCGGGCGGCTGGACGGACGATACGCGCTGGTCACAGGGGGGGCGAGCGGCCTCGGCTACGAGACGGCGGCAGCGCTGGCGCGGCGCGGCGCCAGCGTTCTCGTCGCGGACCGCAATGTCGGGGGTGGCGAGGACGCGCTGCGCCGCATTCGCGCGGCCACCCCCGGCGCCGATGTTTCCTTCAAGCCGATCGACCTCGCCGATCTCGGGAACATCCGGGCATTCTCATCCGATCTGGTCGCGAACGAACGGCCGCTCGACATACTCGTCAACAATGCCGGCATCACCCCGCCGCTCGCACGGCGCACCACGGCGGACGGTTTCGAACTCAAATTCGGCATCAACTATCTCGGTCACTTCGCGCTGACGGGCCTTCTCCTCCCGCTTCTTCTCAAGAGCAACGAACCGCGCGTGGTGACGGTGTCGAGCATCGCCCACAAGCAGGGACATATTCATTTCGACGACCTGCAACTCGAAAAGCACTACGATCCGCAGCGGGCCTATAACCAGACGAAGCTCGCCTGCCTCGTCTTCGCGCTCGAGCTGCAGCGGCGCTGCGATGCGGCGCATGTAAAGCTGAAGAGCGTCGCGGCCCATCCCGGTGTCGCGCGCACCGCGCTGCCGGCGAGCCGGAAGGGCCAGAAGCGCGAGCGCTTCACGGACCATCTGGTCGACATCATCCTGCCACTGACGATGGCGTTTCTGGGCCAGTCCGCCGAGAAAGGCGCGCGCCCCATCATCCACGCCGCCGCAGCTAACGACGTTCCCGCCGGAGCCTTTTACGGACCCGATGGCTTCGGCGAGATGAAAGGCGATCCGGCCCCCGCCAAAGCATCCGCCGAGGCGCTCGACCCGGCCATCGGCAAGAGGCTATGGGAGATCTCGACGACGCTCACGGGCGTCGCCTATGCCGACCTCGGATAGGGCCGTCAGCCCGCGACGAGATCGTTATATTCGGGATGCTTCTTGAGGAAGGCGGCGACGAAGGGACATTGCGGCACCATCTTGATGCCCTCGGCCCGGATCATGTCGAGCGCGCCCTGGATGATTTGCGTCCCGACGCCCCTGCCCCCGATCTCCTTCGGCACGATCGTGTGGATCAGCACGATGGGATCCGGCTTTCGTTCATAGTCGATATGGGCGGTGACCCCGTCGATCACGAGTTCGAAACGGTTGCGGGCCCGGTTGTCGATGACGTCGCCTGACATTGATTTCTCCATGATGTTTTCTCCAAGCTAATCCCTCGGGCAGCCAGATCAAGCCAGACCGACATCGCGCTTCACGACTATCCAAATGGACGATCCCTCACCGCGCCGGAGCGGCGAAGCTCGGGCCCGCGACCAATATGGGGAGGCGTCATGACACGCGGAACGACGGCACGCTGGACACCGGCCGACATTCCCGACCTCTCCGGGCGGATCGCCCTCGTGACCGGCGGCAACAGAGGGCTCGGCCTCGAGACAGCCGCCACGCTGGCCTCGAGAGGCGCCGAAGTCGTCATCGCCTGTCGCAATGCCTCGGCCGCAACGGAAGCGCTTTCCGTGCTCAAGGCACGCGCGCCCATGGCACAGGTCGCGGCCATGGACCTCGATCTGACGCGGCTCTCCTCGGTTCGAGACTTCACGCGCGCTTTCACCGCGCGCCATGGCCGGCTCGACATTCTCGTCAACAATGCCGGCGTCTTCGGCATCAATCAGGGGCTCACGGAAGACGGCTTCGAACTCCATTTCGGCACCAACCATCTCGGCCATTTCGCAATGACGCTCGGCCTGATGGAGTCGCTCGCCAGATCGCCGGCGCCGCGCATCGTTGCCGTCACCAGCATGATGGCGCGGCAGGGCAAGATCGATTTCGACAATCTCGACCGGCGGAAAGGCAAATACAGCAAGTGGCAGGCCTATTCGGACTCGAAGCTCGCCAACGTGCTCTTCGCCGGGGAGTTGCAGCGGCGGATGGACCGTGCCGGCATCCCCGGCACCGCGGTCCTTGCCCATCCAGGTTATGCGGCGACCAACAGTCCCTTTGGCGGCAGCTCGATGACGCCGACGCCGCTCGAAGTGATGCTTCTCGTCATCGGCAGCGCCTTTTCGCAAAGCCCCGCCATGGGCGCGCAGCCGACGCTGATGGGAGCGACATGGCCCGATGCGAAGCCGGGCATGGTTTTCGGTCCCGGACGGATGGGCGGTATGAGAGGCAGCCCCGTTGCCGACGGTCAGCGGATTCCAACGGATACGGAGACCGCTGCGAAGCTCTGGGCTATTTCCGAAGAACTGACGGGCGCGCGTTTCCCGGCGTGAGCCGAACAGCGGCGCCTTATCGGATTAGAGGGCGGCGCGGGCCGCCTCCTCGCTTTCGAAGAAACTGAAAAGCTCCGGCAGGCCGCTGATTTCCAGCGCCTGCATGACGCCTTCGGAGGCCGGCGCGATGACGCCGAGTTTCACCTGGCGTTGCTTCAGCGTCTTGCCCGCCGTCACCAGCAATCGGATACCGAGCGAGGAGAGGAAATCGACCTCGCTCAGATCGATCAACGCGACGGCGCCCGGCGTCTTGATCGCCCCCACCTCGGCATAGAAGCGGGTTTCGATCTCGCCGACTTTCGCCGTATCGAGCCGGCCGGAGAGCTTGATGGGCTTGAATGCGGAGGTTTCGGTCATGTGCGATCCGGTGAAGCGTTTGCGTGACGCAAGTTATGTCCGCACTGTAACGGAATCATGACGGCGCACAAACCGGCTCATTCCGCCGCCTTCGGACCCTCGACCAGCGACATGTAACGCTGCAGCAGCCAGAGCGTGCGCTCGAACAGGGTCGTCGAGGCATAAAGCGTGTCGTGCTCGGCAGGGCCGATGTCTTCTACTTCCATCACCTGCCGACGAACGCGCTCCATCTGCGTCGAGCGGTCGGATGTGAATTCGCGCAACAGATCCAGATCGCGGCGATCCTTGTGCAGGAAGGCGTCGTTTGCGACCGCCAGAATCGTATGCAGGCTCTCGCCCAGCGCAAAGAGAAGACGCCCGAACTTGCTGTCCGGCGAAACCGCGCCCGCCGCCTCGATGGTCTTCACATAGTCGCTCACGGCGCCGATAAGGCTCAACAGGATCTCATTGCGCTTCTGTATTTCGACGACGTCGATCAGAACGTCACGAGCGCTGTTGTTGTCGAGAATATTGGTCAGGAAATCGCCGCATTGTCGGGCGACCGATCCCGCGCTGCTCGCCAGAAGATCGGGGCCGAGCTTCGACGCGCCGTCGACACGCACGGCATCGACGATGTCGGGGAGAAATTCAAAAAGCCTCACTTGCTCGCGTTCGACAAGGTCGAGCGCGGCGCGGGGTTCGTCGAGGGCCTCGGCATAGATATAGCGCGGCTTCGACAGCGCCTCCTCGTCGGTCGGCGGGGACAGACGCATGATCGCCGCCATGATGCGGTCGCGGAATACCGTCGTGAGCACCGCGGAAACGAGCTGTAGCAGAAGATAGACAAGCGCCACCGCCGTGGCGCCATCCGACGTCAGGGCGAAGACGAGCGCCTTGATGCCGGGGACATGTCCCGGCATCTCGACCGCGAAGAAAGGCAGGACGACGATGACGCCGACAAGTTTTACCGCGACCTGCATCCAGGCAATCTGGCGGCCGATGCCGCGGAGGTTGGTGGACAGCAGGGCTATGCTGATGCCGGAGCCGAGACTCGCACCTATAACGACGACGATCGTCTGGTCGATGGTGAGCAGGCCCACATTCGCCATGGTCACGGCGATGATCGAGACCGTCGCCGAACTCTGTGCGACGATGGTGAGAACGACCCCGATCAGGAAGGCGAGGACGTAGGACGAGGCGGCGAAGGACAGAAACTCCCGGACCGCGTCCATCGACTTGAGCGGCATGGCACCGCTCTTGATCAGCTCGAGGCCGAAGAAGAGCAGTCCGAGGCCGAGCACAGCGCCGAGAACGTGGCGGAAACGCGGCGCGCGGTCGATATCGAAATAATAGGCGACACCCGTGGCGCCGAGCAGAAAGAGAACGGCGAGCTTCACGTCGATGGCCGAGAGCAGGACGAGCGCGGAGGTGCCGACATTCGCCCAGATCACCATCGGTACGATGCGACCGACGTCCACGAGCCCGGCCGTCACCATGCCGATCGAAATGAAGGTAATCGCATTGCTGCTCTGGGTCAGCGCGCCGGAGAGAATACCGACCAGCGCCGAGACCGTCGTGTTCCGGGTCGCCGCCTCGATCAGGCGCCGGAACCAGCTTCCGGTCAGTTGTTTCAGATTGCCGCCGATAAGCTTGACACCGACGAAGAAGAGCCCGAGCCCCGCGAAGATGTCGGCGAACATTTCCATGGCTGCTGCACTCTCGAAAACAAGGACGCGCTATCTGCCGATGGCGCGCAATGCCATGAAGACCGCGAGAAGGAGGAAGGCGAAGCCGACGGCCATCGAGATCCAGAGCGTCCGCTGCACGTTGCGCGCCGTGTCGGCGATACGCTGCCGCAGAACCTCGCGCCGCTCGTCTGCGAAAGCCTTCGCCTGCGTCACGACGCGATCGAACGCCTCGTTGAGAGGACGGTCCTTCCCTCGCACATGCGCATCGACCGCGCGCACGGACAAGGGATCGTCCGGTTTGAAGAGAGCGAGCGCCTCGTCATACGCGGCGTCCAGCCGATCGTGTTGTGCCCGGAGAGCGACGAGATCTTTGGTCGGAAAACCCAGTTCGCCGGCCGTGGACGCCAGGTCGTCGAGCCGTTTACTCACATCCGACCGGCGCGCCACGAAAGCGGCGTGATAGGCGGCATAATCTTCCGCCTTGTAGCCACGCAGCAGCGTGTTCTTCCATTCCTGTATCTGGGTCTTGAACGTCACCTGAGCGACGCGCGCATCGTCGGCCATGGCGGAGAGCCGGTCGATCTCGGCGCCGCTCGCGGTCACGGCGGTGTCGAGGCGGTACATGCCGTAGACGGCGATCATGACGATCACGATCAGTGCAATTCCGACGATTGCCGAAAGCGCGAGAACCCGGCGCCTGGTATCGGCAAGCGACATACCGCCATCAGCCTCGCTCATGTTGCCCCCGATGCGTCGGCCGCCCCGCGGCGGCGGCGTCAGCCGTTCAGCGACGCGATCGCTTGATCGATGCTGTCATGCAGCCCGAAGATCGAGGCAAAACCGCTGACGTCGAAGACTTCCTTCACATTGGCGGTGACGCCGCTCAGCGTCAGTGCGCCGCCGGCCGCCTTCACCCGTTTGGCCGTCGTCAGCACGACGCGCAGGCCCGCGGACGAGATGTAGTCGACACCCGAGAAGTCGATGACGACCTTTTTCGGACCCGCATCGACCAGCGCATTGGCCTGCTCCTCGAAGGATTTCGCCGTGCTGCTGTCGATCCGCTTCTTCGGCTGCAGGATCAGCGCGTCGCCCCGGATTTCATGTGCCAATTCGATCATCTTGTTCGTCCCCCTCGGCCTCAACCGGCCGCGTTCACGTTCATATGTAACTGCAGACGGTTCAACTCCCCGTCGCGCCGATAGTCAAGCCGGTCCATATAGGTCCGCACGAGTTTGAGCCCCAGCCCGCCGATCCTGCGCTCGTCCAGGCCTTCTCCAAGGTCCGGCAGCTCGGCCTCGACGGGATTGAACGGCCGGCCGTTGTCGACGAGCACGGCGTCGAGCCCGCCGTCCCGAAGTTCCACCGTCAGCTCGATCCGGCTCTCAGCATGGCCCTCGAAAGCATAGGACACAATATTCGTGATCAGTTCGTCGAGGGCGAGATTGAGCTGAAAGATCGCCTTGGCCGGCAGATCGTGCACTTCGCCGAAAGCCTCGATCGCGTCGAGGACGCGGGCGACCTCCGAGATATCGTTGCGGAGCGTCATTTCGATCTTGTCCGACACGAGATTTGCTCCGCTGAACCTTCGGCGGGCCGCTCGACGGATGTCGATGACGGCTGCGACACCGATGTCTCATAACACCTTGGCCGGCCTCGTCAAGCCGGCCGGACGGCCCGGGGCCAAGCTCTCCTGCCGTCGCGACAAGCGCATGACATCGGGCGGTTTTTAACGGCGGCGTATGCGCGGCCGACGGGAAATACCGGCACCCGAGTTCGACATTGACAGCCCCCCGGGGCCTCGTAATATCCGCGTCTTATGCAAACGATAGCGCGGGGGCGGGATAAATGCTGACGGTACCAGAGGAATTCCTGCTTCTCACCGTGAAGGACGACGAGGGCGGTTTCGTCGATATTCCACGCGAGGCGGTGAGCGCGGGCTTCATCGGCGCCGCCATCATGGAACTTGCGCTCCAGAACCGTATCGACAGCGATCTCGACCGGATCTGGATCGTCGACAAGGCGCCCACCGGCGAGGCTTGCGTCGATCTCGTGCTCCAGCAGATCGCCGCGCCCGGTTTCGATCTCGAAGCCGCCAAGCTCATCGACCAGCTCGTCGTTTACGGCAACCAGGTCCGCGAACTCGCGCTCGACAGGCTTTGCGAACGCAAAATTCTCGCCAAGGCCGAGGGGCGCGTCCTCTGGTTCCTCAAGGCGCGCCGTTATCCGGTCGTCGACGGCAAGGAAATCCGCGAGGTGAAGCTTCGTCTTCTGGAGATTTTGCTGCGCGACGAGTTGCCGGATCCGCGTGATGTCTGCCTGATGTCGCTCGCCGAAACCTGCGGCATCATCCGTCAGATCGTGCCCGCCTCCGAGTTGAAGCGCGCCAGCGAACGCCTCGCGACGCTCGCCAAGATGGACCTCATCGGCCAGAACGTGACGCGCTACATCACAATCTTCCAGGAAGCCGTCGCCTACGCCGCCTATACTTGGCCGATGTAGGCAACGTCCTCAGCCACTGCGGCAACAGATCGACGCCGACCGCCGTGAGGCATGAGACAATGATGCTCTCCGCGCGTCTTTGCATCCGGATCGCCGGACCTGCCGTCAATGCGGCTCGACCAGCAGGCTCTTTCCGGCCGTCGCAACATCGGTGCAACCCGTGAGCGCCATCGCGACCTCGAGTTCGCTCTGCAGCGTCTTCAGCATCGAGTGCACACCGGCCTCGCCGCCGCCGGCCAGCGCATAGGCCCAGGCGCGCCCGATCAGGACGCTCTTGGCGCCAAGCGCCATCGCCTTCAGCACGTCGAGCCCCGAGCGGATGCCGCCATCCATCAGAACGTCGAGGCGCTCGCCCACCGCGTCGACGATGGGCGGCAGCGCATGGATCGATGCGGGTACGCCATCGAGCTGGCGTCCGCCGTGATTGGAAACGACGATCCCGTCGGCGCCGACCTCCGCCGCCATCCGCGCATCCTCCCTGTCAAGTATGCCCTTGATGACAATCGGTCCGTTCCAGCGCTCGCGCACCCATTCGAAATCCTTCCATGTCACGGTCGGATCGAAATTCCTGCCGATCCACATCGCGAAATCGTTGGTGCCTTTCGCATTGGGCATCGCATGCGCGATGTTGCCGAAGGTGTGCGGCCGGCCGCCGAGAAAGACTTCGCGCATCCAGCGCGGATGCGAGAGCACGTTGAGCCCGCGCCTGAGCTTGTCGGCGAGCGTGAGTTGACCCGACAGCCCGGAGCGCACGTCGCGATAGCGCGCGCCGGTCACCGGAAGATCGACCGTGAAGACGAGAACAGGCGAGCCGCACTCCTTCGCCCGGTCGATCAGCGCGGCCATGAAACCCCGGTCGCGGATCATGTAAAGCTGGAACCAGAAAGGTTTCGTCACCGCATCGCGCACTTCCTCGAGCGCGCAGATGCTGACCGTGGACAGGCAGAACGGAAGAGCGGCGGCTTCCGCGGCACGCGCGGCCTGAGTCTCGCCGCGATGCGCATAGAGCCCCGCCATGCCGACCGGCGCGAGGATGACGGGCATGGCAAGCTTCTGACCGAAGAGTTCGGTCGAGAGCTTCAGTTTGGAAATATCGGTCAGAACGCGCTGCCGCAACGCGATGTCTTCCATCGCCTCGACATTCCGCCTGAGCGTCGTCTCGGCATAGGCGCCGCCGTCGATATAATCGAAGAACATGCGCGGCAATCGCCGGCGCGCGCGCTCGCGCCAATCTGATACGGATGCCGGTTGCGTCATTCGATTCTCCCCCCGAACGGTGTCCCGATCCCGAAGCCTTATACGCCAAGGCGTCCGCTTTGCCACCGGCTATGTGGGCCGGCCAAATACCCCGCCCTATCGCAAAGGCCCTGAATTCCCTAAAGTCTGGCCAACAAAAACACGTATGGAGAACAGGCCGATGGCTAACAAGGGCAAGGGACGGCTTTCAGGAAAGCGCGCCGTGGTCACCGGCGCGGGAAGCGGCATCGGCCGGGCCAGCGCCGTGCTGTTCGCGCTGGAAGGCGCCAGCGTCGTCGCGGTCGACCGCGTCGAGGAGGCGATCGACGAGACGGCGGCGATGATCCGCGCCAATGGCGGCAAAGTCATTTCTGTCGCCGCCGATGTCGGCGACGAGGAATCGGTGAAGACCTTCATCGATCTCAGCCTCAAGGAACATGGCGGCCTCGACGTCGTCTACGCCAATGCCGGGATCAGCGGCGGCCTCGTTCCCCTCGTCGAACAAACGGTGGACTACTGGCAGGAAATCCTGCGCATCAACCTCATCGGACCTTTCCTCGCCATCAAGCATGCGGCGCCGATCATGGCCAAGCAGGGCTTCGGCTCGATCGTCTGCACCGCCTCCGTCGCCGGGCTTCGCGCCAATGCCGGCGGCACGCCCTACAGCGCCAGCAAGGCCGGCGTCATCAGCCTCGTCCAGACGACCGCGAACGAGCTCTACGGCACCGGCGTCCGCGTCAACGCGATCTGCCCGGGCCTCATCGAGACCGGCATGACGAAGCCGATCTTCGACAATGCCCGCTCGCGCGGCACGGAAGGCAAGATCGGCCAGCTCAATCCCCTGAAGCGCAATGGTGTGCCGGAAGAGATCGCGCAGATGGCGCTCTTCCTCGCCAGCGACGACGCCTCCTATGTCAACGGTCAGGCGATCGCCGTCGATGGCGGGCTGTCGAGCACACATCCTTTCGCGGGCAAGCGCTAACCCTCAGAACTCGGCGTCGAGTTCTTCCAGCTCTTCCGGTTCGGCCTTGGCGCCCTTGATCCATTCGACCATGTGCGGCAGGGCGACGATGCGCTTGCAATAGGCGGCCGCAGGCTGGTCGAGATCGACGTCATAGGTGAGGAAGCGCGTGCAGACCGGCGCATACATGGCGTCGGCCATGGTCGGCTTCTTGCCGAAAAGGAAGGGGCCCTTGTAGCGGTCGAGCGCGTCCTCCCAGATTTCGATCACACGGTCGATATCGGCCTGGGCGCCGGCCCAGATTTTGAAGTCCGGGTAGCGGGCCTTGAGGTTCATCGGCAGGGCCGCCCGCAGATTGGCGAAACCCGAATGCATCTCACCCGAAATCGACCGGCAATGGGCACGGGCCGCCTGATCGGCCGGCAGAAGCCCGGCTTCCGGCTTGATTTCATGGAGATATTCGGCGATCGCCAGGGTATCCCAGACCTTGACCCCATGGTGGGTCAGGCAGGGCACCAGAAAAGAAGGCGAAAGCAGCAGCAACTCAGCCCGGGTGGACGGGTCGCTCGAGGAAAGCTGCTCTTCCACGAAATCCAGCCCGGCCATCTTGCAGAGCAGCCAGCCCCGCAACGACCAGGACGAGTAATTTTTACTGCTGATGGTCAGAGTTGCCTTGGCCATGAGCCGCCCCTTTCCCGCACCGGCGCGTCATGCGCGCGTAATAATTATCTCGCAGTGCAGCATAACTTGCACTAGCCTTTTCGTCGAACGGCCAAACTTTATGGCCGGAAACAGTGTCGATCCGGGGGGCGGGGCGCACCCATGTTGTATTACGCGTATCAGGCGCAAGCCGACCTGATGAAGCCTTGGCGTGCGGCGGCGGAAGCAGCCGCCCATCTTCTCAACAGTCCGCTGGTGAGCCAATTCGACTCGGCGACACTGCGCCACTGGGCCGCGGGCTTCGAGATGTTTTCGCGTGCCGGGCTCACCCATGGCCGGCCTCCCTTCGGGATCGATACGGTCCGGGTCGGCGACGAGGACGTACCGGTCCATGAGGAAGCGGCCTTCTCGACGCCCTTCGGAACGTTGCTGCGCTTCCGCAAGGAGCATGTGGCGACCGAGCAACCTCGGGTTCTGGTCATCGCGCCGCTCTCGGGACATTTCGCGACGCTGCTCAGAAATACCGTCGCCGTGCTTCTGCCCGACCACGACGTCTACATCACCGACTGGCACAATGCGCGCGACGTGAGCACGGAGGCCGGCCGTTTCGGCTTCGACGAATATGTGGATCATGTGATCCGCTTTCTCGAAGAGCTCGGGCCTGGCGCGCATCTCGTTTCGGTCTGCCAACCCTGTGCTCACGCCTTCGCGGCCGTCGCGGTGATGGCGGCGACGGACAATCCGGCGCAGCCTGCCAGCATGACGTTGATGGCGGGACCGATCGATACGCGCATCAACCCCACCAAGGTCAACGAACTCGCCACCACCCATTCGATCGAATGGTTCGAGAAGAACCTCATTTCGCGGGTGCCGCCGGGCTTCGAGGGCGCCGGCCGCCGCGTCTACCCGGGTTTCGTGCAGCTCACCGCCTTCATGAGCATGAACCCCAAGCGCCATATCGACACGCATGTCGATCTGCTCGGCCATATCGCGACCGGCAATGTCGAACGTGCCGAGGCGACCAAGACCTTCTACGACGAATATTTCGCGGTGCTCGACCTCACCGCCGAATTTTATCTCGAGACGGTGAACCTCGTTTTCCAGGAACATGTGCTGCCCAAGGGCCTGCTCACATGGCATGGTGAGAAGGTCGATCCGGCGGCGATCCGGCGCACGGCGCTTCTCACCGTCGAGGGCGAGAAGGACGACATCTGCTCCGTCGGCCAGACGCTCGCCGCGCAGGATCTCTGCACCAGCATTCGCCCCTACAAGAAGCGCCACCATCTGCAGGCCGGCGTCGGCCATTACGGAGTCTTCTCGGGCTCGCGCTGGGCGGGACAAATCTATCCCATCGTCCGCAACATGATCCTGGCGAACGACTGATACTTCACGTTGCCGCTGCGCTACTTCACATGCTCCAGATCCGGCGCGGCGAACTCCGCAAGCCTGTTGCCGAGTTCCGGCAGTTCGCGGCGCAGTTCCTCGAAGGCAAAGCCCAGCGTGAAAAGGCCGCCGACGGTTTCGGGCGCGAGCTGCGTCATCAGCGGGTCGGCCCGCAACCTGTCCACATCGTCTCCAAATCCGTCGATTGCCGCGATGAAAGCATCGGATTGCGGCGGCACGGTCCGGCTGCGCGCGGCGGCTGCCAACACGTTCAACTGCAATTCGACCGATGCCGTCACCTTGCCGAGCGAGGTCTTCAAACGGGCGATCACCGGCGCGGGCCAAGGCGTCGCCGTCGCGCGGCCGACCAGAATGAAGTCGTGGCGGACACGGCGCAGCGTGCGCAGCAATGCGTCCGTATCGCCATGCTCGGTGAGTCGCGCGGCCCTTTCACGCCTGGCATCCTCGCCGGCGGCTTCGGCGGAGACGATCTTGACGCGAAGGCGATCGTTGACGGCTTGAAGTCTCGCCTTCATCGACTGCGTGTCGGCATCCGGACCGAGGGACGCCATTTCAAGGTTCCAGGCCTCGGCGAGTAGCGACAGCACCGCACCGACGCGCTCGGCGAGGTCGGTCTGGGCGCGCGCGGGTAAAACGAACAGGGCCACGGCGACACCGATCACGCCGCCGAGGAGGATTTCAGCGACACGTTCGACCGCCAGCCAGAGGGCAGGCTCATGGCCCGATCGGCTGAGCACGACGATGATCGCGGTCACCGGCGCGATCTTGAAACTCGGATTGGCGGCCGAGAGGAAGGCGAGCGGCGCGAGCACCAGCGCGATGACGAGTCCTTCCTGGAGAAGTCCGTTCGCAGCCGCCAGGGTCGCCACAAATCCGGCAAAGGCCCCGGTCAACGTGCCGAGAAGCCGGTCGGTCGCCGCCTTCAGCGAACCGCCGAGATTGTTCTGCATGACAATCACGGCGGTCAGCACCACCCAGTATCCCTGCGGCAGGCCGAGCGTTCCCGCCAGGACGAAGGACAGGAAGGCGGCGACCACGACACGGACAGCAAATCGCTGCTCCGCGCGCCTCGCCGCCACGAAACGCCAGGCCGCCTTTGCGCGGGCGCCGAGATTCATCTTTGCGGGGCCAAACCCCGTGTCGCGCCATTGCATAGGCTGTCTTCTCGTCCTGGTCGTGACAGGGCCCTCATGACGCGACGCGGCGCCGGATGAGCTCTGTCGCCGACGGCGCAAGCATCTTACCGGCGACGGCGAGACCGCGACAACCGCGGCTCACAGAATGGCCGAAACGCTGGTGGTCCCCGTCGCGCCCGAAAGCGTCGCTCTGAGCTTGCAAGGCCCGAGCGCAAAACCGCCTACTCCATTCTGCGAGAAGCTCACCGCCTGCCCGACCGAAAACCAGTTCGCGCCGTCAGGGCTCGCTTCGAGGGAGATGGTCGCACCACCGAAAATGCCCCAGGCCCAGAACGTTCCCGTACCGCCTGTCCAGTCCACCGGGGTCGAGCTGCCGTTTGCCGTCGCTCCGTTCAGTATCGTCGCCATAATTTGGTCCTCGCTTTGTCGCGCAAATGCGCGGGTTGATCTGCGACATTCTGCGGGTACGGTAAGGGGGCGGGGATAAGTCGGCCCCGGAAGGCCGGGCGGCGCTAACAGGGCGGGAAGGCGGGGGTTTTTGTCGGGGTACCCATGCGAGTTCTGACGATCGCGGCCAATCTTGCCTCTATTTCGATGGCTTGTGTTCTAGTAGCCGGCTGCACCACCGAGAAGACGTCCTCGCCGACGCGCACAGCGACCGAGCAGTTGCTGATTTCGACCGCGGCCGATCGGGCGGCAAAGAATCTCTCGTTCCAGATGCCGGCGAGCAACAAGGTCTTCGTCGATTCCACAAATTTCGAGGGGACAGACGGCAAATACGCGATCAGCGTCATCAAGGATGAATTTCTGAAGCGCGGCATGCGTCTCGTCGCGGACAAGAAAGATGCCGATGCAATCGTCGAAATCAGATCCGGCGCCTTGTCCATCGACGAAAGCACGGCAATCGTCGGCATCCCGGAATTCAATATTCCGATCCCTGCCGCCGGCAACCTGACCTTCCCGGAGATTGCGCTCTTCAAGAAGTCGGAACGCCAGGGCCTCGCGAAGTTCGCCGCTACCGGCTACAGCACGCAGACGGGTGAACTCATCTCCTCGAGTGGCCCCAAATATGGTTTTTCGGAGAAGACGCAATGGGTGGTGGCGCTCTTCGTCTCCTGGACGACCAGCGATCTCCTCCCCCCGCAGCCGACCGAAAATGAAGGCTATTTCTTTACCCGCAGCTTACCGCTGCAGCGAGAAGACCTGCCCTTCCAGCAATGGCGTTGAGAGCGGAAAGACGCCGCTCCGTCGCGAGCGGCGTCTTTCCGGAACCGTCCTTCTACTGAACGACGCGCCAGGCACCGTCTTCGCCCAGACATGCGGTGCCGTAGCCCTGCTGCCACTGGCCGCCGACACGGATCGACGACTGGTATTCGCGGCAGTACTGGCCCGAGGCCGTACGATAGACGTCGGAGGTCGGCACGGCTTCGATGGGAGCCTGTGCGTAATAGCCGGCGGGCGGCGGCGCGTAGACCGTTGCCGGCGGCGGACTGTAATAGGCCGGCTGAGCCGGCTGCGCCATCAGGGTTGCGCCGAGCAAAAGGCCGACGCCGGCGGCGACCGCAACCGCCGCGCCATCATTGTCGTCGTGGCCGCGATCCCATCCGCCATGATGATGACCGCCGCCCCAGCCCCAGCTCTGAGGATGGCCGCCGCCATGCCCCCCGTGCCAGCCGCCGGCAAAGGCGGGGGCGAGCGGAAGCGCCACTGTGGTGAAGCCGACCAGCGCGAGCATCGCGGCCTTCGCCTTGAGCGATTTGCGTGTCTTGATCATCGAGACCTCCTTGAGACGGGGGCAAGCTGAACGATCAGGACGCTCACCCGTCTTTGATGTCTCGGAAAATAGCTCCCGGCGGCTGAACCGCCCATGAACGGGGCCATCGCTGGACGCCCAAATCCTGCCGCATTCGGTTCAGCGCAGGTTCAACCGCCGGATCTCATGGTGCCGATACGGGGCGCGCCGAAGCGGCCCGCGTCGTCAGGAGAGTCCTATGCCCAGATTGGCCGATCTCGTTTTCATGGCTCTGGTTGTTCTCGTGCTTGTCGGGAGCCTGCTCGAGCAACGCGACATCCGGAAGGCTCGCGCGGTCGAGTGAGCGCTAGGCAGCGAATGGTCTAGCGAGCCGGCACGGGCTGGGTCGGTCTGGCTTCGGGCCTTGACGGCGGATTGGCGGCACTCTTGAGGAATGTCTCGAAAGTCGGCCGGGTTTGTGTCGCCAGCGTCTCGCGCATGAGGGTTTGCGCCGCCGGCGAGGCATCCCGGTAAACATAGACGAGATCCGGCCGATATTGCGGGCTCGCCCAAAGGCTGCGCAGATCGGCTTCCACGTAGGGCTTCAGATCCTCCGGCAGGGCCGGAGCGCGCGCCAGCATCGCCGACAGGCGAAGAGTTGCGCAGGACGGCGTCGGCGGGCTGAGGATATAGGCAAGCCGCAGAGACGGCTCGGCGGCGGCGCCCGGCAGGCCATAGCGGGTTCCGGCATAGGCATAGGTCGCCCAGGCGCAGGCATCGTTCGGCGCGGCGATGATGGCGGCCCGCAAGGCGGCGGCAGCTTCGTTCCGCAAAGCGGCTATGTCGGGGCGGTCGGGGCGAAGCGCCAGCAGCGCCAGGCGCCCGTGCATCTTCTGAAGTTCCGCATTGTCCGGTTGCCACTTGGTTGCTTCGCGATAGGAAGCAAGCAGCGCATCCATATCCGCGACTGAAAGACCTGGCTCGGGAACGGCCTGAGCGAAGTGTTGCCATGACGTCGTTACGAGATAGGCAGCCACCCGCGGCAGCGCGAGACCAATCAGGACGAAGGCGACCAAGCAGGCAAAGCCGGGCACGAGAATGCGCGCGGCGGCCGAGGTGGTGTCTTCTCCCGACGACGCCATGATCGGCGCTCAATCGGCGTAGTAATGGCGATACTTGCCGTAGTAGTAGCCCTCGCTACCGCCATAACCGTATTTGGCGAGCTTCGAAGTGTCGACCTGCGCGAGAACCGCGCCGGCGAGATCGACATTGTAGCTGCGCAATTCCTTGATCGCCGAGAGGGCCGCGTCGCGCGGCGTCGTGTCCCATTTCACGATGAAGACAGTCTTGTCGGCAAGGAGCGCCAGGACGCGCGTATCGGCGACCGGCAAAACGGGCGCGCTGTCGATGACGACCAGATCGTAGACGCTGCTCACCTGTTCAAGCAGACGCCGCATCTGTGCGGAACCCAGCAGGTCCGGCGGGTTGGCGGCACCGGAGGCGACCGGCAGAATATCGAGGCCGGTAGCGCCGTCCTTGCGGATGACTTCCTCGATCGTGGCGCGGTTTGCCAGACATTCCACCAGGCCGTTCTCGACGCGATCCCAATTGAGCGCGCGGTGGACGGACGGATGCCGCAGATCGCAGTCGATCAGAAGCGTCTTGACCCCGGCGAAACCGGCGGCGCGCGCAAAGCTGACCGCGGTCGTCGTCTTTCCTTCGTCGGGAAGGGCGGACGTGAAAAGGATGATCCGCGGCGGCTTGTCGACATTGGAAAGTGCGAGCGCGGAACGCAATCCGCGAAGCGATTCCGAAAAGCCGGAAAGAGGTTTCTGAATAACGTAATCCTGCGGTCTGATCGGCTTTCCGTCGGCGTCCTTTTCGCGTGGCGTCTTCGGAATGGAGACCAGATGAGGAACAGTCAGCATGCTCTCAAGCTGCGGACCGGTCTGCACGCCATTGTCGAGATGATCGAGCAGGAACGCGACGCCGACGCCGAGCACGAGCGAGACACCGAAGGCGATCGCGGCGAAAAGACCCTTTTTCGGGAAAGAGGGAGATGTGGGAACCGCCGCGCGAGCTACGATGCGCGCATCGGAATTCTGTAGATCCTCCTGCTGCGACGTCTCCTTGAACCGGTTGAGAAACGACTCGTAGAGTGTACGGCTGGCAGCCGCCTCGCGCTGCAGTTCGTTCAGGCGCACGAAAGCCTGATCGTTTTCGCCGCTCTTGTGCTGCAGATCGTCGAGGCTCTTCTGAAGCGCGTTCACCCGCGTATCGGCGACCATGGCCTCGTTCGAAAGGCTCGCCACGATCCGTTGCACTTCGTTCTGGATTTGGCTTTCGAGGTCGCGACGCTCGGATTCGAGGTTCAAGATCGCCGGATGTCTCGGCCCGTATTTGGCCGACAGATCGCCCTGTTTGCGCGCAAGTTCGGCCTGCTGTTTACGCAGATCGTTGATGACGGTGGACTGCATCACATCCACGACGGATTCGATGCTGCCGCCGCTCTGCAGAATTTGCCGCGCGCGACCGTATCTCGCCTGCTTTTCGGCGCGGTCGGTTCGGGCGAGAATCAATTGGGCGTTGAGTTCGGAGAGCTGCTGCTCGGTCAGCGTTCCCGTCTGCGTGACGACGATACCGTTCTGGCTCTTGTAAAGTTCGACGGCGCGCTCGGAAGCCTCAAGCTGGCGGCGCAGTTGCTCGAGACGGCTGGAGAGCCAGTCGTTCGCCTGCTTTGTCGCGTCGAACTTCGCCTCAAGCTGGCTCACGATATAGACGTCGGCAATCGCGTTGGCGATCTGGGCCGCCCTGGCCGGCGAGGCCGAGGTATAGGACACGTCGATGACGTAGGTCAGGCCGCGGCGGCGGATGTCCTCGTTGGCGATCAACGTGTCGATCGCCTGGTTTATCTGCTCTTCTTCCTTCTCGTTCGAAGGCGTGGCGGTGGACGACGCCGCGGGAAAGAGCGAACCGATCAACCGGATGGGATTGATTTCGCTGAAAAAAGAGACCGAACGGAGAGAGGGATTGAACTCCGGGTCCTTGAGCAGCGACAGTTCCTGAACCACCCGCCTGGCGATCGTGCGGGATTTGAGAATTTCGGTTTCGGTATCGATCGTCGGCGAATCCGATCCGAGCCCGGCCATGACCGCGTCGAAATCGACGATCTTGCTGTGCTGGGTATCGATCTTAACCTGCGTGCTGGCCGTATAGAGCGGCGTCAACTGGTAGACGGACACCATGACCAGCGCCGTGACGGCAATCACGATGCTGGCAATCACACTGCGCCGCCGTCTCAGCGTCCGCAGCAATTTGACGAGGTCGACTTCGGAAGACATATCATCTTCGGGAGCGTTATATCCCCCTGACAAGCCGGCAGGGCTACCCGCCCGCTGAAGCGGCGCATTCATAAAATCACCAAACTATGAGGCATCACTGCCCCGTCAGCCATTGCCGACACGCCCCGGCGGGCCGCGTCGACAATCAAGCTCTTCCCGGCAAGCTCTTGCTCAGAGCTGGCCCCGCACCGTGATGCCGACCCTGTTTTGCGTATAGTCCCGGCCCGGCAAGTTCGAATTCCTGTCGATGAAGCCGTAATTGATGCCGACCGCAAAATTCTGGTTGAGAAGGTAAGAAGCCCCGATCAACGCCGAATAGATGTCGTCCTCGCGGGGATTGTCGCCGAAATCGTCGTTCTCGTAACCGATATCTCCACTGAGGACCAGATTGCGGAGCAGCTCGTGGTCGATGCCGATGCCGACCATTTGCGCCGTATAACCCGACGCTGCTGGGTCGATCGTCTCGTCGATCGTCGAGGAAGCGCTGAAGCGAACCGTCGTCAGCGTGGTCACGAACCAGTTGACGTTCGCGCCATAGGCGATACCGCTGGTCGACGAGAAGTTCGCACTATCATAGTCCTGGTGCTGATAGCCGACATATAGTCCGCCCTCGGCAAGCCGAGACAGCTTGAATTCCGAACCCACGACAGCCGCATAACCGTCCGAGCTGCGGTCGGTCGGCGTGGTCTCGTCATAGCTGCGCTTGTTGAGCGAACCCTGGACGTAAACATTCGTATCGGGAGAGACGTCATAGCCGACACGCAGCGCGCCGAGATATTCGTCGCGATCGCGGAAATCCTGATCGAGCGTTCCGCCGCCGACCTGAGGCGCATCCTTGTAATCGTAATTGTCATAGGTACCGGTCAGTCTCGCCGTCACCCGGTTGAAGCGCTGGTTGAGCCCCAACGAAGCGTCGAAAAGATTGTATTCCGTAGGCTCCGCCGCCGCCGAGGGTGAATTGGGCGAACCACGATCTTCATGGGCCTGACGATAATCCACGCCGCCGGTGAAGAAGGTGTCGCGCAACACGTCGAGCCGCCCGTCCGCACCGACATTCCAGTCCAGACGATTTTCCGAGACGTGATCGTTGTACCAATACTTGCTGAGACCGGCATTGAAGTTCAGCGCGTGCCGCGACCACAGCGACTTGATGTCGATCTGCGGCGACACGGCGGTGATGAAGTCGCTGTCCTCGTTCGTATCGGTCGCATAGATGTTGTCGTTATAGGTCTCGCTGACGTCGACCTTGGGCAGGATCAGGAAGGCCCCGGCCCGAATGCCGACGGCGTCGTAGCCCGGGCGGGCGCGATCGCGAACGCTCTGACCGCGGGCGTCCTGAATTTCAGTTTGCGACGAAGGCGTAATCGAATCCGCCAATGCCGCTCCCGACACACCGAGAAGGGACATGGCCGGAATCATCAGGCAGAAACGAACGTGCTTCATCAGGTATCTCCAAATTGGCTGCATTCACGATCAAGCGAGAGCGCGAATGAAAATCTCTCGGCGCCGAGAGGCGTGCCCGAGGTTAGTTCGGGCTCCGCTCGCTCGTCGTGTTCTGCGCTTGCTGAAGGAGATTGTCGCCACCGGCGGCGAGACCGCTGGTTTCGAGTTCGTCCATCGCTTCGGCATACGCGTCCTTGAGTTCGCCGATATCGGAAGCTTCGACCTGCGCGACGATCCGGGCGGCTGTGTCGACGGTTTCCGGGTTGCCCTGAAGGCGATTGACCGCGATCGCAATGCCCTTGCCGGCGGTACGGCGATTGCTGGCGTTGAAATATTTAGCGACACCGATGACGTTGGCCGAGATGCCCTCGGCGCCGGTACCTGCATCTGCGACAACCAGACCGAGCGCGGCGGCGAAATCGTCCGGCGAAATTCCGGGCGTGCTTTCGATCGCATCGGCGACAGCCTTGAGAGCGATCGGCGATGCGTTGTCACCCAGCGCGGCGATCGCCTCAGCGGCGGCTGTAGCCGGATTGCCGGAGTTGGCGATGATCGACGCGAGTTCCGCCGACAACGCCGCGCCATCGATATCACCGGCATGGGCCGACACGGCCTGACGAACATCGTCGGCAACCGCGGCTTGTGCCGTATCGGCGACGAGCTGACTGCCGCCTGTCACGGACAGCGTCAGCAAGAGGGCGCCCACCCAATGCTTTGTCATCATAAGCTTACCCCTTCACATCAGCGAGACATGGACCACAACCAGGCCACCTGACTATTTGTTTAGAAATACCACACCGAAGCCGTGGAACAAAGTTCGTAAGGTCTCATTAACCTGTTTCGCCGCCCGACTTTAACAGCCTGTGCGTCCTTTTCCGCAGGTTGTGCTATTGCAGCATCATATTGGCGCACACAAGAGACGCCCAGGATGAATTCGGCTTCGCGCGCTAAAAATGTCCGCCGCAAGATGACCGGTGTCAGAAAAAGCGTTCAGGAACACGGACGATGTCGCCCGGCAGCACCTTTACCTGCTGGGACGCCTGATATTGCGTTTCACTCCCCTTGCCGCGCGTTATGTAGACGGTCCCCGTATTTGCCCGGTAGGTGAAGCCCCCGGCGACCGCGACGGCATTCAGCACCGTCATATCGCTCGTGTAAGGATACTGGCCCGGCTTCTCGACCTCGCCAATGATGTAGAAGGGCCGGTAATTCAGCACTTCCGCGCTGACTTTGGGGCTCGTCAGATAGCCTTGGGACAGCTTGCCCCCGACTTCTTTCTCGAATTGCTCAAGCGTGAGCCCGGCCGCCTGAACCTGTCCGATGAGCGGAAGCGACACCTTACCCGTGCCCGTAACGTCGAATTCGCCGGACAGATCCTGCTCGCCATAGACGATCAGGCGCAGCTTGTCGCCGGCGCCCAGCACGTATGCGATATCGGGCGCCGGCTGAACGGCATCCGACACCGCCGAAGACGCTTCCGCGCTCCGCTCCGGCGCAGACGGCGCATTGCCGGCACATGCCGCCAAAGCCATCAGTCCGACTATGGACAAGACAGTCAGAACAGATCTCCGGAGGAGATCCGCGCCCGCGAGTTTCATTTGCCCACCCTTTATTTCAGTTCCGGCAGATACGGAAAACGACAAGCTCAAAATACTCCAAAATATCATCGGCGCCATGACGGCGTGATTATCTTGCGGCGCCTGCAAAGGCAGCCATGGGAATGTCGGCGCTCTGGAGGACGCGCGTCTCCTGGCGTTCCAGAACGAGACAAGTCAACACATTGGTCATGTAGGCCCCGGTGTCTATGCCGATGCGGTTATCCTTGAAGACAGGCCGCTCCTTCGGCGTATGCCCGTGAACGACGATCTTGCCGAACCATGCATCGGACTGAAGAAACTTGTCCCTGATCCACAGCATGTCGTCCTCGACCTGCCGATCCAGCCTGACGCCGGGCGCAACGCCCGCATGGACGAAGAAGTAGTCGCCGAACTCGACCGAGAGCTGGAGCGAATCCAGAAAGCGCCGATGCGCCAGCGGCATGGTCCTCTCCAAACGGGCCCGCGCCCGCTCGAAATCCGAAGGATCGTCGCTCAGCGTCAATTCGGTGATCCCGTAGGAATGCAGCGTCTCAAGGCCGCCATAATATTTCCAGGTGCGGCCGAAATTGGCGTCGCGGAGAAACTCGAGCATGGCGGCCTCGTGATTGCCCTTGAGATGGACCGCCTCGAAACCAGCAAGGGGGCGCGTCGTCAGCCGGTCGAGCACCTGCCTGGACTGCAACCCTCGATCAATATAGTCGCCAAGATAGATCAATATGTTGCGGGCCGGCGGACGGGTACGGGCGTCCGCCTCGATGCGCGCCAGAAGGCCGCCAAGCAGGTCGTCGCGGCCGTGAATGTCGCCGATGGCATAGAGCCTTACGCCATCGGGCACCGCCGCCGGCCTACGTTCGACAATTCCCGCCGCCTCGCGAATTCGTCTTACGATTCCTTCAAACACGTTCGACCCGAACTTTCGCGCCTTGGGGCTGGCCCGCGACAGCCCCGTGGGACATATCCGCAACCATCCGCCCCTTGTGGTAGAGCATTCTACCGCAAGCTCGCAACAGTAGTATCCCGTGGTACGGGCCGTGCAAGCAAGGCGCAACCCGATCCGGACCCGTTAACGAAGAATATGTTATGGTGCCGGTCATATCCCGCCGGCCCCTCTTGTCGGCAGTCAACGACCAGGACAGCCCCTTGTCACCCGCAAATAAATCCAAAGAGCCGGAAAACTCCAGCCATCTTGCTTCGGCCCACCGTACGCTCGATCTCGAAATCGCCGGCCTGAAAGCACTTGCCGCGTCACTCGATGGTCGCTTTTCGGAGGCCGTCGAGCGCCTTTTCGCGGTCAAGGGCCGCATCGTGGTCACGGGGATGGGCAAGAGCGGCCATATCGGACGCAAAATCGCCGCCACCCTCGCCTCGACGGGCGCGCCCTCGCAGTTCGTCCATCCGGCGGAAGCCAGCCATGGCGACCTCGGCATGATCACCCGCGACGATGCAATTCTCGCCCTGTCCTGGTCGGGCGAGTCCGCCGAGCTCCTGAGCATCATCTCCTATACCAAGCGCTTCGCGATTCCGCTGATCGCGATCACCGCCGAGGCAAAGAGCGCGCTCGGCGAGGCCGCCGATATCGCCCTCGTGCTGCCCAAGAGCGAGGAAGCGTGTTCGAACACCAACGCACCGACGACGTCAACGACGATGCAACTCGCCCTGGGCGATGCGCTCGCCGTCGCGCTCATCGAGCGTCGCGGATTCACGGCGAGCGATTTCCGCATCTTCCATCCAGGCGGCAAGCTCGGCGCGCAGCTTCGCCATGTCTCCGACATCATGCACAGGGGCGACGAGATGCCGCTCGCCAAGGCCGACACGCCGATGTCGGAGGCGTTGATCGTGATGTCGAGCAAGAGCCTCGGCTGCCTCGGCATTGTCGACGACCGGGGACTTCTCGCCGGCCTCGTCACCGATGGCGATCTTCGTCGCCACATGGGCGCCGGGCTTCTCGAAAAGCGCGTCGGCGAGATCATGAACGTGTCGCCGAAAACGGTTCCGCCGACCATGTTCGCGACCGAGGCGCTGAATTTTCTCAACGAGAAGAAGATCACCAGCCTCTTCGTGGTCGAGAACGGCAAGCCGGTGGGCGTCGTCCATGTCCACGACTTCCTGAGGGCGGGCGTCGCCTGAACCGGCCGCCCACGGGGCGAACGCTCCTAAAGCCGGCGCACGAGAAAGCCGGGGGCGAAACGGACGACGAGCATGACAAAGCGCCACCAGAAGGGGACATAAATCACGCCGCGCCTACCCTTTTTCACGGCGGCTGCAATGTCCTTGCCGACGGATTGAGCGCTCGCCCAGAGGGCGCCTTTTGGAAATGCCGCCGTCATCGGCGTATCGACGAAGCCCGGCTTCACCACCAGGACCTTGACGCCCTTGCCGGCCAGCGCGAGAGCCATGCCTTCGCCCATGACCGACAGCAGCGCCTTCGAGGCGCCATAGATGTAGTTGCTCGGCCGCCCGCGATCCCCGGCAACGGATGAAACGACGACAAGCGTGCCGGAGCCCTGAAGCGACAGGATATTACCGATACGGATCATCAACGCGGCGGGCCCCGCGGTGTTGACGCGCAGTGCATCGAGCGTTTCGGCGGCCGACGCCTCGCAGGCCTGCTGGTCCGGAAGAACGCCTTGTGCAATCAGCGCCATGTCGATGCCGCCCAGCGCCGCCTGCGCAGCGTCGCAAAGCTCATCGAGCGCGCCAAGTTCGGCAAGATCCGCGACCCTGACCGTCACCTCCGCCGCACCGCGCACTTCGAGGTCGGCTGCAACATCGGCAAGCGTTCTTTCATTGCGCGCGACCAGAAAAAAGCGTGCGCCCTCCCCCGCCAAGGATCGCGCGGTCTCCTGCGCGATCGCCGAAGTCGCACCGAAGATCAGGACGCGGTTCATCAGGCATTCTCCATGACACGCCGCGCGAAGCTGGAACCGAAGCGCGGATCGACGAAGTTACGGAACGTATTTCGCTGCGGATAGCCATGTCCGAAACAGGCGGGCGACATGCGCGCATCCTTGGCTGGATAAAGACGCCCTCCGGCTTCCATCACAATGGCATCGAGCCGGTCGAGCAGCGCGAAGGTCTTTTCGCCCAGGATCGGGAAGTCGAGTGCCAGCGTCGTCCCGGGCATCGGGAAGGAGAGAAGGCCCGGCGAAGCGAGATCGCCGAAAACCTTGAAGACGACGAGGAAAGAGCCCTGCCCGCTACGGCCGATCTCCGCCAGCAGGGCTTCCGAGACGTCGCGTTGATCGCGCGCTGGCACCACGGCCTGGTATTGAAGGAACCCCCTGGGGCCGTAAATGCGATTCCAGTTCGCGATCGCGTCGAGCGGATAGTGGAAGGCGTCGAGGGTCCAGACCCTCTCCACGATGCGCGGCGTCTGGCGGTTGTAGTAGGCCGCGTTGAAGGCTTTCAGCGTCCACCGGTTGACGAGCGACATGGGCGGCATGACCGGGACGGCCAGCGGCAGGGGCCGACGCGCCTTGATTCCGCCGGCGGCATCGGCGTCGAGAACGTTTGCCCGTAGAAAATGACCGCGCCCGAAGGTCTCGCCGCGGCCGAGGCAATCTATCCAGGACACCACATATTCATGGCTCGCTGCCGATTCGGCGCTCAGAACGAAAAATTCGTCGAGACCGCCGAACTTGATCGACTGGCCGGCGACATACGACGAGCCGACCCGCTTCAACTGCAGCGTCGCCCGCGTAATGAGACCTGTGAGGCCGAGTCCGCCGATGGTCGCGGCGAAATAATCGGCATTCTCGGCCGGCGAGCAGGACAGCCTTGTTCCGTCCGAACGCAGGAGTTCGAAGCCTCTTATGTGGCGTCCGATCGTCCCCTCGCGGTGATGGTTCTTGCCGTGCACGTCGTTGGCGATGGCGCCGCCCAGCGTCACGAATTTCGTGCCGGGCGTGACGGGCAGAAACCAGCCATGCGGCAGGGCCACGTCGATGATTTCGGCGAGAGAGACGCCCGTCTCGCAGGCGATCTCGCCGGTCTGGCGATCGAAGGAAATGAAGCGGTCGAGGCTCGTGGTGTCGATGAGCGTGCCGCCGCCATTCAGGCAACTGTCGCCATAGCTGCGGCCAAATCCGTGGGCGAGGACGCTGCCCTCCGGCGGCAAGGGAAGCGGCTCATGACGGTTCGGCATGCCGACGACGCTCTGCGCGACGCGCGGGTAACGGCCCCAGCTCATGGCTTTCATCGTCGCGGGCTTCATCCGACCGCTGCCAGAGCGATGATGACGGCCGCGATCGCGCCGATTGCCCGACTGACCGGATCCCTCAAAGCAAAGACGATCGGGTCGTCATGCATCAGTCCCCGATGTGTCAGAAGCCAGACGCGGCTGATCCAGTAGAGCATCAGCGGCGCGAAAAGCCAGAGAAGCTGGTGATGGGGATAGAGCGCCTGCGCTTCGGGGGCGCTGACATAAAGCGCGAGCACGACGACGCTCGCATAGCCGGACGCAACGCCCAGCATCTGCAGGATGACGAGATCGTCCGTCTGGTATCCGCGGCCATGAAGAAGTGTGACCCCGCGTTGGCGACCGGATTCAATCTCGGCCACGCGCTTCACCACGCCGAGGCTCAGAAAAAGAAAGATCGAAACGCCGAGCAGCCAGGGGGAGAGCGCCACATGAACGACAACTGCCCCGGCGATGATCCTCAGCGTATAGAGCGAGGCCAGCGTGAAAACGTCGAGAAGGGCCCGCCGCTTCAGATCGAGCGAATAGGCGAGCGTCACGAGATAATAGACCGCGAGGACGGCAGCGAAGAACGGATCGACCCGGATTGCGAGCGCGAAACCCGCGACAAGAAGAACCGGGATCGCGACCAGGCCTTGCTCGAGCGGCAATGTCGCCGCGGCGAAGGGGCGCAACCGCTTGCTTGGATGTTTGCGGTCGGCACCGAGGTCCAGAAGATCGTTGAGGAGATAGACGCTCGATGCGCAAAGGCTGAAGGCGATGAAGCCCAGGCCGGCCGCCGTGAGCTTTGTCTGATCGAAAATCTGGTGCGAAAGCACCAGCGGCACGAAAAGAAGTGTGTTCTTCACCCACTGATGAAGACGCAGCGCCTTGACCCATAACTTCAAGCGCGACGGGCGCTCGCCTTCCGGTCGGAAGACGCGCGCAAAAGCGACGCGTTTCGACAGTACCTGCTCGATATCGCTAGGACCTGCGGCGAGCAGGGCCGCGTCCGCGCCGGCCCAAACGGGCATGTCCACCTGTGCGTTGCCGACATAGTCGTAACGGCCAAACCGCTCCTTGAGCACGCGCGCCTTTGCAGCGCCGGTCATGTTGTTGCGGCCGTCGCTTGCGACCACGGCGCCGAAGAAACCGTGATGGGCGGCGATCGCGTCGACGATCCGGCGGTCGGCGCCCGAGGCGAGAACGATTTTGCGACCTGCCTCTTGCTCGGCTCGAAGCCAGGCAAGCAACTCCTCGTTATATGAAAGAGCCGCGGGGTCAAAATCGATACGGCGCGCGATCTCGGCCTTGCAATGAGCCCTGCCGCCGAGGAGCCAGAAAGGCAACAGCAACAGGCTCCAGGGCTTCTGCTTGAGCAGGAGCAGGAGCGCCTCGGTCAACGTGTCGGTCCGCGAAAAGGTGCCGTCGAGATCGACGCAAAGCACACTTTCCGAGGCAAGAATCGCTTCATTCATAAGTGGCCCCGTCGCTCTTCAGGGTAATCAGCTTTCGCCCGGGCGCAAACATCAGTTCGGCGGTCGCCAGCGCCCCGACACCGATCATCACAGCGAACCATAGGGTAGCCAGACGGCAGACCAGCGTGACTGCGATCGCCTCCGCGACCGGCAATCCCGCCGCGGCAAGAAGGGCGGTCATCGCAGCCTCCGTGCCGCCGAGCCCGGCCGGCAGGAAAATCGCGGCGGCACCGGCAAGAATAGCGAGGCCGTAAATGCCGAGCGATACGCCAAGACCGATGTCATGTCCAAGAGCCGAAGCGAGAAGCCAGACGCCATAGCCCTCGACGCCCCAGGCGACGACGCTCAGCAGAAGTATACCCGCGAGCCGCTTCCAGGCGAGGAGGCGGCGCGAATGTCCGAGCATTTCGGCGATCCATTCGAGCAGCCCGCCGACGCGTCCGCCCAACCGCGTACCGAGCATAACGAGGAAGGCGGGCGTCTCCTTCCACACAATGACGGCAAGCGCGACCAGAAGGAGCGCCGTAGCGCAGGCGATCGCCCAAGCGAGATCGGCGCGGATCGTGAGAAGGAACGCCGAGAGGACCACGATGGCGAAGAGATCCATCAGCCGCTCGACAAAGAGCAACGCGACGCTCGCCTTGTAGGGAACGCCCTCGTCGCTCAGATAAAGGCAGCGCACCGCTTCGCCCGCCTTGCCGGGACTGACGGTCAGCGCAAAGCCCGAAAGATAGACGACAAGGCTGCGGAGGGCGGGAATTTCAAAATTCCGCCAGCCCAGGTAGAGCTGCCAGCGCCAGAAGCGGAGGCCATAATTGAAAAGCGACAGGGTCAGGACCGCCAGCAACACCGGAAGGCCGATACCGGCGACCGCCTCGACGATACGTCCGCCCTGCACCGTCACCGCGACGGCAATGTAACCTGCGAGCGCAACCGCCGTCACACCCGCCGCGTTGCGTCGCCATTTTGCCGGTATAGGCACCAGGAGCCTCTTTGCTGATCCGCCCGGGCACCTTGTGCCAGCCCGCCGAATATTATTCCTAACGCGAGATTACCGGGGAGAGGTGAACGGGTTCTCAATGTTTTTCTCCGCCCGCGCGAAAGGTCTTTTCCATACCAATTTAGTAGTGTATAAATGCGGTCGTGCTAATCCCGCCCTGCGGATGGAGCCACGCATGACGATCCATAATCCCGTTCCGCTGCGCGTTAGCGGCCTTGTCGCGTTCCTGCATATGGGACTGCCCGGCGACGTCATGACGAATGCTTTTGGCGCCGAACGGATGTGTTGTCGCCCCTGACAGCGACATACCGGGTGCTTGCTCTCCCGAGCAGCAAAATCTTCACAGAATTTTCGTCGCGCCGATGGAGCGCGGGCCGGAGAAGCGCGTTATATGCGCGCCGGCCAGAGGAGTATTCATGACCGACGCTTATGTGATCGAGATCGACGACGAGGCCGCCGGCATTATCGTCAGAACCGGCCGTGATTATTATTTCTATGCGTCCAACCCGCGTTATGCGCAATTGGAAGGAACGAGCTATACCTCGCCTTCGAAAGCTGAAATTGCTGCACGCGCATTGACGCGGCCGCTCGCGCGCGCGAGCTGAACCGGCAGCGGTCACATCGCGGCGACAGCGCGATGTGACCTTCGTCGGCCCACGTTCAGGATTGCTGTGCGATCAGCTTCTTCACCGCGGCACCGATACGTGCCGTCGCGACGCCGGCCGCCGGTATGGCGCCGCCCATATTCAGGAAGCCGTGAATCTGGCCGGGAAAGAAAAGCGTCTCCACCGTAACGCCCGCTCCGCGCAGCCGCGCCGTATAAGCCGCAGCTTCGTCGCGCAAAGGATCGAAACCCGCATAAAGGACGATCGCCGGCGCCACATCCGTGAAAGACGAAGCAAAGAGCGGCGATACGCGCCAGTCCGCGGCGCTCGGACCTCTGCCTATATAATTGCGCCTATACCAGGCATAGAGATCGGCGGTGAGCAGGTAGCCCTCGGCAAAGTGCTGATGCGATGGCAGACTCGCCGTCAGATCGACGCATGGATAAAGCAGCATCTGATAAGCGGGCTCGAAGGCGATCTGCCCGTCGCGCGCGGCGAGCGCGGTGACGGCGGCGATGTTCGCGCCGGCACTGTCACCGCCGATGCCGATGCGCGCCGGATCGAGGCCAAGCCAATGCGCGTTCTTCTGCACCCATTTCGCGGCGGCCGCCGCATCGTCGAGCGCTGCCGGAAATGGGTACTCCGGCGCGAGCCGGTAATCGACCCAGATCACGGCCGAGCCCGTTTCATTGGCGAGCAGACGCACCAGAGGCTCGTAGATGGTGAGATCGCCCAGCGTCCAGCCGCCGCCGTGCAGGAAAACAAGGCCCGGCAGCGCGTCTGCCGGTTTCGAACCCGCAGGTCGGAAGATCGTGAGTTTGGGCACACCCGCCGTCACAGGCCGGAGTTCCATCACGCTTTCGACGGCTTCGGCCGGCGCCAAAAACGGCTTTCTGGCTGCATTGTAGCGCTTTCGCGCCTCGATCGCCGTCAATTCCGAACGTGGGCCGGCATGAGCAAGGCGGGCGATGACCCCCGCTGCCGCCGGATCCAGGATACCTTCTGTACCCGGAATAAGTGCGAACTTCCTCGACAGAAGAGCCGAGGTGTCGCGGGGACGATTCGAGAATGCCGATATGTCGCTCATCGTCGAACTCCTTTCCAAATCCCCCTTCGACACCCCTGCCGGTCTTCGATCGCCTCGATCAGGACGCGGCCACGTTCAACCGCAACTCACGTTCTTCGGTCCCCTCGATCTCGCTCGCGCGCACAAGCGGGACGACGTCCTCGGCAAATCTGTATGCCTCTTCCAGATGCGGATAGCCGGACAACACAAAAGAGGAGATACCGAGCGCCCGGTATTCATTGATGCGATCGGCCACCGTTTGCGGATCGCCGACGAGCGCCGTGCCGGCGCCGCCACGCACGAGACCGACACCCGCCCACAAGTTGGGACTGACCTCGAGATTTTCGCGCTTACCGCCATGCAGCGCCTGCATGCGCCGCTGCCCTTCGGAATCATGCGTCCCGAGGGCCGCCTGATAGCGTGCGATGAGATCGCCGTCGACATCGCGCAGCAAATCGTTTGCGGCGTCCCAGGCTTTCTCCACCGTGTCGCGCACGACGACATGGAGGCGGATGCCGAATTTCAGTTCGCGGTCCGCCGGTCGCCCAACTTCCTTTGCCGCCGCGCGCACGGTTGCAATCTTCTCCGCCACCTGCTGCGGCGGCTCGCCCCATGTGAGATAGGTGTCGATGTGCTTCGCCGCGACGCGAATGCCGGCGGGTGAAGAGCCACCGAAGTAGAGCGGTGGATGCGGGCGCTGGACGGCGGGGAAAACGCTTTGCGCCTTCTCGACCTTGACATGCCTGCCGTCGAAATCCGATTTTCCTTTTTCGAGGAGCTCTCGCCATACGGTCAGATATTCATCTGCCAGATCGTAACGCTCATCGTGATCGAGGAAGAGGCCGTCGCCCCTGTGCTCGGCATTGCTACTGCCCGAAACGACATTGATAAGAAGGCGTCCGTTGGAGAGCCGGTCGAAGGTCGCCGCCATGCGCGCGGCAAGCGGCGCCGCGATGAGCCCTGGACGCAATGCGATCAGAAATTTCAGGCGCTGCGTTGCCGGGATGAGCGCCGAGGCGATCGTCCAAGCGTCCTCGCAGTGAACGCCCGTCGGCAGCAGCATGCCGTCATAGCCGAGCGCGTCGGCGCTGGTCGCGATCCGTTGAGCGTAGTCGAGGGTGAGCGGCCTGCGCCCGCTGGGCGAGACGAGATAACGGCCGTCGCCGGAGGTCGGCAGGAACCACAGGAAGGATGTTCGCGACATTTCACACCTACTTTATGTCTATCGATTTGATAGACTATATAATTTCAGCTCGCCCCGGGCAAGCCCCTGCGGCAGTCCCGGGCGAAGTGACGCATCTCCGAAACTTTCATACCCCTGCCGCGCATTCGGTCTTGGCGACGGCATGGCGACGCGCGAGGCTGACCTGCGCCCGAAACGGCGCAGCATTCTCCTTCGGACGACATCCAGGACTGCGATGATCCACCTTTCCGTCGGTTCGCTCGATGCCCGGATCGCGCCTCTCGCGGGCGGCAGCCTCGCATCCTTCTCGGCGGCCGGTCAGGAGATGCTGCGTCCCTTTTCCGCGACCGGGCACGCCTCGGACGAGCAGAACCCGATGGCCATGGCCTGCCATCCGCTCCTGCCTTTCTCCGGGCGCATCGCCTGGGGGCGCTTCACGTTCGAGGGTCGCGTGGTGACGCTACCTCCCGATCCGATCGCGCTTCCCCATGCGATCCACGGGCTCGGCTGGCGACACCCCTGGACGGTGGCGCGGAGCGGCCCGAGCGACGCCTTGCTCGTCTTTCGCCATCCGGGTGGCGACTGGCCCTGGGCCTTCGACGCCGAGCAGCATTTCACGCTCGACGAGACGAGCCTCACCATCGCGCTCTCGATCGCCAACCGCTCGGACGCACGCATGCCCGCAGGGCTGGGACTCCACCCCTTCTTTCCAGGGCGGCATGCGGCGCGGCTGACGGCTGCACTGCCCTTCATCTGGGAAATGACGCCCGATCTGTTGCCGCTGCGAAGGATCGAAACCCCGGCCGCGATCGACTTCATCCGGGGCCGGGAGATCGCGCCGCTGGCGCTCGATCATTGTTTCTCGGGAAACGACGGGGCTCTTCGGATCGACTGGGCGGATCGTCCTCAGGCTCTTCGCATCACCCGACCCGGCGCAACGCATACGATCATCTATACGCCGCGGGACCACGACTTCTTCTGCGTCGAGCCCTCGACTCATGTGCCCGACGCCTTCAACAGCGGCGAGACCCCGGCCGTCACGGGTCTGCGAGTCCTCGAACCTGGCGAGGAGACGCATCTCTCCTGCCGCTTCGAAGTCGTTTGGCGTTGAATTCAGAAGACGACGCGCAGCAGCGAAAAATCGTCGGGTAGAGGTCCCTCGCCGTTCAGCGACCGGATCCATTCATGGATTTTTGCGGGCTCGTCGCCGCCGGGGAGGGCGAGGAAGTCTACGAAGCTCGAAAAGGGCAACATTTCGCCGGGCCCCGTCTCGACCTCGAAAGTCCCGTCGCTGAGGAGAAGCAGCCGGTCTCCGGGTTCGATCTCCTTGGTCGCGCAGCGATAAGTGATGCCCGGGAAGGTACCGAGCGCGACCCCCCTGGCCGTCAGCTCCGCGACCTCGATGCCATCGGCACCGTCGCGCAGATGGATCGAGGGCGGATGGCCGGCGCTCGAATAGCTGAGCTGTCCGGTCGAACGCCGGTAAACGCCGTACCAGATGGTGAAATACATGTCGTTCTGCTTTTCCATCGGAAAAGCTTCGTTGAGCGCGCCGAGCACGGCGGCGGGATCGCGGAAATCCGTGTTGGGAAGCGCGGAAGAGCGGAGCACGTTGATCGCCGTCACCGAGAGCAGCGCCGCGCCGACGCCATGGCCGCAGACGTCGAGCAGATAGAAGGCTATGTGGTCGTCGTCGATTTCGTGATAGCCGAAGCTGTCGCCGCCGAGCTCGGTCGACGGCACGAGCAGCCAGTCGGTGGCGGGCGCGACCGTGCGCGGCGTGGGCAGGATCGACATCACATAGCGCGTGGCATCGGCCAGTTCCTCGTCCAGGCGTTTCTGCGTGCGCTGCAAAAGGATGTTCTTTTCGGCCAGTTCGTCCTCGACCGCCTCGCCATGGTCGATCGTCGCCTCGTAGAGAAGCTTCAGATCCTCATATTCGGCACTGAGCCGCGCGATCTCGGCCTTCGCCTCCGCAAGCTGCACCGAAACGGACGGACGGGCCGCGCGGGCCTTGCCCGGTCCGGGTCTCTTAACGGGATTCCTTGGGCGGCTGACGGTCGATTTTTCCATGATGGACATTGTGATAAGGGGGCCGGGAGACCGGCGCAAGGCCGTCGCAAAAGTGAAGCATCCGGCGCAAAAAAGACTTCAGGCAGACTTGGGGCATGAGGGCCGAATTTTTACCCTTGTCGTATTCACTCACTTCGGCTGGACAAGGTGTGAAAAGCGGATACCTTCTGAGCCGATCGGGGCTATCAGGCTGTTTTTGCAGGACAACTTCATGAGTGCGGACGCTCGTTTGCGCGACGGCGGTGCGGATTTCAAGCCGCTGTTCGAGATTGCCCTCGGGGTCGAGACCTTTGCGTCGAACTGGGCCCATTGCGACAAGATCGCGACCTATGTGGCGCGCATGGTCAGCCACAACAGAACCGACAGCCTTCTCTACGCCAATCTTTTTTCGTCGGCCTTGAACGAGCTTCTCGAAACCGCCTTTCGCGCGCACAGGGGCGGTGGCGATCTCGCCTGTCATGTTTCGCGGTCGGGGCCCGTCGACCGTATCGAGCTCACCATTCCCTGCGACGAGGATCTGCGCGGCTTCTATGCGCGGGCGATCGAGGAGTCGCACGGGAACAACGTCGCAGAGCGCTATGTCGCGGCGCTTCTCGCCGACGGGACGCTCGACCCGAGCATCGGCCTTCTCGAACTCGCCGTCGATTATAAAGCGCGGCTTTCTCTCGAACCCGGCGAAGGCAACGCCGTGCGCCTCGTTGCCGATCTCGCCCTTGAAGAGATGCCAGCCTGATCCGCGCCTTTGGGGGGCGCCGCCATGTCATTCACGATCCGCTACGACGACAACAACCAGGAACTGATGGTTGCAGGGTCCATGAGCCCGCAAAGCGCCGGCGAGCTCGGCGAGTTGCGCAAGACCTTCGAGAAATCGGCGCGCGCCGTCAACGGTACGCTCTATCTCAACGTCAAGCGGCTCATCCGGCTCAACAACATCGCCTTTCACGAGTTGGCCGGCCTCGTCACGCGGGCCTGCCAGGAAAAACCGGACCTCAAGATTTCGGTGGTGACGTCGAGCGTCGTCGGATGGTCGGCGCGGAAATTCTCGAAACTCGCGCGCATCAGCCCGAATATTTCCGTCGAGCAATACGACACGCAGTTCTATCCGGGACAGGACGTGCTCGAGGATGGCGGCTTCATTCCAATCCTGCGCACCCAGACCAAGATGACCTGGCGCCATGAGCGCGAAATCCTGCCCCGACACGGCTTGAAGCCCGGAATGGCCGTCGCCGACGTCTGCTGCGGCATCGGCGATTTCGCCGCCCTCATCTACAAGGAATTCACGCCGTCGCGCCTGGTCGCCATCGACCACGCGAAGCCGAGCCTCGCCTATGCGCGCAAGGTCGCCGCGGACTTCGGCATCAAGGGCATCGAATATGTCTATGGCGACGCATCGCAGATGCTGCTGGAAGACAATCAGTTCGATTTCGTCACCTGCCGCCATTCGCTGCAGGTCTTCGACAGGCCGGAGCTGATCCTCAAGGAGCTTTTCCGCATCTGCAAGCCGGGCGGCCGCGTCTATATCACCAATGAGAAAAACTCCCATTGCCTCGGCGAGCCGCGCGGCGAGAGCATCCAGTGGACCTACACGGAAGTCGCCAGGCTCTGGGACCATTTCAAGATGGACATCGAGCTCGGACCGAAGAGCCGTCGCTACATGATGGAGACGGGCTTCGAGGATATCCGCATGGAATCCTTTATGGTCACCAATCTCGATGGAGATCCGCAGGATTTCGCCGACGTCATCCAGGCCTGGGAAGACGTCTATGCCGGCAAGATGTCGGTCGAGCGCGGCGACAGCGAGGAGTTCAACAAGAAGTTCCGTCAGGGCTTTCAGGATCATATCTTCGCGGCGCTGCACCCCAAGGGCTATGCGGGCTGGCCGATCTGGGTCGCGTCGGGACGCAAACCGGCATGAGCGACATAACTTTTCCCCATCGCATCCGCTCTTCTCTCGGGGCTTTCGCGCCGAAGAGCTTCCGTGCGAAGTTCGTTCTGGTCGTCGGCGCCGCGGTGCTCTTCGACCTGTTGCTCTCGGGCAGCATCGCGCTCTGGAACGTCAACCGTCTCTCGCGCGACGCGACGCATGAGATCGAGCAGGGCCTTACCAAGGCGAGCCAGGAATATCTGCAGAACTACATCGAGACGACGGCGCTGCGCGCCGACCTGCTGCTCGACCGCGTCTTTTCGGAAGTGAGCGCGCTCGCCGGCTCGATGCAGATGCTGATCGACCATCCAGAGACCAAGGCCGCGATCGGCAAGGCGATCGCCGCCGATCCGACTTTCGTGCCGCCGCTCAGCTACGACACGAAGGGCGAATGGGCGCAGAACAAGCCCGGCGCTCCCTCGGTCATGAGCGTCTGGGGCTATCTTCTCGGACCCGACCACAAGCCACGGCCCGACATTCTGAGCGACATTCAGCAGAACGCGATCTTCGACGTCTTCGGCGCGAGCCTGATGGCGACCGGCGCGAAAAAGCTGCAGCTTTATTATGTCGGTCCAAAGGACCGTCCGATCATGCGCACGACACCCTATTCCGACCAGGCGCAGACCTTCGACAAGCTCTATCCCGGCCATAACAAGGCGAACTTCTGGGATTTCTTCTTTCCCGGCGTCTATGAGGACTGGCAGGGCTGGATCGGAAAGCCCGGTGCGCGCCCCGTCGCGACCGACATCACGACGACGGCGCCCTATATCGACGCCATCACCGGCAATCTCATCGTCAGCTTCTTCCACCCTCTCTGGTCGAAGGACCGCCAGCATGTCGCCGGCATGGTCGCCGCCGACATCACGCTCGAACAGCTCGCCGACATCGTGCAGAGCGTCAAGCTCGCAGAGACGGGCTTCGGCTTCCTCACCATGTCGAACGGCAATGTGCTGGCGATCAATCCCGCCGGCGAAAAGGTGCTGGGCCTCACGACCGCGAGCGGCGCGACCGGACAAGGCGTTACCGGCACCGAGCGTTCGCTGCGCAAGAGCAGCCAGAAGACCATCGCCTCCCTCGAAATGCCGACGAACGACGAAACGACGATCCGCCATATCTTTCTCCAGGAAAGAGGCGAGCAGGTTCCCTATATCGTCGTGCTTCGCCGACTGAAGCCGGTCAATCTCTGGAACGGCAGCGGCCCGATCGTCGCCGAAAACCTCGCCCTCGGCTTCGTCGTGCCGGAACGCGAGATTTACGCCTCTCTGTTTGCGGCGCAGACCAAGATTTCGAGCGCCACCACGCGCATCATGCAATGGCAGGGCGGAATCCTCGTCTTTTCGCTGATGGTGGTGCTCGCCGCCGTCTTCGGCATCTCGAAGCGCATCACGGCGGGCCTGAGCCAGCTCGCGAGCGCCGCGCGTCGCCTGCGCGACAAGGATTATTCGGTGCGCGTCCATATCCCCTCCGGCGACGAGGTCGGCGAGGTGGGCACCGCCTTCAACAGCATGGCGGAGGAAATCCGCTATCACACCGAAAACCTCGAACAGCTCGTCGAGCAAAGAACCAAGCAGCTCGGCGATGCCAATGAGGAAATCCTGAAGCTCAACGAGAAGCTCAAGGGCGAGAACCTCCGCCTCGGCGCCGAACTCGACATCGCACGGCAGGTCCAGATGATGGTGCTGCCGAAGCCCGGCGAACTCGACGCCATTCCACGCCTCGACATCGCAAGCTACATGGAACCGGCCGACGAGGTGGGCGGCGACTATTACGACGTGTTGCAGGCCGGCGCCCGCGTCAAGATCGGCATCGGGGACGTGACGGGCCACGGGCTCGAAAGCGGCGTCCTCATGCTGATGGTGCAGTCGGTCGCCCGCGCGCTGCAGGAACGCGGCGAGGACGACCCCAAGAACTTCCTCAACGTCCTCAACCGCGCCATCTACAAGAACATCGAACGCACGGAATCGGGCAAGCATCTTTCGCTCGCCTTCATCGACTATGCCGACCGGCAGATGACGCTGTCCGGCCAGCACGAGGAAGTGCTGATCGTGCGTCGGAATGGCGAGGTGGAGCGCATCGACACGATCGATCTCGGCTTCCCCGTCGGCCTCGAATTCGACATCTCGGCCTTCACCGCGACGAAGGACATCCGCTTCGATCTCGGCGACGTAATGATCCTCCACACCGATGGTGTGACGGAAGCCGAAAGCCCCAGGGGCGAGCTCTTCGGGCTCGAACGGCTGAGCGACAGCGCCAAGCGCCATGCGCATGGCAATGCCGACGACATCAAGCGCGGCATCATCGACGATCTGATGGCGCATATCGGCACACAGAAAATCCATGACGACATCACGCTCGTCGTCCTGAAGCACAGGTGAGCGCATGACGACCCCTCCCTCCGGCAAGAGCTATGGCGCCGTCCCCCGGGCGGCGGCCGAAACGCCGACCCTGCGCCTCGTCTTTTTCGACGGACCGCTCGAACTCGGCTGGAGCCATGCCGGCGCGACGGCGGAGTTCCTCGGCGATTTCTTCTCCGGTCTTTCGGCCGCGAGTGGCGCCAACGTCAACGATGCGCGCCACAGCATCGGCTATCTCGTCAACGAACTTGCCGAGAATGCGGTGAAATTCCGCGCGCCGGGCGACGTCGTGCTCGAGGCCTCGCTCGACGGACGGAACTTCACGCTGAAGCTCGCCAATTTCGCCTCGGCGGAAACGACGACGCGCTTTGGTACGCTGCTCGAGGAAATCGTCTCGCGCGACCCGGGCGAGCTTCTCATCGAGCGCATCGAAGCCAACGCGGAAGATCCGGACGCCGGCGGATCCGGCCTCGGCATCCTCACCCTCATGAACGATTACGGCGCCGAACTCGGCTGGACCTTCGAGCAGGCGGGCCGCGATGCGCCCGTCCGGCTCGAAACATTCGCAGCTCTCGCCCTTTCGTGATCTAAAGCCTGACCTCTGACTGAAAGCCAAGATGACCACCATGGAAATCAAGACCAGCGAATATCGGGTGTGGACCGACGGAGCGGCGATCTATTACGAAGGCACGATGCGGCTCTCGGGCACCGAGGCCTATGCACCGATCCAGGAGATGATGGACAAGGTTCTGGCGGCAAAGCCCGAACGCATCACGCTCGATCTGACGAGCCTCGAATTCCTCAACAGCTCGGGCATCAACCTGCTGGCGAAGTTCACCATCGAGGTGCGCAAGCAGCCTGGCGTCGGCCTCGGCGTCAAGGGATCGACCAAGATTCCGTGGCAGTCCAAGTCGCTGCCGAACCTGAAGAAGCTTCACCCGGCGGTCGAACTCGTCATCGACTGACGCCGAAGGGTTTCCGGCTTCAGCCCCAGGGCCCGCGACGGTTGCCCCAGGGACCGTCTCCGTCACGATTGCGCCGCGCGTCGAACACGCGCGGCGTTCCCTTTTGAAAGAGCGCGACGTCGCGCCTCTTGAAGAACGGCATCAGCACCACCCCCGCGACGAAGCCGCCGACATGCGCCCAGAAGGCGACGCCGCCCTTCTCCGGGTCGCTCGCAAGTCCGCTGACGAACTGGATCACGAACCAGAAGCCGAGCACGACGAGCGACGGCACGCTGATGACGCGGATGAAGAAGGGCAGCGGCATGATCGCGACGCGGACATGCGCGAAGGGCTGCAACAGAAGATAGGCGCCGAGCACGCCGGAAATCGCGCCGCTCGCACCGATCAGCGGCACCGTCGAAGCGGGCGACTGAAAGGCTTGCGTCAGCGCCGCGATCGTTCCGCAGACGAGATAGAAGACGAAGAACTTCGCACGCCCCATGGCGATCTCGACATTGTCGCCGAATATCCAGAGATAGAGCATGTTCCCGCCGAGATGGGCGAGGCCGCCATGCATGAACATGGAGGTGAGGATCGTCGCCCAGGCGGGAATGACGGCATTCGCATCCGCCTTTCCAAAGAGCGTGGCGGGCACCGCGCCGAACTGGAAGACGGCGCGTTCGGCATTGCCGCCCTGCAGCGACATCTGCCAGAGGAACACGGCAATACAGGCCGCGATGAGCGCCCAGGTGACGATCGGGCGGCCTGGTTCCGGGTTGTCGTCGGAGATCGGGAACATCGAAGCCTTCCGCTCGCGGAGATATCCGGCCTCGACGTTACAGGTCTATTCCGGCCTGTGCTAGCGGCGCCTGACTTCCGCCGGCTCGAACTCGGCTTCCTTCGTCCGCGCCAGCGCTTCGGCGTCCGCCTTCGAGGCATCGGCGAGCGGGCGCGCATCGGCGATGGCGGCGGTGTCCGCTTCCTGCCGGAAGAAGGAATAGGAGAGCGTGATGGTGCGGATGCTCTTTGCCGTCATGTCGGTGAGCATTTCCGGATCGACATAGAAGACCACCGGCATGCGCGCCGTCTCGCCGGGCTTCAGCTTTTCTTCCGTGAAGCAGAAGCACTGCGTCTTGGTGAAGTAGTAGCCGGCGGCGTCCGGCGTCACGTTATAGGTGGCGCGGCCGACGATCGTCTTGTCGGAAAGATTTTTCGCGATGAAGTAAACCGTCGTCGGCAGGCCGATATGGGTCTCGACCGACGTGACCTCCGGCTTAAATTCCCAATCGAGAGACGGTGCGACATTGGTGTCGAAGCGCACGGTGATCGCAGGGCCGATGGCGTCGGACTGCGCATAGCTCTCGCCGTCGGTCGAGCGCTTCACCGTCACCGAGCCGCCATACCCCGTCGCCGCACAGAACCAGCGGTAGAGCGTCGGCGAATAGGAGACGGCCGCCGTCATCAGCGCCAGCATGGCGAGCGACAGGGCGACCGAGGGGAGCTTCTTGGAGCGGAACCACGACAACATGACGCGCAAGCTAGGGCGAGGCACTTGGTCGCGGCAAGCCTCAAATGCGGGACGGATTGCCGCGCCGGGCGGCGGGGCCTGCCCGTGCCGGATTTTCTTGGGTTCGGCCGCGAATTTCGCCATTCTGGCGCGCCGGTAAGGCAAACCCGCGGGCGGCAAAGACCGCATGGGAAAAGCGGGAATTGGCTCAGAGGGGGGAACTAATGGCGCGGTTTCACGATGGGTTATGGCTATCCGGGTTCGCGGTCGCGATCGCCACGGGTGCGGCGGCGGCCGAGAAGCCCGCGCTCCC